>CAZZHX010000018.1:0-24206 GCA_964653535.1 uncultured Mycobacterium sp. | reverse complement strand
GATACGGGGTGTAGGCGGTGTACCAGGCCGGGTTTTCCAGGATGTTGCGCAGCAACACCGACGGGGTGAAGGTGTCGTAATAGCCCTGCCCGATCATCGACACGGCGACGGTGTTAGCGCCAGCCAGCGCCCGTAACTCCGACAGCGCCTCAGCCTCGGTCACGGCCGGCGGCAACCGGTCGAGGCCGGGCGAGATGCCGGCGTCGGTGAGCGTGTCGAGGATTCCGCGCGGGACGGCCTTGGCCGCCAGCTCATCGAGGGTCTCGACACCGATGACGGCGAGCATCGTGGCGACGGCCCGGGGGTCCGGGCCGATGTGGCGGGAGGCGAAAGCGGATTGGTCGGTCACGGTGGGACTCCTGGCAGGCGGCGAAACAAAACGGCAGAGGACTAGCGGCCCTCTCCCTCTGTCTTCCCCCGTGTGCCGGGTGCCTGAGAGATTCAGCGCACGACTGCGTCGCGCGCCTTTCCCCATCGGCGGGTGTTGCCACCACTTTCCAGAGGCGCCGTGAACTCGTGCGGTCCGGGGGCCTGAGAGGTTGACGGAGAGGTATTGCTCCTTCGGCGCCCGTGGCTGGCGGCCACGGGACTCTCCCGCACGGGTGCGACGCAAGCTCGAGTCTAGCCGCGAACAGACGCAAAGGCGCACACCGGCGGGCGCGCCAACGCGATTCTGTGTCTGTTTGCCGCGAAAAGCGGGGTCGAGGTCAGCCGATCTTGCGATCGCGGTGCTTGCGCCGCGACGCCAACTCGTCCTCCGGGGTTGCGATGGACTCGCCACCGTCGGCGCGCTCGCCGGGGAAGTCGGCGATGACGCCGGTCAGCTCACGCATGGCGCCGGACACCGCGATGCCGAACACGCCCTGACCGCCCTGCAGCAGGTCGACGACCTCTTCGGCCGACGTGCACTCGTACACTGTGGTGCCGTCTGAGAACAGGGTGATGTTGGCCAGGTCCTGCACGCCGCGCTGGCGCAGGTGATCGACCGCGACCCGGATGTTGTGCAGGGATATCCCGGTGTCGAGCAACCGCTTGACGATCTTGAGGACGAGGATGTCCTTGAAGGAGTAGAGCCTCTGGCTGCCGGAGCCCGCCGCGCTGCGGATCGACGGCACCACCAACGAGGTCCGCGCCCAGTAGTCCAGCTGTCGGTAGGTGATTCCGGCGACCTGGCATGCGCTGGGCCCGCGGTAGCCGACCAACTCGTCCGGGATCGAGTTGTCGGGGAACAATCCGGCTTGGACGGGGGCGCTCGCCGCGGTGACGCCGGTGACAGCCAGATCCAGCTGTTCTTGACGTGGCTCCTCGCTCACGGTGGTTCCTCTCGCCGATCGCAGTGCTCAGGCCCGAGTGGTTGAGAGCTTACGCTCATCGGCAGCCGCGGTTGCCCTCAGGATGTCCTCAAAGTATGTCCGCGATCGGGCTCGGTGGGCGCGCTATCCGCCAGGCGTGTCGGCATCCTGGAGCCAGTTGAGACGGATCCGTGATATCCGGGCTTCAGGTGGCTTTGAAGTCGTCCGGGGAGACGCTGTCGAGGAACTCCTTGAACTTCTCCACCTCGTCCTCCCGGAGGGCTGTGCCGCCCTCTTCGTCGCTCTCGTCGGGAATCAGCAGCCCGGCCTGGGCCAGCACGGACTCCTCGACGTAGATCGGGACCCCCACCCGCAGTGCGATGGCTACCGAGTCCGAGGGGCGCGCGGACACGGTGATGTCGCGATCGAAGATAAGGTCGGCGTAAAACGTGCCTTCCTGGAGATCCACGATCCGCACTTCCTTGAGCGAATGCCCCAGCGCTGTAATGACATCCCTGATGAGGTCGTGGGTCATCGGCCGTGGCGGCTCGACGCCCTGCTGCTCAAGCGCGATGGCGGTGGCCTCCGACTGACCGATCCAGATCGGCAGGTACCGGTCGCCGTCGGCTTCGCGCAGCAACAGCACCGGCTGGTTCTGCGGCTGTTCGACACGAATGCCGACAACACGAACTTCACCCATCTGTGTCTGCCCTCCGCGCGGAAACCGAGCCGTCGACCCGAACCTTGGACCGAAGTCTAGCCGTCAGCGCTGGAGAACGTCGCGGACGGCAGATTTGACCAACGAGGTGTGCAGGGTGATTGCGAGCGCCGCCACCTCGCGGGCCAGATCGTCGGCGCGATCACGGGCGCCGGCCTTGCCACCTTTGACAAGTGGCCCGGCGATCTGGGCGATCAGATCCGATTGGCGGTCGGCCGCGGATCGGAATGCGCGCAGGTGGCGCGGCTCTACGCCGTAGTCAGACAGCGCCCGCGCGCATTGCAGGATCACGACCGCGTGCTCGTCGAAGAAGCCTCCCGGGCTGCTGGAGATGATCCCGGCTTTGAGCAGCGCCGAGACCAGTTCGTCGTCCACGCTGGCGCGTTCGACAAGGTCCTGCCGGGTCAGCCGAACATGATTGGTGGCATCCGCCAACGGGTCCGGTCCGCCACCGGCGCCGGTCTCACCGTCCTTCGGCACGGTGATCAGTCGGGGCACGCCGTAGGGGGATCCGAATGGGGGAAGCTCGCCGTCGGGCTGGGCGTCTAACTGCGTCCTGATCACCTTCAACGGCAGGTAATGGTCGCGCTGAGCGGCGAGGATGAACCTCAGCCGCGCGCAGTCGTAGGCGGTGAACCTGCGGTATCCCGATGCGGCCCGCTGGGGCGTCACCAGGCCCTCGGCCTCGAGGAAGCGGATTTTGGATATCGTCACGTCGGGGAAATCGGGCCTCAGCAGTTCCAGGACCGCTCCGATCGACATCCCGGCAGGAACCGGGCTATCGGGTGCGCTCACAGGCTCGAAGATCCTCCGCCGTCGCCGCCCTGCTTGGGCCCGGTGAGGAAGACCAGCCGGAACTTGCCGATCTGCACTTCGTCCCCGTTCGCGAGCACCGCCGAATCGACGGGCTCGCGGTTGACGTAGGTTCCGTTGAGGCTGCCGACGTCGACGACGTGGAATTCACCGCTCTCCACACGGAATTCGGCATGGCGCCGGCTCACGGTGACATCGTCGAGAAAGATATCGCTGTCGGGATGACGACCCGCAGACGTGCCGGGCTGGTCGAGCAGGAAGCGCGATCCCGCGTTCGGTCCCCTTTTGACGACCAGCAAGGCCGACCCTGCCGGCAGTCCCTCGACACCGGACACCGCGCTCTCGGCGCCGGGCTGCGCGGGGGCGTCCAGTTCGTTGAGGAAGTCGGCGCGAAAGACGGAAGTCGTCTCGACGGTGGCGTCGTCGGAGTTCTGGTCATGTCCCATGCCGGAGTCCTTGTCCGTCACGCGCTGCTCCTCACTGGCCGCGTAATCTCAGCCCGCCTCTGTATTGACCGTACCGCGCAGCGGCCGGTCATCATCATTCGGTCAACGTTTCGCGGTAGGCCTGCGGGCCGAGCAGGGACGAGACGGCTGACTCGAGGTCACCCGGGTCCGCCACCCGGACATCCACCAGCCAGCCGGCCCCGTAGGGATCCGAATTGACCAGTTGTGGGCTGCCTTCCAGATCGCTGTTCACCGCGGACACGGTGCCGGAAACGGGGGCATAGAGGTCCGACACCGACTTCGTCGATTCCACCTCGCCGAAGGATGCGCCCGCGGTCAGTTCGGTGCCCACGTCGGGCAACTGGACAAACACGACGTCGCCCAGCGCCGACTGCGCGAAATCGGTGATCCCCACCCGAACGGCGTCGTCACCGCTGTGGCGAATCCACTCGTGATCGGCGGTGTAGTACAGGTCGGCCGGTATATCGCTCACAAGTAATCCTGTTCTTCTTCGCATGCGCTTACTTGACGCGCTGAGCGTATTGGTGTGGTTTCGGTTGCCGCAAGGTGGTCACGTCCAGCCGGTTCGCCTGCTGAACGGACATCCGTGCGCCGACCCGCCTGATGCTGTCCACCGCTCCGCCGGGAATGTTCATCGCCGCGGCCAATGTCGGTGGATCGCCAATCGCCAGAATCGAATACGGGGGCGAGAGCGTCTTGGTATCGACGTTTAGCGAACCGGGGGCGCCGGTCACCCAGGTGTCGACGCCCACTCGCACGGACTGCTGCGCGTCGTTGACCTCGATCGCTTCGGCGCCTGCGGCGCGCAACTCGTTGATCACGTCCAGCAGCGACTCGGGCGAGACGCCAGGTCCGGGATCCTCGATCGTGACGGTGACGCCCGGCCCGGTGGCGCCGACAGCCCCGACCAGAATGGACAGCGCGGCCAGCCTCGTCTCTGCGGCCTGGACGGCTGCCTGATCGGTATTCCCCGACGCCTGCAGCGAGTTCAGCGTGTTCTGCAGTTCGCCTACTTCGGTGTTGAGCGTTGCCTCGCGCTGGCGCAAGGAGTCCAGCAGCACCAGCAGGTCCGCCGGACGGGCGGTGTCCAACGCATCGCCCGATTTCGTCTGGCGGACCTGTGTGACGATGGCGATTCCGAGGACGAGGCAGAGCAGAATCGCCAGCGCCCCGAACACCTGCCTGGAGCGTCCCGGCCTCGGCAGCTCCTCTGGCAACTCGTGACGATGGTGCTCAACCCTGTCGGCGGCGTCGGGCGGCTCGTCGCTCACCCTGACCTCATTTCGACGCCATCGTCCGTCAGGCCCCGAACAGCCTGCGCCGCAGCGCGGCGGCGTTGCCGAAGATACGGATGCCCAGGACGACGATGATCGCCGTCGACAGCTGGGTGCCGACGCCAAGCTGGTCGCCGACGTAGACGATCAGGGCGGCGACCAGGACGTTGAAGACGAACGAGATCACGAACACTTTCGGGTCGAAGATCCGTTCGAGGTAGGCGCGCAGCCCACCGAAGACCGCGTCCAGAGCTGCGACCACCGCGATCGGCAGGTAGGGCTGGACCGCTTCGGGAACCGCCGGGTGAAAGATCAGGCCCAGCAGGATACCCAGCGCCAGCGCCGCGATCCCGATCATGTGCGGTCCCCCACCCGCATCCGTGCATCGCAAACTGATGTCATTGTGGCCCAATCGGTTTGGCGAATTTGAGATCGCGGATCGATCCAGCAGGCAGGGCGAGGGCATCGGCGACGTTGACTGTCACGCCGACGCTGTAGGACGACTCCAACAGCCTCAGGCGCTGAAGGCCGGGGCTGTGGTCGAACGTCTCCCGCATTGTGTTGGGCGGCCCGACCGCGACGATCGTGTACGGGCTGGATGCCGGCGTGTTGTCGACCAGGATCGCGCCACCGGCCTGGCGGATGGTCACGTTCGGGCCGATCCGGACTCCGCCGAGAGCGACGGCTTCGGCGCCGCTGGCCCACAACGAGTTGACGACGAGCTGCAGGTCTCGGTCCAGGATGATCTGCCGGCTGCCGGTGACACGCTGCTTGGACACATCGGACAGGTTCGGTCCCACACCGGGATCCGTCACCGTCACCGAAAGACCCGGGCCGACGATCGGCGTGCTGGCGGCCGCCAGGCTCAGCATGTCGAGCCGACTCAGCAGCCGTTGACCCGCGGCGTTGTCGGTCAGCGCGTGCCGCTGGACGTCGTCGACCTGGGCGGACAGCGCAGTGCGCCGCCGCGCCAACTCGGTGGCGGTGACCTCTGTCGAGCGCACACTGCGCGTCAGCACCTGCTGGGCGGCCCGCTCACCGGGCGCCACCGAGCGGGCCTGCGCGACCGCCGCGGCGAACACCGCGGCGACGAGCAGCGCCGCCAGGGCCTGCCATAACCAGCGGAAGGCCCGCTGCCGCCCACGTGGGGGAACCGGTCCGCGTGTGGCGGCGGCCGCCGCGTAGCCGGGGTCGAGGTGCTCCGACAACAGGCTGCGCAGCAGGGAGTGCACGGGGACGGGTCTGTCAGCCATGCTCACCCGCCCGTCCCCACCTTGGGCATCCGGCGCACCACCAGGGTCATCTGGACCGCGTACAGCATGAATGACCACAGATAGGCGTACATGCCCCACCCCAGGAACGCCCAGCCACATGCCCCCACCACGCGGCTCCACAGTGCGTTCGAGTCCCCCAGCAGCACCAGCGGGAAGCCGGACATCAGGCCGAACGTCGCGGCCTTGCCGATATAGGTGACAGGCAGCGCGGTAAGCCCGCGGCTTCGCAGCACCGGCAGCGTTGCGGCCAGCAGCCCGTCTCGCGCCAGCAGGACGACGACGAACCACCACGGCACGACCCCGGCGAGCGCCAGCACGACCGGGACGGTGACCATGTAGAGGCGGTCGACCGCCGGGTCGAGCAGCGCGCCCAGCCGCGAGGACTGGTCGAGCAGCCGTGCGATCTTGCCGTCGGCCCAGTCCGAGGCACCGCTGAACATCAGGATCGCCACGGCCCACCCGTTGGCGTGAGCGACCAGCAGGGCGTAGATGAACACCGGGACGAGCGCCAAGCGGATCGCGCTGAGCGCGTTGGGCACCGTGAACACCCGATCGGGTGACGGCACCGGGTCCATGAGCCGTGACACTAGTGCTGCCGACGCTCCTACCGGAACACCCCGGGCAGGCTGAGCGTGGACAGGGTGTCGTCGGACAGCGGGTTGTCGTTGACCATGTAGGTCCACGTGGACGTCGGCCGGGCAAGTTTCGACAGATCCAGGCCCGGTTTCCCCTCGAGGACGTCGGCCGTTTCGAAGGTCTGCTGCGCCGCCTCGATCGCATCCGCGGCCAGCGACGCGAACGCGTCGACCGCCAGCCGGTGGAACTCGTCCAGGGGGTTCTGCCGGCCCAGCGCGCGCAGGTGGATGCTTTCGCGGATGTCGGCGAGATACGCCAGGTGGTCGGCCCAGCCGCGGTCGAGGTGGTATAGCATAATGAGACGGCAGATCTCCTCGAGGCGCTCCGCGGAACCGTCATCGGAGCCGGCCCCAGAGCCGGCCCCAGAGTCGTCATCGGACATCGCCTGAGTCAACTCGGCGTACCGGTCCGGCGCCAGTTCGGCGAGTTCCTCCCGAGCGGTGGTGGTGCGCAGCAATGCATTACGCCGCTCGACGATGATGGCGCGCTGCTGGGCGATCAGCTGGTTGTAGCGCCAGGTGTTCGCGTGCACGTCGAGCATCCGGCCTTCGGCCACCCGCTGCGCGTGGTCGAGCATGCCGGCCGCCTTCGGGCTGACGATCCGCCCGTCCCCGTTTTCCATGTCGGTCTCGACCGGCAGCTTGTTGTCGTCAAGGTTGGCCGCAACGACGGCGTCCTCCCAACTCGAGAAGGAGACCGACGAACCGGGGTCGCCCTGGCGTCCGGCACGCCCGCGCAGCTGGTTGTCAAGCCGTTCGGTGTGATGGCGCCCGGTGCCGACGACGTGCAGCCCGCCCAACTCGGCCACCCGGTCGTGGTCGGACTCGTCGGATCCGCCGAGCCGGATGTCGGTGCCGCGCCCGGCCATCTGGGTCGAGACCGTGACCCTGCCGAATTCACCGGCTTCCGCGATCACCGTGGCTTCCTCGGCGTCATTCTTCGCGTTGAGCACCACTGCGGGGACACCGCGGCGCACGAGTCGCTCGTGCAGTTCCTCGGACTCGGCCACGTCCCGGGTGCCGACCAGCACGGGCTGTCCGGTCTCGTGGACGTCGGCGATGTGCGCGACGATCGCGTCGATCTTGGCGGCGGCGGTGATGTAGACGCGATCGGACTCGTCCTCGCGAATGTTGGGCTTGTTCGGCGGGATCGGCGACACACCGAGGTTGTAGAACTGGCGCAACTGCTCGCCGGCGGCCAACGCGGTGCCGGTCATGCCGCACACGGTGGCGTACCGGTTGATCAGCGCCTGCACCGTGATCGTGTCGAGCACCTCCCCGGTTTCGGTGGTCTCGATGCCCTCCTTCGCCTCGACGGCCGCCTGCAGGCCGTCGGGCCAGCGCTGCAGCTGCGCGATGCGCCCGCGTGAGGAGTTGATCAGGTGCACCGCGTTGTCCCGGACGATGTAGTGCACGTCGCGCTGCAGCAGGACGTGCGCGTGCAGAGCCACGTTGACCTCGGTCAGCGTGGTGACAACATGCTCCTCGGAGTAGAGGTCGATACCGCCCAGTGCTTTTTCGACCTTTCGGGCCCCGCTTTCGGTCAGGTGGACGTTGCGGCTGTCGGAGTCGGTGTCGTAGTCGAGGCCGTCCTCCAACTCGCCCACCAGCGTGACGATCTCGAGCCGCGGCGTCTCGCGGTGGCTGGTGCCCGCCAGCACCAACGGCACCAAGGCCTCGTCGACCAGTACCGAGTCGGCCTCGTCGATCAGGGCGACGTCGGGGTTGGGCGACACCAGGTCGGCGACGTCGGTCACCAGCTGGTCGCGCAGCACGTCGAAGCCGATCTCGTTGACCGAGGCATAGGTGACGTCGCAGCCGTACGCGGCCTTGCGTTGCTCGCCGGTGGACTCTGCGGTGATCCAGCCGACGGTCAGGCCCATGCCCTCCAGCAACGGTCCCACCCACTCCGCATCACGGCGGGCCAGGTAGTCGTTGATGGTCACCACGTGCACATGCCGCCCCGCGAGGGCGTATCCGGCCGCCGCGATCGCGCCCGAGAGCGTCTTGCCCTCGCCTGTGGCCATCTCGATCACGTCGCCGGCAAGCATGCGCAGCGCCCCCAGTAACTGAACGTCGAACGGCCGGAGCCCGGTCGTCCGTTCCGCCGTCTCGCGGGCGATCGCGAGGAACTGCGGGATGTCCCCGGAGTCGGCGAGATCGTCGAGCTTGAGCAGCCCGGTCGCCTTGCGCAGCTGCTCGTCGTTGAGGCTGGCGGCTTCCTCGTCGTACTCCGACGCGGCGGTCACCGCAACCAGGGAGCGGTTGCGGTTCTTTTCGGTGCTGGCGCCCAGCAACCGCCAGAAGCGGCTGCTCAGGCGGCTGGGTTGGGCGCGGGCGGTGTTGAGCACAGGACCACGGTACGCGACCGGCGCACCCACGTGAGCGGAGCGCGAGCGCGCCGCGATCACGCCAGATTGGATCGGCGCGGGTACGCGACGTCCGGGTCGGTCAGCACGTTGACCACGGCGGGCAGGCCGCTGGCGAAGGCACGTTCGAGCGCCGGGCGCAGTTCGGCCGGCGAGGACACCAGCTCGCCGTGCCCACCCAGGGCGCGCACCACCTCGTCGTAGCGGGTGCCCGGCCGCAACTCCGCCACCACCGAATAGCCGTAGAGCGCCTCCATCGGGTGCTTCTCCAGCGCCCAGATCCCGTTGTTGCCGATCACCGACACCACCGGGATGTTGTGCCGCACCAGGGTGTCCCATTCCATGCCGCTGAAACCGAATGCGCCGTCTCCCTGGAGCAGCACCACCTGCCGCTCCGGCCGGGCCAGCTTGGCGGCCAGCGCGTACCCGGGGCCCGAACCCAGGCAGCCGAACGGGCCACTGTCCAGCCAGCAGCCGGGCAGGTAGCTGTCGATGACCCGGCCGGCGTAGGACCCGAAGTCGCCGGCGTCGATGACGACGATGGCGTCGCGGTCCAGCATCGGCGCCAGTTCGGCGTACACCCGCATCGGATGCAGCGGGGCGCGGTCATCGGCGAGCTCGGCCTTCTCCAGGTCGCGAGCCGCGGTCTCGGCCGCCCGCAGTTCGTTCACCCAGCCGCGATGGTCGCCCCCCGAGGCGCCGGCCAGCGCCGACAAGGTCGCCGTGAGGTCGCCGTAGAGTTCGGCCTCGACCGCTCGGGGGTGTTTGCGCTCAGGCTCGACGCGGTCTGCGACCACAATCCGGGTCTGCGGCCCGAAGACCCCGCCGAAACCGAGGCGGAAGTCCATCGGTACGCCCACCACCACTGCGACGTCAGCCTCTTTCAAGGCCTTTCCCCGCACCCGCGAGAAGGCCAACGAATGATCGGCGGGCACCGTGCCGCGCGCCATCCCGTTCATCAGCACCGGGATGTGGCGCTGCTCGGCGAGGTCGAGCAGCGCCGTCTCCCCGCGTCCCCACCAGACTCCTGTGCCCGCCATGATCACCGGCCGGGTCGCTCCCGCCAGCAGATGCGCCGCCCGGTCGAGAGCCGCACCGTCCGCGTGCGGCGCGGGCGGCAGGTCGGTGAGGGCGCCGGGGCGGGAGTCGTCCGCCACCATCGAAAAAACGTGGTCCATGGGGAAATCGACGAACGCCACCCCCGACGGCGCGCCGACGGCCGCGCGCAGGGCGTCGTCGATGAGCTGACCGATCGCGTCCGGGGATTCCGCGGTGGCCGCGAAGCGAGCCAGGGGCGCCACGAACGGCACATGGTCGATTTCCTGCAGAGAGCCCATGCCCCACCGGCCCGCGGGTGCCCGGCCGCCGAGTACGACCAGTGGCGACTGGTTCTGCTGCGCGGCCCCCATCGCGCTCATGCCGTTCGTCACGCCCGGGCCGGCGGTCAGCGCAGCCACACCGGGCACCCGCGTCACCTTCGACCAGCCCTCCGCGGCGAACGCGGCAGTCTGCTCGTGTCGCGTGTCGATCAGGCGGATGCCCTCGTCGCGGCAGCCGTCGTAGAGGGAGAACAAGTGACCGCCCGACAGCGTGAAAAGTGTGTCGACGCCGCCGGCCCGCAGTCGGCGGGCGATCAGCCGGCCGGCGTGCAGCGGTTGTAATGGGGCGGAGTCGGTGCTCATATCCGCAGCCTAGACATCTTCTCCCGATCCTTTCGGGTCCTGTCGGGTACCTTCGCCAAAGGATTTCCCACGCAGAGGCAGTCCCGCCCGACTCGGAGGAGACAGCGACCATGGACACGAAGCTGTTCAAGCCGTCGATCAACTGGTCGACGGCACCCCTGGAATCCCTGCGGTGGATCGGCATCGCGTGGGTCATCAGCGCCGTCTGCCTCGTCGCCGCCCTCCTGCTCTGCAGGTACCTCACCCCATGGGGCCGACAGTTCTGGCGAATCACCAGTGGATACTTCGTCGGGGCGCGCAGCGCACGCGTCTGGCTGATGCTCGGCGTGCTGCTGCTCTCGGTGCTGACATCGGTGCGCCTGCTGGTTCTGCTCAGCTACCAGAGCAACGACATGTTCACCGCCCTGCAGGCCGCGGTGCAGGGCATCGCCACTAACGAAGCAGGGCTCAAAGCATCTGGTGTTCAGGGCTTTTGGATGTCCATCACGACATTCGTCATCCTCGCAGCGATCTATATCACCAGGTACATGATCGACATCTACCTGACGCAGCGATTCATCATCTCCTGGCGCATGTGGCTCACCGCCCACCTGACCGACGACTGGCTCGCCGGCCGGGCCTACTACCGAGACCTGTTCATCGACAACACTATCGACAACCCCGACCAGCGTATCCAGCAGGACATAGACATCTTCACCGCCAATGTCGGCGGCTCCCCCAACTCTCCGTCCGTGGGGACGGGCAGCACCCTGCTGTTCGGTGCGGTGAACGCGGTGGTGTCGGTGATCTCCTTCACGGCGATCCTGTGGAGACTCTCCGGACATCTGCACATTATGGGCTTCGATCTGCCGCGTGCCATGTTCTGGACCGTGCTGGTCTATGTCACGGTCGCGACGGTGGTCGCAATCTGGCTGGGACATCCCCTGATTCGGCTCACCTTCGACAATGAGAAGCTCAATGCTGCGTTTCGTTACGCGCTGGTCCGCCTTCGGGATGCCGCCGAGGCGGTGGGCTTCTACCGCGGCGAGAAAGTCGAGCGGACACAGCTGTGGCGGCGCTTCACACCGATCATCGGCAACTACCGCAGGTGGGTGCGACGCAGCATCATCTTCAACAGCTGGAACATCTCGATGTCCCAGGCGATCGTGCCGTTACCGTGGGTCATCCAGGCGCCGCGGCTATTCGCGGGCCGAATCGAACTCGGCGACATCACCCAGACCGCAGCCTCATTCGGGCATATCCAGGATTCGCTGTCGTTCTTCCGCAACAATTACGACTCGTTCGCAGGTTTCCGTGCCTCGGTCGTCCGGCTGTATGGGCTGGTCGATGCCAACGAACGAGGCCGGGAGATGCCGACTATCCTGGTCAAGCCCAGCGAGGAAGCGACCGTCGAACTCCGCAACGTCGAAGTGCGCACGCCCAGCGGGGATCGCCTGATCGACCCCCTCGACGTGCGGTTGGACGACGGCGAGTCGCTTGTGGTCACCGGGCGCTCGGGTTCCGGCAAGACCACGCTGCTGCGCAGTCTCGCCGAGTTGTGGCCGTACGCGACGGGCACCCTGTGCCGCCCCGACGGCGACAACGAAACGATGTTCCTCTCCCAGTTGCCGTACGTGCCGCTGGGCAGCCTACGAACCGTGGTGTGCTATCCGAACTCCCCGGACGGTATCTCCGATGCCGAACTGCGCGACGTGCTCGCGAAAGTGGTGCTGGTGCCGCTGATCAACCGCATCGACGAGGAGCAGGATTGGGCCAAGGTGCTGTCGCCGGGAGAGCAGCAGCGCGTCGCGTTCGCGCGCGTCCTGCTCACCAAACCGAAGGCGGTCTTCCTCGATGAAGCCACCTCGGCGCTCGACGAGGGGCTGGAATTTGCCCTCTACCAGTTGCTGCGTGCCGAACTTCCGAACTGCGTCGTGGTCAGCGTCAGTCACCGACCGAGCGTGACGGCGCAGCACGAGCACGAGCTACATCTCCTCGGCGGCGGCGCGTGGCAGCTCGGCCCGGTGGAACCGCGGGAAGCAGACAGGGCGCCGGCGGGGGTCTAATCCCCGCCGAAATTGCCGCCCTGGTCGCGCTCGGGCCTAAATCACCACCGCCACGGCAATCTCGGCGCAGCTAGCCGCCCCGCGCCCGCTGGGCGGCGCGCGCTCCAGCGGCGTGTGTCCCCGCGCGGCGACCGAAGAACGAGCCCTCCCCGAGCTGCGTTCCGCTTGCGTAGCCCGTGCCGTCCTGGGCGATGTTGGACGCGCAGGCCCCGGCCGCGTACAGCCCCGGAATCACGGTACCGTCGTCACGCAGCACCTCACCGTCCACGGACGTCGCCAAACCGCCCATGGTGAAACCGGCGTACATCGCCTTACCCAGTGACAGGTCGAACGCACCCCACGGACCTTTATCCTGCGGGGCAAGGAATTCCGGCTGCTTGTGAAAGTCGGGGTCCTCACCTCGCGCGGCGTGGGTGTTGTACCGGTCCAGCGTCGCGACGAGGTTGCCTGTCGGAATACCGAGCGCCGCCTCCATCCCCTCGACGGTTTCCCAGCCGTCGATCAGCGGAACCAGCGGCATCTTGGGGTGCTCCAGGTGCGCCTCATCGACGATCAGATAAGCGGCACAGTCCGGCTGGTCCATGATGAACCCGGCGGTTCGCGAATGGTAGGAATCCTCGGTGACGAACCGGCGCCCCAGTTTGTTGACGATAATCCCGGTGAGCAGGATCGACGGCGGGTACGGCGGGGCCGTGATGAAGATCTCCTCCATGTACTGGGTGGCGCCACCGGCCGACACGCCCAGTCGGATACCGAGACCGTCGTCGTAGGTGTTGCCGAGCACGAACGGTTTCTCGGCGAGCTTCGGGGTGTACTTCGCCACCATGTCGGAGTTCATCACGAATCCGCCCGCGGCGATGACCACCGAATTCGCCTTGATCGCACCGGTTTCGTCGAACCGCTTCCACGCCACACCGGCCACCCGGGTTTCCGGGCCGGAGCCCTCGGTGATGAGCTGGGTTACGCCGGTCTCGTACCGGATCTCCACACCCAGTTCGGCGGCGCGCTTCACCAGTAGCCCGATCACCATGCTGGCGCCGCCCGTGTCTCCGGGTACGGGCACCTTGTGGCCGCGGGGCGCCGGCACCGCCTGCTCGCAAAACGGCCACACCTTCTCGTTGCCGGTGAACATCAGCCCCTCGGTGTTGGGCTGGATGACCGCCTTGCCGGGAAAGTAGCTGCGCTCGAATTCAAACCCCAGGTCCTCGAGCCAGTCGAAATGTTCGACGCTGCCCTCACAGTAGGCGCGAATCTTGGCGTGGTCTGGGTCGCGCGAGACGGCGACCAGATACTTGTACATCTCCTCGGCCGAATCGGGGTGACCGGTCGCCTGCTGGACGGCGGTGCCGCCACCGAGGTAAAAATGCCCTCCCGCAAGCGAGGTCGTACCGCCCGCGGCGGCGGAGCGCTCCAGCACCAGCACCCGCGCGCCCGTGGCGGCGGCGCTGACCGCCGCGCAGCCACCGGCGATACCGAAGCCGATGACCACGACGTCGACCTCGTCCGACCAGGATGTGGCAGCCTCCGCGCTGAGGGTCTCCGGTATCTCGATGGTCACCGCTGCTCCTGTTTGATGTAGTCGTAGAAGGCCTGGATCTCGGGCGGAATGTAGGCGATCTCGACGTATGACACTCCCGCCCCGGGCGCCGACAGGTAGGCGAATCGGAGCCCGCCGGGCATCTCTCCTTGCTGCACCACGGTAGCGCCGGCCTCGAGGACTGACGCATCGAATCGGTCAGGCGTTGGCACCTCGATGCAGACGTGATGCAACCCCGGACCCGACTCACGCAAAAACTCGCTGTAGATGTTCTCCCCGCGGACCGGGGTGATGAGCTCCAGCTGCATGTCGCCGAGGTAGCTCAGCGAGATGTCGGCGACGAAATCGGCCGGCTTACCCCGGTAGCTGCACACGTCCGGCGCGAAGTGCACGTCGGGGATCCGCACCCATTTCCGAACGCCCAACAAGCCGGTGAGAGCCGTTTCGGTGGCCGTCATGTCGGGGGTGACCCACGCTATCTGCGTGGGTGACTGCAGGGAAACCGTCATCGTTTCGCAGGATATCCGAGAGGAGCTGCCCCCTCGCCGGCCCCGCCCGGCGGTCAGGCTGGCTGGGACGGGGGCTGCGGGCTGAGCGGCCCCGGCGGCGCAGCGTTGGGTGCCGGGAGATCCTCGCGGACCTGCGCCGAGGCCGCGGGCCACGAGACGGCCGCGGGGAAGTCCCCCCACATGCTGTTGAAGATCCCGACGAGCTGCGCGGGGCCGGTAGGCGGGGTCAGGTAGACGGGTCCCCCCGAGTCACCGTTGCGGCTGAGCACGCCGTGGGACATGGTGAACCACCCGTTATTGACGCTTTCCACCGTCCCGCAGGTTTCGCCGGTGCTGACGCCGAAGTGGCAGACCGCCTGACCCGGTGACAGCGCCACGTTGGGCGCCGATATCAGCTGGCGTCCGTCGGGCAAAACGTTGTTGATCGCGACGTTGTTGTCCAGCACGATCGCTTCATAGTCGCTGATCTGCTGGTCGCTGGTCACAATGGTCCCGCTCGGTGTGCTGTCCCGGAAGGCCGCCAGGTGGCCGATGACGGCGCGTTCCTTGTCGCTGACCGCACCCTCGCCTCCGCGGCAGTGGCCGGCCGTGAACGCGATCCGCAGTACCGGGTCGATGTAGCCCAACGTGCACAAGTGGCTGCCCTGGATGATCTCCATGCCGGGAAATACCGACATCGCCGGTTCGGCTCGAGATGTCGCGGGCACCAGGCAGGACGCCAGTGCCACGGCTGCGGTGGACGCGGCCAGCGTGCGCAGTGTCTTCATGTAGGAGTCTTTCGCGCCACAGGGTCCCAGCGTTACCTCGTCGTGATCCGGGTCGTGATCCGGGTCGTGATCACGGTCTTTGTCCGGAGGTCTCGGCAGGCGCGGCCGACCCGTCGGAGGCGGGTAGGCGCGGCGACCATCCCGGCGGCCCGACCACGTAGCCCAGCCGATCGCGCAGCCGGCTCGCCGAGCGCCAGTCACGTGCGATCGCCACGTACTCGTGCGTCTGCAGTTTCCAGATGTTGAATGTGTCCACCTGCTTGGTCAGGCCGTAATGCGGCCGGAACAGCTCGGCCTGAAAGCTACCGAACAGTCGGTCCCAGAGGATGAGGATGCCGCCATAGTTCTTGTCGATATAGATTTTGTCGACCCCGTGGTGCACCCGATGATGCGACGGGGTGTTGAAGACGAACTCGACGAGGCGCGGCAGTCGGTGGATCCGCTCGGTGTGGATCCAGTACTGGTAGATCAAGTTCACCGAAAAGCTGAAGAACACCATCCAGGGCGGGATTCCCAACAGCGGCAACGGAAGCCACATCACAATCTCGCCGCTGTTGTTCCACTTCTGGCGCAGAGCGGTCGCGAGGTTGTAGTACTGGCTGGAGTGGTGGGCCTGGTGCGTCGCCCAGAACAGGCGAACACGGTGCGCCATGCGGTGGTAGGTGTAATACAGCAGGTCGACGCCGACGAGTGCGATGACCCAGGTGTACCACCGGTTGGACGGGAGGTGCCATGGCGCCACGTAGGCGTAGACAGCCGCGTAGCCGAGCAGCGCCAGGCTCTTCCAGGCGGCCGTGGTGGCCACCGAGACCAGCCCCATCCAGATGCCGGCCAACGCGTCGCCGGTGAGGTACGCCCCGGGTTCGGGCCGTCCCCCGCCGCTCTCGATGCGGCGCAGCCTACGGGCCGCCCGCCACTCCAGCGTCAACGCCAACACGAAGAACGGAACGGCAAACAGGATCGGATCCCGCATCGGCGGCGGCAGCATGGACAGGAAACCCGGCAGAGAACTCACAATCACAAGACTACGACAACAGCCTGCTCGCTAGTCGGGCTTGGTCTCCGCGACCGCCGCGCTGAGGCCCGCGGCGAGGTCTTCGCCGGTCAGTCGCTTAAACCGCAGCAGCTGGGATTCGCTGAACTCGTTGAGATCGCTGGCCAGCACATCATCGAGATCCTCGTCGTCGAGCCGGAAGCTGCGGTGGTCGCGGGCCTTCTCCACCACGTTGCGCACGAACCCGGCGTTACCGAGGGTGTCGATGCCGCGGATCAGGTCCCCGTCTTCGGAGTAAGTCTCGTCGAAGTAGAACTTGTTGTACGACGGCATCAGCACGGCGACGTCTTCGTCGGTGATGACGTCCTCGTTCTCCTGGCCCATCAGCTTGGTCAGAGACAGCAGCTCATCGGGCGTATAGCTGAAGAACTCGATGACGGTCGAAAACCGCCGTCGCAGACCCTGATTCACCTCGAGCATCTTGTCCATCGCTCTGGCGTAACCAGCCCCGAAGACGACGAGTTCATCGCGACGGTTCTCCATGTAGATCAGCAACGTGTTGATGATCCCGTTCCCGTAGGCATCGCCCTGCGAGTAGCCCGTCTCGTGCAGGGTGTGCATCTCGTCGAAGAAAACCGCGCCGCCCAGTGCCCCCTCGAGCATCTCCTCGGTGTTCTTCTCGGCATCGGCCATGAACCGGCCCAGCAGCTTGGTACGGCTGGTCTCCACCACCAGAGGCTTGCTCAACACGGTCAACCCACACAACTGTTTGGCGAAAGCCCGCGCCACCGACGTCTTGCCGGTACCCGGCGGGCCGAGCAGCAAGGTGTGCCGAGACGTCAGTGGCACCGGTAGGCCCATCTTGGCGCGCGCCAGGTTGACCTTGGTGGTCGACTTGATGAGTTTGATCTCGCGCTTTGCCCGTTCCATGCCCAGCATCGCGCTGAGCTCGGCATCACCCTCAGCCAGGTATTTGGCGGCGTCGACGGCATGGCGGGCGGCTTCGGTCTGCTGCCGCGTCGGCGCGCTGTCCGGGTCCCAGGGGTCGCTGCGGGCCTCGATCGTTTCCGGGTCGGTCACTACCAGCCGGTAGTTGGGGTTGTCCAACGCCTCGCGGGCCGGGGCGAACTTCGGATCCCGCGAATACACCCGGCGCAGCAGCTCGACGCCCTCTTCCTCGCGACCAACGTGTCGCAGGCACATGCCCTGGGCGTAGAGGGCGATGTTGGCCGCGGCCGGCACCCGGTCACCGTCGATGGCGTCCTGTCCGCGCCGGTAGGCCTCCTCGAAGACTCCCAGGGATGCCAGGGCGGTGGTGGCCATCGCCGCGCCCGCGGCCCTCAACTCGGGCTGGCGCCACTGCTTCCCCTCGGGAAACTGCTTCAGCACATCCGGCCAGCGCCCCGTGCGGAAACACAGCACGCCGCGCACGTAATCGAACAGTTCCTGCTCGAACGGATGGTGCGGCGTGACGCTGCCGAGCAGATTCGCCGCCTCGTCGTAGCGCTTGGCCTCGGCGAGGGCGGCGGCGTAGGTGCACGCCAGCGACTCCACGCTGGTGACCGCGAGCCGCAGGAAGAGCCCGTCGGAGACCTCCGGCCGAAACTGGAGATCCGTGACCCCGAGGCGGCGGGTCTCCCACCCCAATGTCCGGCGCGCCGCCCAGGCCCCGGCCAGCACCTCCATGGTCTGGTCGCCCGCCAGAAGACGAGCCAGCCACGCGTCGCAGACGTCGGGATCCAGACTTGTCGCGGTGTTGAACATCTGCGACGCGACCTGAGGGTTGCGACTCGGCTGAAGTCCGTTGACGGAAATACCCGATGCGAGAAGTCCGGCGAGAAGTGCGTTGCGGGCGTCTTCGGCGACGGATTGCGACCGGGTCATAGTGTCACGCTCGGCGCCGCAGTGCCTTCGGGCGCCGGGGCCCCTGAGTCATTGGCGACGACGGGGGCCACGGGGGCCACGGGGGCTTCAGAAGCCGAAGAGGCTCCAGAGGCTCCAGAGGCCCCAGTGGCCCCAGAAGCCCCAGAAGCCGGGGAGGCCCCAGAAGCTACGGACAAGACCAGCTCTTCGTCGTCGTGCAATCTGCGGCCCGGCACGGTCAGCAGCGGCTGGATCGTGGGGACGGGCAGGCTGGCGCGGATAGCGGCCAGTTGGCGCCCGGTGAGCCGGTTGAGCCCGGCGAATACGTCCTTGGACAGGCGGTCCTCGCTATGGTAGCGCACCCACGACGACAGGTACGGCCGCCCACCCCGGGTGACGAGCCGGATCGTCAGCACGGCGGCGTCGGTCTCCGGGCGCAGCACCTCATCCAGCGTCTCGGTGCTGATGTCCGACGGTGTCACCCAGAAGCTCGTGGCAAACCCGTTGAAATGCTTGAGACTGCGCCAGCCTGGGCGGCTCCACGTCGGTTCGAGGCCGGCCAGAACGGCGGCGTCGACCTCGGCCAGCTCGTCGGCTGTCAACGCCCGGGCCGAACACTGCTGGCCGTCGAGATCGTGAGCCAGGCGCTCGGTCGCCGCCACCAGCGTCGACGCGAGCGAATCGCGGGCCGCCACCGCGGCGACGTTGCGTTGCGGGTTCATTCGTACGACCAGCCAGGTGCGGCGCACATACGAGGCCGGCTGATCGCCCACCAGCCCCCACTCCTCGGGACCCCAGTTCTCCAGCTTGGACAGCTCGGCGGAACTGCCCTCGCGCCCCCCGCGGCGAACCTTGACCGAGACGATGTCGACGCCGTCGAGGTGGACGTCGAACTGACGGAGCCGGGCGGCGACCGACCGCAGGTCCAGAGTCCCCGGTAGGGTCCGCTGGCGTTGGCGCCCCGACGGATCGTCCTCACCGCCGCTCACGGCGACGACGGTCACCAGACGGCCCTGGTAACCGCGCACGCCCACCTTGTCGCGTCCGAATCGGCGCTGATAATCGATGGCCGGCGTACACCCCGCGGCCAGTGTGGACCCCGGATCGGCCGACCAGTCCCAGAGCCACGAGGCCAGGCCCGACGTCACCGTGATGCCTTGATGGGAGATCAATGACAGTAGCGTCACAATCACCGCGAGGCTGACGCCCACCCAGAAGGCGATCCGGTAGTCGCCCTGCCACGAATCCGGGCAGTGGCTGGCGACCACCAGGATCACGATGTCGACCAGAAACACCGCAGTGACCCGCGGCCACGTCAGGGACAGCCCAAAACCGCGCTGAGCCTTCATAGCTCCCTTCATCGCCAGTGCCGCTCCGCCCTTATTGTTGCTTCCGCGATCGCTTCATGAGCGTAGTCGTCCCGAACGTCGCGCCGGCGATCAGGAGCGCCCCGATCAACCCTCCCGACGCCACCCACACCGGCACCATATCCCGCTCCGGGGAAGGTTTGGGAAGGTTCAGCGGCGTCGACACCTGCTGCGGCGACCTACCCGGCGTCTCGGGCACGTCCCAGGTCAGTGCCGCGACGGGGTCGACGAGGCCATGACCGAGCTGGTTGTCCACGCCGCGCGCCGGAGCCCTGGCGGTGCGTTCCAGCCGGTCGATGACTTTGAGCGCCGACAGCTGTGGGTACTTGGCGCGCACCAGGGCTGCCACGCCGGACACGATTGCGGTCGCAAAACTGGTGCCCGATGGCACGAGCAGCGTGTTGTCCGGACCGTCGATCGCGTTGATCAGGCCGTCATCCCTGGGTGATAGCCCGATCACATCGTCCCCGGGAGCAGCGATCCCCACCCAAGGTCCCGCGACACTGGACGAACCCTGGCCCTGGCCGGCCTGGCCGGCCTGGGCGAGCGGGCGACCCTGCGCGTCGACCGCCCCCACGGTCAGGACGTAGTCGCTGAACCACGAGGGCGTCACCACGGTGGACACACCGGCCCAGTCGCGGGGATCCTGGGGCTGCATCGGATCGAACGTCGGGTTCTGCTTGCAGTCTTTCTTGCCGGTGTCCCCGGCGGCGGCCACGATGACGGCGTTCTTATCGACGGCCGCGTAGCGTACCGCCGCTCCCAGCGCGCGTTGGTTAACGATGTTGCGAGCGCTCATGCAACTCACGTCGGAGATGTTGATCACCGTGGCACCCATGTTGGCGGCGTGCACGATCGCCCGCGCCATGGTTTCGACGTTGTCGATCTTTTCCCGGGTCTGAGGATCCTCATCGCCGGTGTAGGGGTCTTTGAGCCCGAACGCCTGGCTCGACTGCCGGATCGCGATGATCTCAACCTCGGGCGCGATGCCGCTGTAGGCGTCGGGGCCCGGCGGTGGCGGCGGCGGTGGCGGCTTGGGCGGGTCCTGCGGACGGGGGCCACGCGTGTGGTCGACTCCAGCGACGTGCCCGCCACCGGAGTAGCTCGGAATCGTCACCGTGCCGTCGCCGTGGTTGGCGGCCCCCGGAGCGGCCGGAGCCGGTGACGGTCCCGCCTGATCCGGCGCGACCGCCGGTCCCGGCGCGCCGTTCTGGTCGGCCCCCGGCGGAGGCGCGGGCACCATCGTGATCGTCTGCGGCAGAGGGGACAGCGTCACCGTCTGCGGCGGCGGCACTATGGGAGGGGGTTCGGTGGTGGGAATGCTGACGGGTTTGCGCGGCGCGGCGGGCGGTGCTACTGCGCCATTGGCCGGTGCCGCACCGATCATCGATGCGACGAGGGTGCCGTGGGCGTCACAGTCCGACAGGCCGTCGCCACCCATGACATAGTCGCCACCAGCGATGAGGTGCTGAAACCTGGGATGCGGCGTCACGCCCGTGTCGATGACGGCGACCTTCTGCCCGGCGCCGCGGCCGAATTGCCACGCCTCCGCCATGTTCAGGAGTTCCATGTATTTTGGCGGCGACCGGAAGTCGCTCCCGGGGAGAACCCCGACCTCGGTGCAGTACGAGTTCTGCTTCATGGGCGCCGGAGGCCCGGGCGTACCGTCGGCCGGCACCGCCGCCGGGTCGATCGTCGGCGGCGAGATCGCGTAGGCGGGAGGCAATCCGGCCAGCGAACCCGACGCAAGCACCACGGCCGCGACAGCCGTGCGCGCAGCGCGACTACTCCACGGCGGTGTGGCGCTAGCGGTACCGGATCGCTGCATAAACGTTCATCAACCACAATGCCAGCGGGAATACCGGCATGAGGCAGAGGTATTCCACCCATTCCACGAGCTTGCGGAACAACGGGCTGTAGATGCTGTTGGGCACCACGGCCGCCGCCGTGAGACCCGCGGCGGGCAGCAGGACCAGGATCGCGACGCAGATCGACACCGCCAACGGCGACTGCGTCTCGAGCGAATACCGCGTCAGGATCGCGCCGATGATCAGCACGGCGGTCGCGGCCAGCGTGATGGCCTGCCAGCGGTCCACGTAGGAGCGGCCGCGGAGCAACAGGAAGCCCGCGCAGCACACGGCCAGCATGATCGGCAGCCATTGCTGCCCTCCGTGTGGATCCGTCAGCGCGGTCAACGAGATGACCATCAGTACGCCCAGCCCCACCAGCCCTCCGCTGAGGAATGACCGGGCCCGCTCAGCCTGTAGCACCACATCACTCACCGACGCGGGCCCCTCGAGCACCAGCGGCCCGCCCTCGGACCGCACCACGGTGGTGGGCAGATCGGGTCGCGCCTCGAACACCCAGCGACCGGTCGCCGAGGGGAATACCGGCAGCCGAATACCAGACAACCGCCGCGCCACCGCGGGTGCGCAGTGGTACATAAGAACGCACAGCAGCACGGCGGAGCTGTACAGGGTCACCGAACTAGTGCCCGCGATCATCCTGGAGAGCGCCGCGGTCATGGTCACCGCGCCGATCGCGATGATCGCCGAGTAGATGCCCAGCTGCCGTCCGGTGAAGCGAAGGGCAATGGCCGCGGCGATGGTAAGCACGCCGAAGCCCAGCACCGCCTGCGGCGAACCCACTCCCCCGGGCGGGGCTGACGCCGCGAACACCGACAAGGGTGCGAGGGTGCTGAGCAGCATGATGTCGCCGATGCGCCGGTCCTGATCGGTGCGGGCGCGCATCAGCAGGAGCAGGGACACGGTGAACATCGCCGCGGCGATCACCCCGGCGAAGATGGTCGGCAGCCACGAGTTGTGGTGCCAGCGCCACCAGCCCAGCACGGCCGAGGCCAATGTCACGCCGGCGGCCACCATTGACGTGCCGACCTGGATCGCCACCATCGGATTGATCGCGGCATACCGTTTGCTCAGGTTGGCCGCGACCGCAGTGGAGATGTGCTCGATGACCTGCGAGCGGTGCTCAGTGTCCGGAATGAAGCGGATCCACAGCCGATCGCCGTCATAGACGTCCTGCTCGGTCAGCGACTGGGTGGCCCGCAACGGCGTGCCGTCGACGAGGCACAGGGCCCATCTGCCGCGCCCCGCCGCCTCCGGCGGAGCTTCGCCCAGTTCCCGCAGCCTGCTGTTGATGACCTTCAGCAGGGGTTCAGTCATCACCGATACAGGTGCGTTGGAATCCAGCAGGACACCGATCTGAACGCCTTCGCCGGCCATGAGGCCGACCACCACCGATCGGGGCTGTGCGATGCCCTCGACATCCGGCTGGAGCACTTCGACTACAGCAGTCATCGTCCCGAACCTCCCGCCAGGCCCAGGGCGCTGGTGGAGCCCGACAGCAACTCGACTGACTGGGTTTTCATTTGCTTAGCCTCGCGTTCAGGAGCCGGGTTCATGCCATGGACAGTGAGCTTAATTCTAGAGAAAAAAACGGCGATTGCATCTCGATGATCGCTCGTAGGCAGAAGATCGCGTAAACATTGCGTTTCGTCGGCCCAGACCAGACCCTTGTCAGACCCTACGGTGCGTTTTCCAGTCGCCGTAGGGCAGTGTGTCCAGAACCGTCTTGATACCCACTTGCACCAGCTGGGGTGTCGCCGGGCAGACCGCCAGCCACGCCTCCCCCGAACCTGCGGTGCGGGCCTGCTGGTAGAGCGCAATACGGCCGCCCGAACCGTCCTTCAGCGACAACACCGAGGCGCTGGGCCCCTTGGCGTCATCGCGGTATTGACGCGCGTACACGGCGACCTCGGCCGCCGGGTCTGACAGTGCCTGGCCCAACGCGGCCACGGTGGCGGCGCTGATTCCCATCCGCCTCAGATCGCCGCCGGAGAAGACGTTGAACCCGGAGTCCTGCCACGACTTCGTCGCTTCCAGCATTTCCTCGAGTGGCACGTTGACCGCGTTGATCGACGCCGGTTCCGCGTGGTGAATCGATTCCAGGCCGTCCATGACGAGGGCCGCGACCGTGCCGCTGTCCCCGATGGCGACGTCGTCGATGGTGATGTCGCTGCCGACCCGCACGGCCGACACCCAGTGATCACCCCGTCGAGCCAGCACGACACGGAACTCGTTGTCGGGGATGTCCCGCGAACCGGGTGGCTGATCCTTGTCCTCGACGATGCCGTAGAGCAGCTTGCCCCGCGACAGCAGGGCGACGATCTCGACATCGGGGGCGGCGAGAACCCGCAGCCGCGCGGCGACCTGCTCCTGCACCTCGTCACCGACGACGATGCCTTGTTCGCGCATCACCGCCATACCGGGATGCTGATTGAGCCAGTCGCTGGATTCGGTCGAGACATAGGGACGGCACCGCAACTCGGGCGCGACGTGCCGAATATCCATGAGTGCCTGCAACATCCAGAATCCGTCGACGTTCACGGTGATGTCGGTGCGGGTGCTCTGCTGATCCATTACTACCTCAAGAAGTCGTCACAAGCGCGGGGTCATCGTTGACTAAATCGCAGTGCGCGGCAGCACACCTAATCCGAGGTGTACTGCCGCGCCTGCGGTTGGAGGATCAGCCCCAGCTGGAGCCGACGGCGCTGTCGGTGCTGGCCATGTTGTTGCCAGCG
>CAZZHX010000017.1:0-24386 GCA_964653535.1 uncultured Mycobacterium sp. | reverse complement strand
GGGTTGGTCAGGCTCACCCGGCAGGCCAGCGCGCCGCGATGATCGGCCTCGATCGCGCATGAGGTTTTACCGGCCGTCGCCGCGAAGGCGATGTCGACACCGAGCTGCGTGGTGCTGCCGTCGCGCGTCGCGCTGTGGTAGCCCGCCAGATCGACGGGATGGCCCGCCTCGATCCAGGCGATGACATCGGCGATCGTGGCACCGGCGACCGGGGCCCCCGCAGCCGTGTGCGCTCGCAGCGCATGCCCGGCGACCGTGTGTGAGCAGCCGGCAGCCAGAACCACAGTGGCGACGAACGCGGCGATCCGCATCACGACAGGCTAATCGCCGCGCTTCTCATTGGCGCCGTGACCTGGCACGCTGCTCTCATGCACGCTGAGTTCGAGCACATCATCGAGCGGCCCGACGACCTGACGGCCTCCTGGTTGACCGAGGCGATCGGCGCCGGAACCGTCACCAGTTTCAGTGTGGAACGCATCGGCACCGGCCAGATGAGCGAGTGCTACCGCATCGGCCTCGCTTACGCCGACACCGGGCGCCCGTCCTCTCCGGGGCCCGGGTCGGTGGTATTGAAAGTGGCCGCCAGCGACCCGACCAGCCGCCAGACCGGGCTCGCCCTCGGTCTCTACGAACGTGAGGTCCGCTTCTACCGCGATATCGCGCCACGCCTGGGCGGGCCGATCGCGCCGTGCTACCACGCGGGGATCGATACCACGACGGGCGCGTTCGACCTGCTGCTCGGCGACGCCGGGCCCGCGGCCGTCGGCGACGAGCTCGCCGGGGCCACCATCGAACAGGCCCACCTCGGTGCCGCGGAACTTGGCCGGCTGCAGGGGCCGCTGCTCGCCGACTCCGCGCTGGCCGAGGTGCCCTGGCTGAACCGCGAAGCGCCGATCAGCCAGTCGATGCTCGCAGCACTGTATGCCGGTTTCACCGCCCGCTACGGCGCCCAGATTGCGCCGGAGCACAGGATGGTGTGCGAACGTCTGGTGGCCGCGTTCGACGGCTACCAAGCTTTGGACGACCAGGCCCAGGGCCTGATCCACGGCGACTACCGGCTGGACAACCTGCTATTCGGGGCCGCCGGCGCCGACCGGGCGCTGACGGTGGTGGATTGGCAGACCGTGTCGTGGGGTCCGGCCATGACCGACCTGTCCTACTTCCTGGGCACCGCGCTGCCGGCGCCGCAGCGCCGCGAGCACTACGACGCGCTGCTGCGGACCTACCATGAGGCGCTCGGACCGGGGGCGCCGCTGGCCCTCGCCGACGTGGCCGGCGGCGTTCGGCGGCAGAGCTTCTTTGGCGTCATGATGGCCATCGTGTCGTCCATGCTGGTCGAACGCACCGAGCGGGGCGACCGGTTGTTCATGACGATGCTGGCGCGCCATTGCGATCACGTGCTCGACACCGGCGCGCTAGCCGCCTTGCCCGACGCGGCCGTGCCCGAGCCGCTGCGCCCGTCTGATGACGACGAAGACGCTCACGCGCCCACCGGCGAACCGCTGTGGAGTGAGAGCTGGTACGCCGACTTCGCCGACGCCGCGAAGGGTGTGGGCGGCTGGTTTCGCATCGGTTTGCTCGCCCACCAGCGCACGGCGTGGATCCACGCGCTGCTGTGCGGACCCGACATGCCGACCGTGGCAGTCGACGCTGCGGTCCCGTTGCCGGTGGACCCCTGGGTGGTGCGCACCGACGCCATGGAGATCGCTCACGGCGCACCGGAACCGCTGCGCACCTACCGCGTCGACGTGCGCGCGAAGGCCCAGTCCTACGCCGACCCCGCGGCCCTGCTGCGGGGCGAACCGGGAACCCCTGTCGAGATGACGATGAACCTGGTGTGGACCACCGACGGGACGCCGTACACCTACCGGGTGACCACGCGCTACGAGATTCCCTGCACCGTCTCGGGCACCGTCACCATCGGTGACACCCGGTACGCACTCGACGCGGTTCCCGGCCAGCGCGACCACTCCTGGGGGGAGCGGGACTGGTGGAGCATGGACTGGATCTGGAGCGCCCTGCACCTCGACGACGGCACCCACCTGCACGGCGTGAACATCCGCTTCCCGGGCGCGCCGACCTTCAGCATCGGGTACGCCCAGAGCGCCGCCGCTCCGGAGTCCCGGGTGATCGAGCTGGGCGCCGTCGAATCTCAGGAAGCATTCGGGGCCAACGGTTTACCACTGGACGCGACGGTGACATACAGACCTATCGACATCACCGCGGACATCCACGTGCGCGGGCAGGCACCGGTGCGCCTGACCGCCGACGATGGCCGGGTAAGCCAATTCCCGCGTGTCTGGGCCACCATCGAGACGACAGACGGCCGCCGCGGTGTCGGCTGGCTGGAGTGGAACCGCAACTTGGGCGAGCCGGGAAGCCGGCCGGCGAACGAGTCCGGCTAGGGTATGCCGGTGCGGGCGCTGATCATCGTCGACGTGCAAAACGATTTCTGCGCGGGCGGCCCAGTGCCCGTGGCCGGCGGCGCGGCCGTGGTGTCCGCCATCAACCACCACCTCGAGACCGAACCCCGCTACGCCCACGTCGTCGCGACCCAGGACTGGCACGTCGACCCCGGTGACCACTTCTCCGAGCACCCGGATTTCTCGTCCAGTTGGCCCCCGCACTGCGTCGCCGGAAGTCCCGGCGCGCGTTTCCACCCGGACCTGGATACCAGCCGGATCGCAGCGGTGTTCCGCAAGGGCGCCCACAGCGCGGCGTACAGCGGTTTCGAGGGCGTCGACGACCACGGCACACCACTTCTCGACTGGCTGCGGCAGCGGGGGATCGACGAGGTGGACATCGCCGGCATCGCCACCGACCACTGCGTTCGGCGGACGGCGCAAGACGCGGCGCACGCGGGCCTGATCACCAGGGTGCTGGTCGACCTCACCGCCGCGGTCGGGGCGGACTCGGCGGCGGAGGCACTGGTGGCGATGCGGACCGCCGGAGTCACGGTCGTCGGTGGGCCCTGATGGAGCCGATGAGCGACCGGCCCGACCGGCCGCTGCGACGGCGGAGCCTGCTGCGCAGCGCCGGTGCGCTCGCGGCGGCGTCGTTGACACCGTGGGCGGCCGGCTGCGCGCCCGACGATGATGCGGTGACGTTTTTCTTCTCGGCCAACCCCGAGGAGCGCGACGCCCGGCTGCGCGTCATCGACGAGTTCCACCGCCGCCATCCCGACATCCGCGTGCGGCCGGTGCTGTCCGGACCGGGAGTGATGCAGCAGTTATCGACGTTCTGCGCCGGCGGCAAATGCCCGGACGTGATCATGGCCTGGGATCTGACCTATGCCGAGCTGGCCGCGCGCGGGGTGCTGCTGGATCTCAACACCATGCTGGCTCAGGATGCGTCGTTCGCCGCCGATCTGAAGTCCGACGGCATCGAGGCGCTTTATGACACGTTCGTCTATGACGGCGGCAGGTACGCCCTTCCCGAACAGTGGTCGGGAAACTTTCTGTACTACAACAGGAAAATCTTCGCCGACGCCGGTATGCCAGCGCCGCCCGCAACCTGGCAGACACCATGGACGTTCGATGAGTTCCTCGACGTCGCAGAGGAGCTCACCAAGCGCGACGCCTCGGGGCGGGTCAGCCAATGGGGCTTCGTCAACACCTTCGTCTCGTACTACTCCGCCGGGTTGTTCGCCTTGAACAACGGGGTGCCGTGGTCCACGCCGCGAAAAAACCCGACACACTTCAACTTCGACAACGACGCCTTCATCCAGGCGGTGCAGTTCTACGCGGACCTCATCAACAAACATCGGGTCGCGCCCAACGGCTCGGACCAGCAGTCCATGTCCACCGCCGACCTGTTCTCGATCGGGCGGGCCGCGATGGCGCTGGGCGGCCACTGGCGCTACCAGACCTTCATCCGCGCCCACGACCTGGACTTCGACGTCACGCCGTTGCCTGTCGGGCCGCGGCGGCAAGCCCGCTCCTCCTGCTCGAATATCGGCACCATCGGGCTGGCCATCGCCGCCAGCAGCACGCGCAGGGAACAGGCCTGGGAATTCGTCAAATTCGCCGCCGGACCCGTCGGGCAGGCGCTGGTCGGCGAATCCAGCCTGTTCGTGCCTGTCCTGCGGTCCGCGCTCACCTCGCAGGGATTCGCGCGCGCGCACAGTGGCATCGGGCACCTGGCCGTCCTCACCGAGGGTCCGGCCCATGCCGAGGGACTCCCGATCACACCGGCGTGGGAGAAGGTCTATGCCCTGATGGAACGCAACCTGGGCCCCGTACTGCGGGGAACCCGGCCCGCGACCTCGCTCACCGGACTCGCGCACGACGTCGACCAAGTGCTGAGGAACCCGTGACGGTGGCCGGCTCCGCCCTGTCCCGTCGGCGTGCGCGCGCCGGTCGGGTGTTCGTCGCACCAAACCTGGCCGCCGTCGCGGTCTTCATGCTGTTCCCGCTCGGCTTCTCGCTCTACATGAGCTTCCAGAGCTGGGACGTCTTCCAGCCGCCGAGGTTCCTGGGGTTGAAAAACTTCCGAGACCTGCTCACCGCCGACCCGCTATTTGTCATCGCGATCCGCAATACCGCGATTCTCATTCTCGGGACGGTGATCCCGACGGTCCTGATCAGCCTGGCCGTCGCCGCCTTGCTGAACCGGCACATCAAGGGAATCGGCGTTTTCCGGACGATCGTCTTTCTGCCGCTGGCCATTTCGTCGGTGGTGATGGCCGTCGTCTGGCAGTTCGTCTTCAACACCGAGAACGGGCTGCTCAACATCATGCTCGGGTGGGTGGGCCTCGGTCCGGTTCCATGGCTGGTCGAGCCGAAGTGGGCGATGGCCTCGCTCTGCCTGGTGAGCGTCTGGCGGAGTGTCCCGTTCACCGCGGTTGTGTTATTGGCGGCGATGCAGGGCGTCCCAGAGACCGTCTACGAGGCGGCGCGCATCGACGGTGCCGGCGCTGTGCGGCAGCTCGTGTCGATCACCGTGCCGCTGATCCGCGGCTCGATCTCGTTCGTGGTCGTCATCTCGGTGATCCACGCGTTCCAGGCGTTCGACCTGGTGTACGTCCTCAACGGCGCCAACGGCGGGCCGGAGAGCGCCACCTACGTGCTCGGTATCATGCTGTTCCAGCGGGCATTCACCTTCCTGGAGTTCGGTTATGCGTCCGCGTTGGCGTGGGTGATGTTCGCCGTCCTGCTGGTGTTGACGCTGATCCAATTACGACTCACGCAACGGCGATCTTTGGAGACTTCACGTGGGCTTGCATGAGCGGCTGTTCACCCGCAAGGTCCTTCGCGCCGTCGTCCTCTACGCGGCGCTGATCGCCGTCGCGTGGATCTGGTTGTTCCCCATCGCCTGGGCGGTGTCGGGCTCGCTCAAGACTGAAGGCGAGATCAGCCAGCCTAGGCTGCTCCCGGCGCACCCCCAGTGGTCGAACTACACCGAGGTGTTCGCCCTGATGCCGTTCTGGCGGATGTTCCTCAACACCGTCCTCTACGCCGGTTGCGTCACGGCCGGCCAGGTGTTCTTCTGCTCGCTGGCCGGATACGCTTTCGCGCGGCTGGACTTTCGGGGCCGCAACGCGCTGTTCGTGGTGTACCTGGGCACGTTGATGGTGCCGCTGACGGTCACGGTGATCCCGCAGTTCATTCTGATGCGCACAGTGGGATGGGTCGATACCCCGTGGGCGATGATCGTGCCGGGACTGTTCGGGAGCGCCTTCGGCACCTATCTCATGCGGCAGTTCTTTCAGACGCTCCCGACCGATCTCGAGGAGGCTGCCACGCTGGACGGCTGCTCGCCCTGGCAGATCTACTGGCGGGTGTTGTTGCCGCACGCTCGGCCGGCTGTGATGGTGCTCGCCGTGCTCACCTGGGTCAACGTGTGGAACGACTTTCTGTGGCCGCTGCTGATGATCCAGCGCAACAGCCTCGCGACGCTGACGCTGGGACTGGTCCGGCTGCGGGGCGAGTATGTATCGCGGTGGCCGATCATCACGGCGACCTCGGTGCTGATCCTGCTGCCCCTCGTCGTCATCTATGCCCTGGCGCAGCGCTCCTTCGTGCGCGGTATCGCTGTCACCGGGATCAGTGGGTAGGCCCATGGCTTCGGTGAGTTTCGAGAAAGCGACGCGGCGCTACCCGGGGGCGGACAGGGCGGCCCTGGACAACCTCGACCTGCGGATCGGCGACGGCGAGTTCGTGGTCCTGGTCGGACCGTCCGGATGCGGCAAGACGACCTCGCTGCGCATGCTCGCCGGGCTGGAGACCGTGGATTCGGGGTGCATCCGGATCGGCGACCGCGACGTGACCGACAGCGATCCCAAGGATCGTGACGTCGCGATGGTCTTTCAGAACTACGCCCTTTACCCGCACATGACGGTGGCGCAGAATATGGGCTTCGCGTTGAAGATCGCGAAACTGCCGAAGGCGGAGATTCGCGATCGCGTGCTGCACGCGGCGAAACTGCTCGACCTGGAGCCGTACCTGAATCGCAAGCCGAAAGACCTCTCCGGTGGCCAGCGCCAGCGGGTGGCCATGGGCCGGGCGATCGTCCGCCGCCCCCAGGTTTTCCTGATGGACGAGCCGCTGTCCAACCTCGATGCCAAACTGCGGGTGCAAACACGCAACCAGATCGCCGCGCTCCAACGCCAACTCGCGACGACCACCGTCTACGTCACCCACGACCAGGTCGAGGCGATGACCATGGGGGACCGCGTCGCCGTGTTGTGCGACGGGGTGCTGCAGCAAGTCGCGCCGCCCCGCGAGCTCTACCGCAACCCCACCAACGTCTTCGTCGCAGGATTCATCGGGTCGCCGGCGATGAACTTGTTCACCCTGCCCGTCGCGGATTCTTCGGTGTCGCTGGGGGATTGGGCGATCCCGCTGCCGCGGGAGATCGCCGGCTCGGCGCGCGAGGTTGTGGTCGGCGTCCGCCCCGAGCATTTCGAACTGGGTGATCGCGGTGTCGAGATGGAGGTGGACGTCGTCGAGGAGCTCGGCGCGGATGCCTATCTCTACGGCCACATCACGGAGTCGGGCAGGGCAATCGACCAGCCGGTCGTTGCGCGCGCCGACGGGCACAACCCACCACCCAAGGGCAGCCGCGTGCGGCTACACCCAGAACCCGGTCATCTGCATTTCTTCGCCGCCGACGGGCACCGAATCAGCTGAGTCGCGCCCTGGGTCAATACGGGCGGTTCGTCGGGCGCCGTCCCCGCGACGTGCCGCGGTGGTGGGGACGCTGCCGGGGAGCGCGGTGCGGTACCCGACGTTCGTCGACGACGTCACGCGCCCTCGGGGTGCCGGAGAGATAGCCCGCGCGCACCAGAGCGACAATGCTTGACGCCCACTGGGTCAGATCCATTCTCCACCTCGCTCACCGCTGCAACACGGTTCACCGGCAGTCACGCCATTGCCTTGACGGTATCATCGCCGCGGCCCTGAGGCCCTGAACGCCACGCGGATTCATGGCGGGCGCGTCGTGCCGAATTGTGGGCGCAAAGCTTCCTAGTATTGCCGGGTGGCGGATCGCTATGGGCCCGATGTGCTGGCCGCGGGTCGGCGTAGGCCCCGCTCACCGGAGCGACCGGTCGAGCTGGGGATGGTCGTCGAGGACGCCGCGACCGGCTATGTGGGCGCGGTGGTCCGTGTCGAGTACGGCCGCATCGACCTCGAGGACCGGCACGGCCGGACGCGGGGTTTTCCGCTGGGGGGCGGATATCTCCTCGACGGGCGGCCCGTCGTCCTCACCGCGCCGCGGGGCGCACGGCCCACGGCCTCGGGCACGACACCGTCCGGCTCGGTCGCCGTTGCCGGCGGACGCGCCCGCGTCGCACAGGTCAGCCGGATCTACGTCGAAGGCCGCCATGACGCCGAGCTCGTCGAACAGGTGTGGGGAGAGGACCTGCGGATCGAGGGTGTCGTCGTCGAGCACATCGGTGGCGTGGATGACCTCGTGGCGATCGTGGCGGAGTTTTCTCCCGGACCGGGGCGCCGACTCGGCGTTCTCGTCGATCACCTGGTCGCGGGATCGAAAGAGGCGAGGATCGCCGATGCGGTGCGCCGGGGGCCGGGCGGGCGCGACACCGTGGTCGTCGGTCACCCGTACGTCGACATCTGGCAGGCCGTCAAGCCCCAGCGACTCGGCCTGGCGGGGTGGCCGGAGGTGCCCCGGCACGTGGAGTGGAAACGTGGCGCGTGCGAAGCGCTGGGCCGCAACGGTGACAGCCAGGCCGATATCGCGGCGGCCTGGCGACATATCCTTTCCCGGGTTCGTGACTGGAACGACCTCGAGCCGGCGTTGATCGGCCGGGTCGAGGAAGTGATCGACTTCGTCACCGCCACTGGTGAACGGTGAACGCTTCCCTAACTTAAGGACCAAAGCCTCGCGCCGTTTTATCCCCGCGGTGAATAATGTGGCTGGACATACATGAGATAGGGATGGGACCAGGGACATGTCAGCAGCAGCAGAAACCGTGACCAAGCACCGCGGCATCGTCGTCGCGGTCGACGGCTCGCCCGCGTCGGATGCCGCCGTGGTGTGGGCGGTCCACGACGCGGCGTTGCGCAACGTGGCGTTGACGGTTGTGCACGCGGTGGTGACCCCCACCGCGAGCTGGCCGCCGATGGCCTACCCCGAGTCCCTGGCGGTGAGGCTGGAGGACGAGGGCAAGAAGGCAATCATGCACGCGGTGACCCTCGCCGAGGAGGCGAAGCCGGCCGACAGCAAGATCGTCATCGGCCGGGAGTTGGTATTCGGTAACCCGACAACGGCGCTGATCGAGATGTCCCACGAAGCGGAGATGATCGTGATGGGCACCGCCGGACATGGGGTGCTGGCGCGCGGTGTTCTCGGTTCGGTCAGCTCCACCCTGGCGCGTCAGGCGCACTGCCCGGTTGCCGTCATCCACACCGACGGCACGACGTCCGCGCCGGACGCTCCCGTGCTCGTCGGTGTCGATGGTTCGAAAACCTCCGAGCGGGCGACCGCGATCGCGTTCGACGAGGCGTCTCGTCGTGGCGTCGACCTGCTGGCGCTGCACGCGTGGAGTGACGTGGTGGTGACCGCCGATCTGCCGGAAATGGACTGGGCGACGGTGGAGGCGGCAGCGGAGCGCAGCCTGGCCGAAAGCCTCGCGGGCTGGCAGGAGCAGTATCCCGACGTGACGGTGCACCGATTGGTCGTGCGGGATCGGCCCGCTCACCAACTTGCGGAGAGGGCCGAGTCCGCTCAGCTTCTGGTCGTGGGAAGTCACGGCCGGGGCGGTTTGACCGGTGCGCTGCTGGGCTCGGTGAGCAACTCTGTGCTGCAACATGTCCGGACGCCGCTCATCGTGGCCCGCACGTCGTCGGCGGTGTAGCGGCCGTGTCGGAGCTTCGCCGCCCGCTGAGTGGCCTGTCGGACATGCGTGCGTTCTTTCATAACAACGCCACGCCGCTGTATTTCATCTCGCCGACCCCGTTCAACCTGCTGGGAATCGACCGCTGGGTCCGGAACTTCTACTATCTGACGTACTTCGACTCGTTCGAGGGCGTGCATCCGCGCGTAGTCGTGCCCCGCCGTCGCGACCGTGTCGATTTCGGGTCGATGGGGGACGTGTGCAACCACCTCCTCGGCGATCCCGAGATGCTCGAGTTCATCGCGCAGCAGGGACCCGGCGGCAAGGCCTGTTTCGTGATGCTCGACGAGGAGACGCAGGCGCTTGCGCACCAGGCGGGCCTCGAGGTCATGCACCCCCCGGCGGAGCTGCGCCAGCGACTGGGCTCCAAGGTCGTCATGACGCGCCTTGCCGATGAAGCGGGCGTGCTGAGCGTGCCGCACGCAATCGGGCGGGCCGGCTCGTACGACGAGCTCTCGGCGTTGGCGGATGCCGCCGGGCTGGGTGATGACCTCGTCGTCGAGGCCGCGTACGGCGACGCCGGCAGCGGGACGTTCTTCATCCGCGGCCGGAGCGACTGGGATCAGTGCGCTGCTGACCTGTCGGAGCAGGCGGAAGTCAAAGTCATGAAGCGCATCCGCAACGTCGAGGTATGCATCGAGGGTGCCGTGACGCGCCACGGAACCGTGATCGGGCCCGCGATGACCAGCCTCGTCGGGTACCCGGAGTTGACGTCCGGTAAGGGCAGCTGGTGCGGCAACGACATCTGGCGCGAAGCACTGCCGCCGGCGCAGACTCGCGTCGCGCGGGAGATGGTCCGCAAACTGGGTGACGTCCTGAGCCGCGAGGGTTACCGGGGCTACTTCGAAGTCGACCTGTTGCGGGATCTGGACTCCGACGAGCTCTACCTGGGCGAGGTGAACCCGCGACTGAGCGGCGCCAGCCCGATGACGAACCTGACCACCGAGGCCCACGCCGACATGCCACTGTTCCTCTTCCATCTGCTCGAGTACATGGATGTGGACTACGAGCTCGACATCGACGAGATCAATGGGCGCTGGGAGCGGGGCTACGGCGAGAACGAGGTCTGGGGTCAGCTGATCATCTCGGAGACCGCGCCGGAACTCGGGCTCTTCACTGCGACACCGCGGACGGGGGTGTGGCGCCTGCAGGAAGACGGGCGCGTCTCGTTTGCGCGTCCGGGCAACGACTGGTCCACGCTGCTCGACGAATCCGAGGCCTTTTATATGCGAGTCGCGGCACCCGGCGACTTACGCTGCGAGGGAGCGCAACTCGGTGTGCTCTTTACCCGAGGGCACCTGCAAACCGACGACTACCAGCTCACCGAGCGCTGCCGGCGCTGGGTCGAGGGCATCAAGGCGAAGTTCGCCTCGACACCCCTGGCGCCGGCCGCGCCGATCGTCTCGCGGCTCGTCGCCCGTGCGTGAGCGACGGTAAACCCGGACGCGCTCCGGTCGGCATCTCGCTGGAGAACTGGCTGTCGGCGCCCTACTTGCCATGGTCGTTGCAGCATGTTGAGGGCTTGGTGCCGACCGCGGTGATCTCGCGCGGGGCCGGGCCGGTCGCGGCGTTGCCCGCAGCACATGCTCCGGTGGCCGACATCCGGATCGCCGGCACCGGCGGCGCATCCACCACCGTCGGCGACGTGATGGCCGCCACCGCTACCGACGGGTGGGCCGTCGCCCACCGCGGGTCGATGGTGACCGAGGAGTACCTCGACGGCCTGGGCGCCCAGACCCGCCACCTGGTGTTCTCGGTGAGCAAATCGCTGGTGGCGGCGGTGGTCGGGGCGCTGCACGGCGCCGGGGCGATCGACCTCGAGGCTCCGCTTACGGCATACGTTCCCGAGTTGGCGAACTGCGGCTACGCCGGAGCGACGGTGCGCCATCTGCTGGATATGAGATCGGGGATCGCCTTCTCCGAGGATTACGCCGACCCGGCCGCCGGGATACACGTCATGGACCAGGCGATCGGGTGGGCGCCCAGGAGTGGCCCGCAGATCCCCGCCACGCTGCGTGACTTCCTGTTGACCCTGAGCCGGAAGTCGGCCCACGGCGGCCCGTTCGAATATCGCTCGTGTGACACCAACGTCCTGGGGTGGATTTGCGAGGTGGCCGCCGGCCAGCGGATGCCCGCTCTGATGTCGGAACTTCTGTGGAGCCGGATCGGCGCCCACGGCGACGCCACCATCGCTGTGGACGGCGCCGGTACGGCAATAGTCGACGGTGGCATCAGCGCCTGCCTCACCGACATGATCCGCTTCGGGTCGCTGTTCCTGCACGACGGGGCCTCGTTGACCGGCCGGCAGGTGGTGCCCGCGGCGTGGATCACCGACACGCTTGACGGTGGACCGGATTCACGTCAGGCATTCGCCGCCAGTCCCGACGACACCGACATGCCCGGCGGCATGTACCGCAACCAGATGTGGTTCCCCTACCCGGGCAGCGCCGTCGTGCTTTGCCTGGGCATGTGCGGTCAGGTGATCTACATCAACCGCACCGCCGAGATGGTTGCCGCCAAGTTGTCCGCTCGGCACCATTCACACGAGCCGCACATGCTGGCAACGCTGCGCGCATTCGACGCGGTGGCGACCGAACTGGCGGGGCGCTAAGTCCCCTGCCCCGGGGCGGTACCCCGCTCGGCGGCGACCTCCTGAGTCGGACGCAACGACACCAGCAGCGCCCCGGCGGCGAATGTCGCGGCGGTCGGCCAGTCGAAACGGCCGTCGGGGGCGAAGCCCCGCTCGGAAAGTCGGTGCAGGCCGCCGGCGGCCAGGGCGGCGCCGCTCAGCATGGCGACGACCCCGGCGCCCCTACCGGCGCGGCGCACCCCGAGCATCGGCAGGGGAGCCGCGAAGATGCGGCGCAGAGACCACAGCAAGATCATCTCGGCTGCCGTGACCGCGCCCAGGATGGCGATCCACTCCAGCCGGACCAGCCACCAGGCGGCCGTGCCCTCGGACGGCTGCGGGATCAGCCCCGCGGGATACGCCACGATCGCGACCAGGATTACCGGGATCATGTGCCACAGGTACAGCGCCATCACATTCGTGTTGGCGACCGACAGCAGCCGCCGCACGGCGCGCGGCCGCAAGGCGCGATTGAGCGCCGGTGCGGCGGTCATCGCCAGACCGACCAGCGCGCACCCGTAGGCCAGCATCGCCACCGTCGGCGGCGCCGTGTTCTCGATCGCTTGGCCGGGCACGCCGATCATGCTGGCCGGGTAGGGCCCCAGCCGGATCAGCAGCGCCAGCGCGAGCGCCGACCCGGCCGCCAGGACCACGGGCCGACGGCCGGCCAACAACCCCGCGTGCCAGACGATTCCGAGTTGGTAGAGCGTTCCCCAGCACAACAGGTAGTTCAGCCAGCCAAGATAGGGCACGTGTCCCCCGAGCGTGGCGGCATCGACGATCACGACGCCGGCCGCGAGCGCCACCGGTGACCGCAGACCCCAACGGCGTTGTGCCGCAACAGCGACGGGGGTCAGCGACACCACCAGCACATACACGGCGAGAAACCACAGGTGCATCGCCACCGCCCAGCCTGCGTACTCGAGCACGTCGCCGACAACCCCCGCGGCCTGCAGGGCGATCACGACCGCCGACATCAACGCCACGTAGACGGCCGTCGGCCCCAGAACCCGCGCCAGCCGGCGCCGAATCCAGGCCTCGCGCACGTCTCGATGCGCCCATGACAGCGCCCCCGCGAAGCCGGCCACGAAGAAGAACACCGGGACGGCTTGGAAAAACCACGTCAGCCACTGCGTCCACGGCATGTCGACGAGCGGGTTCTGCCGGCCGAACAGGCCGTCGCGGTAGGTGACGGAACCGGCGAGCCAGTGGCCCAGCACGATCAGAATGACGCCCGATACGCGGTAGAAGTCCACCGCCAGGTTGCGGTTCGGACGCGCGGAATCGGTGCTCCCCACGCCTGGCGACGGTACCCGTCGCGGGCCCCCGAGAAGCTCAGGGCAGAATTTGCCGTGTGAAATCCGCTCACTTAGGTGGCCTGCAAGGTGGCCAGCAAGGTGGCCAGCAAGGTGGCCTGCAGGTCGGGCGCATCGGTCTGGGCGCGATGGGCATGTCCGTCGCCTACGCGGGTGCCGGCAGCGACGACGCCGAATCCATTCGCACCATCCACCGCGCGATCGACCTGGGCGTGACGCTGATCGACACCGCCGAAATATACGGCCCGTACGTCAACGAGGAACTCCTCGCCCGGGCGTTGCAGGGCCGCCGGGATCAGGTGGTGCTGGCGACGAAATTCGGCTTGCTCTCCCACACCGGCCGTAACAGCCTGGACAGCAGCCCCGCCAATATCCGCACCGCGGTGGACGGCTCGCTGCGCAGGCTGGGCACCGACCACATCGACCTCTACTACCAGCATCGACTCGACCGCCAGACTCCGATCGAGGACACCGTGGGGGCGCTGGCGGAGCTGGTCGCCGCGGGGAAGGTCCGCCGGATCGGGCTGTCCGAAGTCGGCCCGAACACCATCCGGCGTGCGCACGCCGTGCATCCGATCGCCGCCGTGCAGTCGGAGTACTCGTTATGGACGCGCGATCCCGAGGACGCGGTGCTGCCGGTGTTGCGGGAGCTGGGTATCGGGTTTGTCGCCTACTCGCCGCTGGGCCGCGGCTTTCTCACCGGCGCGATCCGCTCCACCGCCGTGCTGCCCGACACCGATTACCGCAAGAGCAATCCACGGTTTTTCGACCAGAACTTCGCCCACAATCTGCAGAGCGCGGACGAGCTGCGCGACATCAGCGCCGACGTCGGTGCCACTCCCGCTCAGGTCGCGCTGGCGTGGCTGCTTCGCCAGGGCTCTGCCGGGGGATCGGATGTCGTGCCGATTCCGGGGACCAAGCGCGTGGCCCGCCTCGAGGAGAACGTGGGAGCGGATTCCATCGAGCTCACCGAGACCCACCTCGCGCGGCTCGACCGGCTCACCCCGGCAGTCGGGGGACATCACGCCGACGCGCAAATGGAGTGGATCGACCGCTAATCCGCCTGCTCGACGGCGTCGACGGTATCGGGCACCTCGTCGGCGCCGGACAGGGCCGACTGGTTCTTGAATTTGCTGACGATGACCGCGGCGCCGCCGGCCGCGAGCAGCAGGGGCAACTCGGCGGCACCCACCAGGCCGATCACCGCGGCGACGACGACGGTGCGGGGGCGGATGCGGCGCTGCTTGATGCCGGTCCGCACCTCCTGCACCGTCACCAGGACGCCCTCGGCCACGGCAGTCCCGATCTTGCTGACTGTCGAGACGGTCTCGTCGGCAACCGAACTCACGGACGCCATGGCACGATCGATAACGGACGCCGCGCTACCGGGGTGGTTGCTCTCGTTCGTCACCTAAAATTCGTCATCCGTTCGGTTCTTAGATTGCCTGTCGGCGCTACTCGGACCATCCCGATCCCTACCGTAAGACGTGTCTCGCATCTCGACTTTGTCGGTTGCGTGAACCTTTCGTGTCCAGTGGGTGATCTAGAGGGGACGGTCGAGCAACAGCTATGGTCATCGGGCCAATTGTTTCGGGGCTTCGGGTGGTGGTCGCCGGCGGAGCCGCCGCGGCGGCCGAGCTGTTGGGCGGTGAGCGGCCTCGCCGCTGGTGGTCCGGCAACGGCCGGGGGTGGATCGAGCTACGCAGACCCGCAGCGCGTGCCGACGACTATGCCGCCATCGTCGAAAAGGCCATCGAGGAAACCGACGGTGTCGTCCGCACCCAATTCAATTGGCCGCTGTCACGGGTGGTTGTCGACGTTGCCGAGAATGGGCCCACCATCAAGGAGCTAGCCCAGATGGTGGAGGCCATCGAGGTGGTCTTCGTCGAGCTGGCCGCTCAGGATGGGGCGGCGGGTGACACGACGGCACTCGAGAAGCCCACACCGTCCCCGGCGACTCTGTTCGATCTTCCCGGGGACGCCGCCGAGGTCGTGAATCGATTGAGCCTGCTGGCGGCCAAGGCCACGGCGCTGGGCGTCTCGGCGGTGCTGCAGGTCACGCGGATGCCGCGGCTGCCGCGGGCATTCGCCGCCGCGACCACGTTTGCCGAAGGGCAGCCCGACGTACGCCGGGTCTTCGAGCGGGCGCTGGGGCGGGCCCGGGCCGACGCGGTGCTCGCGCTGGGAACCGCCGTCACGCAGTCGCTCGGCCAGACCCCGTCGGTGATCGCCGCAGACATGCTGATGCGGACCCTGCGACTGATCGAATCGCTGGCGGCCGTCGATGCCTGGAACGAGAACGAACCGCGCCTGGCGATCAACGCGGCATGCGAGCCGCTGCCGCCATCGACCCGGCCGCGGCCGGTGCCCGACACCGCCGCCGAGAACTACACGAGGGCGTCGACGGCGGCCGGCCTCGCCAGTGCCGTCGCCCTGTGCGTCAGCGGCGGCGCCGAACTAGCCAGCGAGGCGGTCATTGTCGCGGCGCCGCGGGCCCTCAACTACGCTCGCGAGTCGTTTGCGGCCACCTTCTCTGCCGGCCTGAACCGCCAGCACCACGCGTTGGTCTTGCGGCCAGACGCGCTGCGGCGCCTCGACGGCGTCGACGTTCTGGTTGTCGACCCGGCGGTGTTGGTCGGCGACGGCTTGCGCATCGCGGAGATCAACGGGGTCGAGGGGGAGCTCCGCACGACGGTATGGCAGTGCGCCCAAGCCGACGTCAGCGCGGGCCTGCTCGGTCCCGGAGTTCACACCGGGGTCGCGCTGTCGCCCGCTCATGAACTGCCTACCCTGCGTGACCTGGAGGTTGTTGTCTCGCGCACCGCAGACCCGTTTGCCGAACCGCTCATGGCGGCGGCGCGTGCGGCCGATCTCACGCTCGTATCCGTGGACCTGGCCGACACCGGGCACCTGCGCGGAACGTTCGACGAACTGTTCCCCGCCGGGGACGACCTCGATCTCTCACTCCGCGACGCCGTGGCGCAGTTGCAGGCGGCGGGGAAAACAGTCGCCGTTGTCGGGCACGACATTCCGCACGCGTTGACGGCTGCCGATGTCGGGTTGGCGGTCTGGGCCGACGGGGGGCCGCCCGCATGGACTGCGGATGTCCTGCTGCCGAGTCTGAAAGTGGCGTGCCGCGTCCTCGCCGCGATACCCGCGGCCAGATCCGCGGCCCGGCGTGGTCTCGAGTTGGCCGCCGCGGGAACCGTTCTCGGGTCGCTTACCCTGGTGCCCGGTGTGCGGGCCGCGGGCGTGCGACCGAGCATTGCGGCCGCGGCCTTAGCTCTCATCCCCGGATACGTGATCGCGCGCGGTGCCGCGACGCGGCCCGACCCGACCGCCGCGACGGACATCGAATGGCATGCGCTCGAGGTTGGCCAGGTGCAGCACGAACTTGAGACCCTGAGGCCCCTCGTCGGGACGGCCGCCGAGCTGGCCACGCGGCCGCACACGGGGTTGACCAAGGTGACCGCCGACCTCGCAGCCGGTAGCAAGGACATCGTCGAGGCGATGTGGGCGGAGATGCAGGACCCCCTCACGCCGATCCTGGCCACCGGGGCGCTGGCGAGCGCGCTCGTCGGTTCTCCCATTGACGGAGTTCTTGTCGGGATCGTGCTGCTGGGCAGTGCAGGCATTGCCGCGGCGCAGCGGCTCAGCTCGGATCGTCAGCTGCAGAAGATGCTCAGCGCACAGACGCCGCTGGCCCGCATCAGCACGGGTCCGGACCGCTTCGAGCTCGTCGAGACCGAACGCCTGACGGTGGGGATGATCATCGAGGTCCGGGCCGGCGAGGTGGTTCCCGCGGACGCACGCCTGATGAGCGCGGTCGCCGTCGAGGTCGACGAGTCCTCGCTGACCGGTGAGTCGCTACCCGTCACCAAGAGCCCCCTCGCCACACCGGGCCGCCCCATGGCGGAACGGACCTGCATGATCTACGAGGGTTCCACCGTGCTCAGCGGTGTGTGCCGCGCGGTGATCGTGGCGGTCGGCGACGCGACCACCGCGGGCCGGGCCATGGCGCTGGCCCCGCGCCGACGCGATGAGGTGGGGCTGCACGCTCAACTCGCCGGTGTCACCGCGAAGGTCCTGCCGTGGACCCTCACCGGTGGCGCAGGCGTGGTCGCCACGGCGCTGCTGCGCGGATCGGGTGTCCGGGACGCGGTGAGCAGCGGGGTGTACTGCGCGGTGGCCGCAGTGCCGGAAGGCCTGCCACTGGTCGCGACTCTGGCGCAGCGTGAGGCGGCCAGGCGGCTGACCGAACGCAACGTTCTCGTCAGGGCGCCCCGATCGGTCGAGACGCTGGGGCGGGTCGAGGTCGTGTGTTTCGACAAGACCGGGACACTGAGCGAGAACCGCCTCGAGGTGACGGCGATCTCGGCGCAGCCGGGCTATGACGAGGAGGCGATCCTGCAACGCGCCGCCCTCGCGACGCCGATGGCGATCCACGAGCATGCGCCGCTGCAGGCGACTGACGCCGCGGTCGTCAACCGCGCCGGATTCCAGCCCGAGCGTGACCGCGAGCTTCCGTTCCGCGCCGGCCGGTCGTACGCGGCGGGCTTGTGCGGCCGCACGCTCGCGGTCAAGGGCGGGCCGGAGATGGTCCTCGCGGCATGTGTCGAGGGCCAGGACGATGATCTGCGCGAAGCGCTGTTGGCCCACGTCCACGACATGGCCACGCGCGGCCTGCGGGTGATCGCGGTCGCCGACCGGGCGCTGACGGACGCCGACCTCGCGATCGCCCGGGAGAAGGGTCTGGAACCTCTGTGTGGCAGCGGTCTGCGTCTGCTCGGATTTCTCGGGATCACCGACACGCCGCGGGCCGATGCCCGGGAACTTCTGCTCGGTCTCGCCAAACGGGAGATCGGCGTGCGCGTCATCACCGGTGACCATCCGGCAACCGCCCGCGCGATCGCGAGGGAGATCGGGCTCGAGGTCGCCGACGACCAGATCATCACCGGTGCGCGATGGGAGCGATTGTCGATCGCCGAGCGGGCGGAGGTGGTTGAGGAGAACGTCATCTACGCGCGCATGTCGCCCGAGCAAAAAGTGCAGATCGTCCAGCAGATCAGCCAATCCGGCTGCATCACCGCGATGGTGGGAGACGGAGCCAACGATGCCGCTGCGATCCGCGCCGCCGCAGTGGGGGTGGGCGTGTCGTCGCACGGAAGCGACCCGGCCCGCGGTGCCGCCGACGTGGTGTTGACCGAGGGGCGCGTCGGCAGTCTCCTCGAGGCGATCGACGAGGGTCACCGGCTGTGGCAGCAAGCGCAAGCAGCCGTCGCGATGTTGCTCGGCGGCAACGCCGGCGAAGTCGCCTTCAACGTCTACGGAACGGTGGTGCGCGGCATCGCGCCGCTGACCGCCCGGCAGATCCTCCTCGTCAACATCCTGACAGATGTGTTCCCCACGACCGCGGTTGCGGTCAGCGCCGTGCGCAACATGCGACCGCCGTCGCAGCGCGGGATCAACATGGACGATCTCACCCACACCGTTGCGGTCCGCGGCGCCGCCACCACCCTCGGCGCCAGTGCGTCGTGGACCCTGGCGAACCTCACCAGCAGAAACCCGCAGCGCACATCGACGGTGGGGTTGGTGGGGTTGGTCACGACGCAACTCGGCCAGACCCTGCTGGAATCACGCGATCCGCTCGTGATCGCCACCTGCGCTGGAACATTCGCGACGCTGGCCGCGCTGATCACGACGCCGGGTGTCAGCGGTCTGGTCGGGTGCGTACCGCTGGGCCCGTTGGGATGGTTCGAAGGAGTCGCGCCGGCGGTGGGGCTGACCTTCCTCACGGCGGCCAAGCCCGACTACCTGCTCCGGATGGCATCGCGCATTGGCCGCCGCGTCACCGGTTATGCGACCGGGGTCGACCGTCAGTTGAACGACGTGGTGGCCGACGTGGTGGCATCGATCGGCACGTGGGCTCAGGAGCACCAGGCTGCTAGTCGCGGCGTCGCCGACAATCCGTTCCCGGCCACCGTTCGTCAACTCGTTACAGTCGGCTGACCCATGCAGAATCACCACGAGGAAGGGTGGATATGACCACAGTGAACAACCCGCAGGCAACCGATCACGCCGAGCCGCAGAGCAACGGCTCGCACCCCGCCGAGGAATCCGATCTGGACTCGGATGATTACCCGTCCATCCGCCGTCGATGGGCGGAATACGCTGAGAATCACCCGAATTCTAAACGCGCCAGAGTCCTGCGCAACCTGCGTGCTCTCGAAAGCCGGGCAATCCGCCTGCCGGTCGTCGGAAAGATCCACGCACCCGAGAAACACGATGTCGTGTACGTCGTGGGCATGGGTTCGCTCGCTGTGGCGGGCGTGCTCGAGTTGCCGGTGTTACTTGTCCTGCTGGGCGGTCATGCGCTGGTCAGACAACACCAGAGCCGTTCCCTCTCCATGGTTGGCGAAATCATTGAAGATGTTTGGGGCCACAGCGGGGCATCCGCCGTGATGACATAGGGTTGCATGATTCCGTCTACCTCGGCGCTCAGCGAAGTCATCGACGGCGTCTTTGGTCACGGCCACGGTCTCCAACGTCAGCCGGCTACGGGGCGGCGAGTGCACCCGCCCCGTATTTGTTTTCGATAAGCGTCCACGGGTCTGCGTAGGGACCGCGCCGCTCGATCCGGCGTTGTGCTGTCAGGGCGACACGCAGGATGGGGCGCAGAATCGGGCCCACCGCGCGAAACACGATGCGCCGATTGCCCATTGACTCTGACATCCAGGCACGGGTCTGGCTCCAATCGTGCCTCTGGAAGTCGAGGAGATCCTCGGCCTCGGTGGTGTCGAGCCATCCGGTGAAGCTCCAGCCTCGATCGTCGTCGGGGTCACCGGGTAAGCCCGCGGAAGGACCCAGGGCGCCCAGGCCGACGGCGGTCATCAGCTCGTCCTGAAAGTCGCACTGCAGCCGCGCGAATGAGTCGTCACCGGCGATGAGCAGTGTCTTGCCCGCGACCGCCGCTTCGCGGTCGACGCCGTTGGCGAACGCCAGCGCCACATCGCGCACGTCGACCATGTGGATGCGGTTGTCGATCGGCATCGAGCGCATCAACACCAGGGCGTCACCGTTGATACTGGACTGGGCGAGTGGCGAGACGATGCCGCCCAGTCGCAGCAGCACATACGGCAGACCGCTGGCCCGCACCGCCTCCTCGGCCAGCACCTTGTCCCGTCCATACTGGTCGACCGGGTTGACCTGGGTCTCCGCCGTGATGCGCTCGGGGTAGCGGTAGGGGTTTCGCGACCCGTACACCGCGGCGCTCGACGCCATCAGGAAAAACGGCGGACGGGTCAGGGCCGCGGCAGCCTCCAGGAGATTCTGCGTGCCGCCCACGTTGACCCGCCGCGCCAGCGCGGGGTTGCGGTACGACACAGGGGAGAGGATCGCGGCGAGATGGATGATCGCCTCGGGCCGGTGCGTCGCGATCAGGTTGCGCATCGCCCCGGCGTCCGTCAGATCGGCGTAGGCCGCGATCAGGGTCCCCGGGTGTGCGCCCGCGCGGAGCTCCCGTTCGGCTGTGGTGTTCGCCTGGGACGGCAGATCCACCGCGATCACCGTTCGCCCACGGTCGAGCAGGATCTGGGTGCATTGCTCACCCACCTGCCCGAACGCGCCGGTGATCAGCACTGTCTGCTGCGTCATTGCGGCTCGATTCTTTCGTCGATCGGACGGGTGAGACATTACTGTCGTGTGGGTACCCGCGTGAGGAAGGATGTACCCATGCCTACGACAGTGCCTGCCGAGTCCGTCGACGACTTCCGGCAGCGGGCCGGGGCGTGGCTTGCCGCGACCATGCCGCCGTTGGACCCCGAGAAGGCGGCGCAACTGGCGTACGACGAACTCCCAGCCTGGTGGCGCGCCCGCGAGCTGCAAAAACTGATGTACGACGGCGGATTCGCCGGGATCTGTTTTCCCCGCGAGTATGGCGGTCTCGGCTTGGGCTACGAGTACAAGAAGGCGTTCGACGCCGAGGCCGCCGCATATGAGATGCCGCTGATCCTCAACGTCCCGTCGTTCGCCATCTGTTGCGCGACCATCCTCGACACGGGCAGCGAGGCCCAGAAGCGCTCCCACATCGGGGCTGCCCTGTGCGGCGACGAGGTGCTCGTGCAGCTGCTCTCCGAACCCGGCGGGGGATCGGATCTCGCCGGTGTGATCACCCGCGCTGACCGTCGCGACGGCCGATGGGTGATCAACGGCGCCAAGACGTGGAGCACCGCGGCGTTCGCCGCCGACTACGGACTGTGCCTGGCCCGGACCGACTGGGATGTCCCCAAACACGAGGGGTTGACCATGTTCCTGGTGCCGCTCGCTCACCCCGGCGTGACGATCAATCGCATCCGGCAGGTCAACGGGTCGGTCGAGTTCTGCGAGGAGTTCTTCGACGACGTCGCCGTCGGCGACGACGCCGTCGTCGGCGAACCCGGCCGCGGGTGGGAAGTCGCGTCGCGCCAGCTCTATCACGAGCGGCGCGCGATGGGTAACGGCTCGGAGTACACCAGCGGCCCGGGAGTCGGTGAGGCGCAGAGTGTTTCGATCGACCTGCTGTCCCTCGCGGATAAGATGGGCGGTGGCGCCAGCGAACGTGTCCGCGCGATGGTCGGCCGCGCGTTAGTCCACCGGGCGGTGCACCGACAACTCGGCGAACACGTCTTCCACGGCGTGACTTCCGGTTCACTGCCCGTGGCGGCAGGCTCCCTCACCAGGCTGTCGATGGCCGAGGTGTACGACATCGAGACCGACACCGCGTACACACTCGCGGGGCCGTCCGCAGTGGTCGAGGACGGCGGGGGAGTGCTCGATGCCGGCGTGCGCTATCTGAGTCGTCAGGCCGCCAGCATCGGGGGTGGGACCACTGAGATGGCGCGCAACGTGATCGGGGAGCGGGTGCTGAACTTTCCGCGGGAGTACGCCGCCGACCGCGGGGTGCCGTTTAACCAGGTTCGGCGGGGCAACGACGCCTGACAGTGAGCGACCCGCCCACGACATCCGCGACATGGCCGGCTGGAGGAGTAGGCTAGAGGTCTCTCGGAGGACCTGCAGAGGAGCCGATCTTGCTGCAGGGGATCGCACGGCTGGCGCTCGGCGCGCCGCGCCGGATCATCGCGGTGGCAGCGCTTTTGGCGCTGGCGGTGGGTATCTTCGGTGTGCCTGTTGTGGAAAGGCTTTCCCCCAGCGGTTTCCAGGACCCGACGTCGCAATCGTCGCGAGCCTCCACGCTCTTGACCGATAAGTTCGGCCAGGGCGACGTGCAGTTCTTGGTGACCGTCTCCACCCCGGACGGCGTCGACAGCGTGGCCGCCCGCGCTGCGGGAATCGACATCGTGACCACGCTGAAGAGTTCGCCGCACGTGGTGAACGTGGCCTCGCCGTGGACGATGCCGGCGCCGGCAGCCGACGTGCTGATCAGCAAGGATCGAAAGGTCGGACTCATCACGGCGGGTATCAAAGGCGGCGAAGGCGACCAGCAGACCTATGCGAAGGAGCTGTCCGCGCAGGTGACCAGGGGCCGTGACGGCGTCGTCGTCCGAACTGGCGGCCTCGCGATGCTCGAGGTGCAGATCACCGACCAGTCGAAGCGGGATCTGCTGGTGATGGAGTCGATCGCGATTCCGCTGAGCTTCCTGCTGCTGGTGGCGGTGTTCGGCGGACTGGCGGCCGCCGCGGTTCCGATCGCCGTCGGGGGGATGGCGATCGCCGGCTCCCTCGCGGTGCTGCGGGTGGTCGCGTTCTTCACCGACGTGTCGATCTTCGCCCTCAACCTGACTGCCGCGATGGGTCTCGCGCTGGCCGTCGACTACACGTTGCTGATGATCAGCCGGTACCGCGACGAGCTGGGCAACGGCGCCGACCGCGACACCGCCTTGGTTGCGATGATGGTCACGGCCGGTCGCACGGTGGTGTTCTCCGCCACGACGGTCGCCCTGTCGATGGCGGTGATGGTGCTGTTCCCGATGCACTTCCTGAAATCGTTCGCGTACGCCGGTGTTGCCACCGTTGCATTAGCGGCGCTGGCCGCCCTGGTGGTGACGCCCGCCGCGCTGGCCCTGCTCGGCGATCGACTCGACTCGCTGGACGTCCGGCGTCTGGTGCGGCGCACATTCGGCCGGCCCGAGCCGGCCCCCAGACCCGTGGGGCAGCTGTTCTGGTATCGCTGGACCACGGTGGTGCTCCGCCACGCCGTGCCGCTCGGACTGGCCGGTGTCATGGTGCTGGCCGTTCTCGGTCTGCCGTTCCTCGGAGTGAAGTGGGGCTTCCCCGACGACAGGACGCTGCCGCGGTCGCTGTCCGCCCGCCAAGTCGGCGATGCGCTGCGCACCAACTTCGCCAACAACTCCGAGGCGGCGGTGTCCGTCGTCTTTCCCGACGCCGCCGGACTGACCGCAGACGACTTGGAGCGGTACGCGGCCGAGTTGTCCAGGGTGCCCGAGGTCTCGACGGTGTCTGTCCCGTCCGGCGCATTCGTGGCCGGCACGGCGGTCGGACCCCCGTCGGCGCCCACCGCACAGGAACACGGCAGCGCTCTTCTCACCGTCGACAGCACCGCCCCACTGTTTTCCGACCGGTCCGAGACCCAATTAGAGCGGTTGCATTCGGTGCCCGCGCCCGCGCCGGTCGAGTTCACCGGCATCGCCCAGATTAACCACGACAGCGTCGGTGCCATCACGTCGCGAATGCCGACGGTACTCAGTCTGATCGCCGTCATCATGGTCGTGCTGCTTTTCCTGCTGACCGGCAGCGTCGTGCTACCGCTGAAAGCGTTGGTGCTCAACATACTTTCCCTGAGCGCCGCCTTCGGTGCGATGGTGTGGATTTACCAGGATGGGCATCTCGGCGGTATGGGCACGACCGCCAGCGGGACACTGGTCGCCAACATGCCGGTGCTCTTATTCTGTATCGCCTTCGGCTTGTCGATGGACTACGAGGTGTTCCTGGTTTCCCGCATTCGCGAGTTCTGGTTGGAGTCCGAATCCGCCGGTCTGCGCCGGCCGGATCCGGCCCGCGCTCGCGTGGACAACGACGAGAGTGTCGCGTCGGGTATCGCCCGCACCGGCCGTGTCGTCACAGCCGC
>CAZZHX010000016.1:0-25413 GCA_964653535.1 uncultured Mycobacterium sp. | reverse complement strand
CGCGGCTGTGATGATCGCGAACGCCAGCTGGAACGTCGCGTAGAGCAGTTCGGGAACCGCGCCGTGGACGGTATCGGGCCCGATACCGCGCATTCCGATATGCCCCAGGTTGCCGATGAACCCACCCGCCCCGTCCTCGGAAAACGCCAGCGAGTAGCCGACCAGCAGCCACGCCACCGTGACCAGCGGGATGGAGATGAAGCTCATCATGATCATGTTGAGCACCCCGGTGGTGCGGACCATGCCGCCGTAGAAGATCGCAAGGCCGGGCGTCATCAGCAGCACCAGGGCGGTGCTGGCCAGCAGCCATGCGGTGGCGGCGGGGTCGATCGCGGGCATGTGCTTGCGCTCCTCCGAACGGGTCCGGCGACGGCGGGCCGGGGCACACACACTGGTCCCGCGGCAACCGGGATATTGCCATGTCGGCGGTGCCGGTAGGTTCGGCGGGTGGCCCGGGACGGTGTCGGCCGAGGTTCCGCAGCGGCCCAGTTAGCGGGTGATCCGGTCGCCGCCGCGCATCGCCTGCTCGGCGCCACCCTCGCCGGGCGCGGGGTCAGCGCTGTGGTTGTTGAGGTCGAGGCCTACGGCGGGGTGCCCGGTGGCCCGTGGCCGGACGCGGCGTCGCACTCCTACCGTGGCCCGAGCCGTCGCAACGCCGTGATGTTCGGCCCGCCCGGCCGGCTCTACACCTACCGCAGCCACGGGATTCACGTCTGCGCCAATGTCTCGTGCGGACCCGACGGCACGGCCGCCGCCGTGTTGTTCAGGGCCGCCGCGCTGCAGGGCGGCACCGACGTGGCCCGATCGCGCCGCGGTCAGCCGGTCCGGCCCACCGCGCTGGCCCGGGGTCCGGGGAACCTGTGCTCGGCGCTGGGTATCACCCTGGCCGACAACGGACTCGATCTGTTCGATCCCGAGAGTCCCATCACCGTGGACCTTCGCGGGCCGTTGACCGCCGTTTGCGGCCCGCGTGTCGGGGTCAGCCGGGCCGCCGACCGGCCGTGGCGGCTGTGGCTGCAGGGGCGGCCGGAGGTGTCCGCGTACCGGCGCAGCCCGCGAGCACCGGCGCCGGGTGCCAGCGACTGACCCGGCCCTGGGAAACTGGCCCCATGATCCTCGATGAGCTGGGCTGGCGTGGGTTGATCGCGCAGTCCACCGACCTCGAGGCGCTGGCCGCCGAGGCGCAGCGCGGCCCGATCACCGTGTACGCCGGCTTCGACCCCACCGGGCCGAGCCTGCATGCCGGGCACCTGGTGCCGTTGTTGGCGCTGCGGCGCTTCCAGCGCGCCGGGCACCGCCCGATTGTGCTCGCCGGGGGTGCCACCGGCTTGATCGGCGACCCGCGTGACATCGGCGAGCGCGGCCTCAACGACGCTGACACTGTGGCCGAGTGGGCTGAGCGCATCCGCGGCCAACTTGAACGCTTCGTCGATTTCTCCGAGTCCGGCGACTCACCGACCGGCGCCATCGTCGCCGACAACCTCGACTGGACCGGCCGCCTGTCGGCGGTCGAGTTCCTGCGCGACATCGGAAAACATTTCTCGGTCAACGTGATGCTCGACCGCGACACGATCCGGCGGCGTCTCGAGGGCGAGGGCATCTCCTACACCGAGTTCAGCTACATGCTGTTGCAGGCCAACGACTACGTCGAACTGCACCGGCGCCACGGGTGCACGCTGCAGATCGGTGGCTCCGACCAGTGGGGCAACATCATCGCGGGCGTGCGGCTGGTTCGCCAGAAGCTCGGCGCGACGGTGCACGCGCTCACCGTCCCGCTGGTGACCGCCGCCGACGGCACTAAATTCGGCAAGTCCACCGGCGGCGGCAGCCTCTGGCTGGACCCGCAGATGACCAGCCCGTACGCCTGGTACCAGTACTTCGTCAACACCGCCGACGCCGACGTGATCCGGTACCTGCGGTGGTTCACGTTCCTGTCCGTCGACGAGTTGGCCGAACTCGAGCAGGCCACGGCCGAGCGCCCGCAGCAGCGCGCCGCCCAGCGCCGCCTGGCTCGCGAGCTGACTGTGCTGGTGCACGGCGAGGCGGCCACCGACGCCGTCGAGCACGCCAGCCGCGCGCTCTTCGGGCAGGGCGAGCTGGACCGGCTGGACGCGGCGACGCTCGAGGCGGCGCTGCGGGAGACCGCGGTCGCCGAGCTCCACCCCGGCGCCCCCGACGACATCGTCGAACTCCTCGTAGCCAGCGGCCTGGCCGATAGCCGCAAGGCCGCCCGGCGCACCATCGGCGAAGGCGGCGTGTCGGTCAACAACGAGCGTATCGCGGCCGACGACTGGACGCCGCAGCCCGCCGACTTCCTGCACGGCCGCTGGCTGGTGCTGCGTCGCGGCAAACGCAACGTCGCCGGGATAGAGCGATTCTGACGCGGGCTGATGGCGGCGACCCGCTTCGCCCGGCTTCGCCGCGCTCGCGATCGCCGCGGGCCCGCTCCAGGCTATTGTCGCCCATGTGGTCGACCAGAGGCGCGGGCGGGACGCGGACCGCCCAAGTCGCCCGCCCCGCGCGCCCCACCCGCGCAACACCAGCGTTGACCAGCGCGCGCCGCGGGACGCTCCGGCGATACCGCCCGACGTCGAAGCCCGTCAGCTGGCACCGGAAGTTCGACGCGAACTGAGCACGCTGGACCGTGCCACGGCCGACGCGGTGGCCCGTCACCTGCTTGCCGCTGGCGAGTTGCTGGATGAGGATCCCGCGGCCGCCCTCGAACATGCCCGCGCCGCGCGCGCCCGGTCCAGCAGGATCTCCGCTGTGCGCGAAGCCGTCGGAGTCGCCGCCTATCGGTGCGGCGACTGGGCCCAGGCGCTGGCCGAATTTCGCGCTGCCCGCAGGATGGGCAGCAAGTCGGCCCTGCTCGCGCTGATCGCCGATTGCGAACGTGGACTTGGCCGTCCGGAGCGGGCGATCGAATTGTCGCGCGGCCCCGATGCGGCGGCACTCGACGGCGACGACGCCGACGAGTTGCGCATCGTCGCCGCCGGCGCGCGCGCGGACCTGGGGCAGTTGGAGCAGGCGCTCAACGTCCTGGCGACACCGCATCCCGACCCACATCGCACCGGTACGACGGCGGCGCGGCTGTTCTACGCCTATGCCGATACGCTGCTGGCGCTCGGCCGCACGGACGAGGCGCTGCAATGGTTCCTGCACTCCGCGGCCGCCGACGTCGACGGAGTCACCGACGCCGAGGACCGGGTGGACGAGATGGCGTCAGGAGAAGACGAATGACGAGCCTGGCGCACACCTACGACTGCCTGCTGCTCGACCTGGACGGGACGGTGTTTCGCGGCGCGCGGCCGACCACCGGAGCGGTGCAGACGTTGCAGGAGGTGCGCACCCGCAAGCTCTACGTCACCAACAACGCCACCCGCAGCGCCGACGAGGTGGCCGCACATCTGCGCGAGCTTGGTTTCACCGCGAGCGGCGACGACGTCGTCACCAGCGCCCAGGCCGCGGCCCGCCTGCTCACCGGCCTGGTGCCGGCGGATTCACCGGTGCTGGTGGTGGGCACCGAGGCGTTGGCCAACGAGATCGCCGCGGTCGGACTGCGTCCGGTGCGCCGCTACGACGACGATCCCGTCGCCGTTGTGCAGGGCCTGTCCATGACGATCGGCTGGCCGGATCTGGCCGAGGCCACGCTGGCCATCCGGTCCGGCGCGCTGTGGGTTGCGGCCAACATCGACGCGACACTGCCCACCGAGCGCGGCCTGGTGCCCGGAAACGGCTCCCTGGTGGCGGCACTGCGCGCGGCCACCGGCGCCGAACCCCGGGTCGCGGGCAAGCCCGGGCCGCAACTGTTGACCGACGCGGTGGGCAGGGCGGACTCCCGGGCACCCCTGGTGATCGGCGACCGGCTCGACACCGACATCGAGGGCGCCCACGCCGTCGGGCTGCCCAGCCTGCTGGTGCTCACCGGGGTCGGCACCGCGGCGGACGCCGTCCACGCCCCACCCGACCGCCGGCCCACCTACATCGCACCCGACCTGCGCTCGCTGCACACCGACGGCGACGTGCTCGCCGTGGGGCCGCAACCGGACTGGTGGGTCGAGGTCGGCGGGGCGGCGATCACAGTCGGTGGCAGGGACGGCAACGGTGGCAGCGGTGGCGGCGGTGGCAGCGGTGGGGATGGGTTGTCGATCGTCCGCGCCGTCGCCCACGCGGTCTGGAACGCCGGCCCGCGCGGGTCGGAGTTGCCGCTCGAACCCGCCGACGACGGCGCGCGAGATGCCCTGCGACGCTGGTCGCTGGTGCACGGCGATTGACCAATGGCTAGCGTAGGAACGCGATGAACATCGATCCCGATTCGCTGCGCGCAGAAATCAACGCCCTGATGGCCCAGCTGCCCGATCCGGGCGACCCCGACGACCCGGCGGGCAGCGCCCTTTCGCTCGACGAGCTCGAAGAGATCGCGCGCCGACTTTCCGAGGCGCACGATGTGCTGCTGCGGGCGCTGGAGTCGGCGGAGAAAGGCTGAACGCCGATGGCACGACGTGCCCGCGTTGACGCCGAGTTGGTTCGGCGCGGCTTGGCGCGGTCCCGTCAGCAGGCCGCGGAGCTGATCGGCGCCGGGCGGGTCCGCATCGATGGCATGCCCGCCGTCAAACCCGCCACGGCGGTCGCGGCCAGTTCGGCATTGACGGTTGCCGGCGATACCGAGCGCGGCTGGGTGTCTCGGGGTGCACACAAGCTGATCGGTGCGCTGGACGCCTTCGGAATCGACGTCGCGGGCCGTCGCTGCCTGGACGCCGGCGCATCGACGGGTGGATTCACCGAAGTCCTGCTGGACCGCGGCGCGACCGAGGTGGTCGCCGTCGACGTGGGGTACGGCCAGCTGGCCTGGCCGCTGCGCAGCGATCCGCGGGTGTCGGTCGTCGAACGGACCAACGTCCGTCACCTGTCGCCCGAGACGATCGGCGGCTCCGTCGACGTCGCGGTCGCCGACCTGTCGTTTATCTCCCTGACCACCGTGCTGCCCGCGCTGATTGGCTGCGCCCGCCCGGGCGCGGATATCGTGCCCATGGTGAAGCCGCAGTTTGAGGTCGGGAAGGGACAGGTCGGCGCCGGCGGAGTGGTCCACGACCCCGAGTTGCGTGCCGATGCGGTGCGCACCGTGGCCCGCAGCGCCGGGAACTTGGGCTGGCGCACCGTCGACGTCTGCGCCAGTCCGCTGCCGGGCCCGTCGGGCAACGTCGAATACTTCCTCTGGCTTCGCGCCCAGACCGATCGTGGGCTGTCGGATGAGGAGCTGGAACAGGCCGTGCACCGTGCGGTCACGGGGGCACGCAATGAGCCGTAACGTCCTGATGGTGGTGCACACGGGCCGCGACGAAGCCACCGAGACCGCACAACGCGTGCAAAAAGCATTGGCCGACAACGAGATCGGGCTTCGCCTGCTGTCGGCCGAGGCGGACGCCCGAGGGCCGGTGTACATGTCGTCCGACGACATGCGGGCCATGGGTGCGGGAGTCGAGGTGGTCGATGCCGACCCGCACGCGGCGCAGGGCTGCGAACTGGTGTTGGTGCTGGGCGGCGACGGAACGTTTCTGCGGGGAGCCGAACTGGCGAGAAACGCCGGTGTCCCAGTACTGGGTGTCAACCTCGGCAGGATCGGTTTCCTGGCGGAGGCCGAGGCGGAGGCCATCGACCGTGTGCTGGGGCGCGTGGTCGCGCGGGACTACCAGGTGGAGGACCGCCTGACCCTGGACGTGGTCGTGACCAAAGACAGCCGCGTCATCGAGCGGGGTTGGGCGCTCAACGAAGCCAGCCTGGAGAAGGGGCCGCGACTGGGCGTGCTCGGCGTGGTCGTGGAAATCGAGGGGAGGCCGGTGTCGAGCTTCGGCTGCGACGGGGTGCTGGTGTCGACTCCCACCGGATCCACCGCCTACGCGTTCTCCTCGGGCGGTCCGGTCCTGTGGCCTGATCTCGAGGCGATTCTCGTCGTGCCGAACAACGCTCACGCCCTGTTCGCCCGGCCCATGGTGACCAGCCCCGAGGCCAGCATCGCGGTCGAGACCGAGGCCGACGGCCACGACGCCCTGGTGTTCTGCGACGGCCGCCGCGAGATGTTGCTGCCGGCCGGTGGACGGCTCGAGGTGAAACGCAGCGTCACACCGGTGAAATGGGCGCGCCTGGACAGCGCGCCGTTCACCGACCGCCTGGTGCGCAAATTCCGGTTGCCGGTGACCGGCTGGCGCGGGAACTAACGGCGCCGGTGCTCACCGAAATACGGATCGAGTCGCTGGGCGCGATCAATGGTGCGACCGCCGAGTTCGATCGCGGCCTGACGGTGCTCACCGGCGAGACGGGTGCCGGCAAGACCATGGTGGTGACCGGGTTGCACCTACTCGGCGGCGCCCGCGCCGACGCCACCAGGGTCCGGTCTGGTGCGGAGCGGGCCGTCGTCGAAGGGCGTTTCACCACAGCGGATCTCGATGCCGTCGTACACCTCGACGAGCTCTTGGATGCGTCGGGCGCGGAACGCGATGAGGACGGTAGCGTCATCGCGCTGCGGACCGTCAGCCGTGACGGGCCCTCGCGCGCCTACCTGGGCGGCCGCAGCGTGCCGGCCAAGTCGCTGAGCGGCTTCACCACCGAGCTGCTCACCCTGCACGGCCAGAACGACCAGTTGCGGTTGATGCGGCCCGAGGAACAGCGGGGCGCGCTGGACCGCTTCGCGGCCACCGGTCCCGCACTGGAGCGGTACCGCACACTCCGTGACGCCTGGCTCGCGGCGCGGCGTGACCTCCTCGACCGCCGCGGCCGTGCCCGCGAACTCGCCCAGGAGGCCGATCGGCTGCAGTTCGCGCTGCAGGAGATCGACGCCGTCGACCCGCAGCGGGGGGAAGACCGCGCGCTGGTGGCCGACATCGCGCGACTCTCCGAGGTCGACACGCTGCGCGAGGCCGCGGTGGCCGCCCGCGACGCGTTGTCCCCGCAGGACCCCGACGGCAGCGGCGTCAGCGCCACCGACGGCCTCGGACGGGCGAGGGCCGCGCTGCAATCCACCGAGGACGTCGCGCTGCAGGCCCTCGCCGCGCAACTCGGCGAGGCGCTGACGACGGTCGTCGAGGTGACGCGGGAACTCGGCGGGTTCCTCGACGAGCTGCCGGTCGACGCCAGCGCGCTGGAGTCCAAACTGGCCCGTCAAGCGGTCCTGCGGGCACTCACCCGCAAGTACGCCCCGGACGTCGACGGGGTGTTGCAGTGGGCCACGCAGTCGCGCGACCGGCTGGCCCAGCTCGACGTGTCCGAGCAGGGGTTGGCAACGTTGGCGACCAGGGTCGACGAGCTCGCCCGCGAGGTGGCCCAGGCCGCGGTCGATCTCGGCGCGGCACGTCGCAAAGCCGGCAAGCGGCTGGCCAAGGAGGTCACTGCGGAGTTGTCGGAGCTGGCGATGGCCGACGCGGAGTTCACCGTCGAGGTGACAGTCGATCTCGCCGGCGACCGTGACGACGTGGCCGCGCTGTCGCTCCCGTCGGGCGTCGTGGCGCGCGCCGGGGCCGACGGCGTCGACCAGATCGAGTTCGGTTTCGCCGCGCACCGCGGCATGGCCGTGTTGCCGCTGGCCAAAAGCGCGTCCGGGGGCGAACTGTCCCGGGTGATGCTGGCTCTGGAGGTGGTGCTTGCGGCGTCGCGCAAGCAGTCAGCGGGCACCACGATGGTGTTCGACGAGATCGACGCCGGCGTCGGCGGTCGGGCTGCGGTGCAGATCGGGCGTCGGCTTGCGCGGCTGGCCCGCACGCATCAGGTCATCGTCGTCACACATCTGCCCCAGGTCGCGGCCTACGCCGACGTCCACATGGTGGTGCACAGTGACAAGGGCGCCAGCGGGGTGCGGTCGGTGACCGGCGACGAGCGGGTTGCCGAACTGGCCAGGATGCTGGCGGGGCTCGGCGAATCCGACAGCGGCCGCGCGCACGCCCGCGAGTTGCTCGACGCGGCCCAGAACGACCGGATCTGACGCCCCGTCACCCCCGAGCGTGCGTGTCTGCTCCGCGACACGCCGCCACGCCCGGACATCTGCGCACCCTCGCGCCGGGGCATGCGGGCCGGTTCTGTGACTCCTGAGGCTGGATATAACTTCTGAGGCTGATGTTACGGCGCGCCTCCCCGCATCGACCGCGCTTCACCGACAGAATCGGGGTCCATGAAGATGTCAGGTCTCCTGTCCCGCAACTCGTCGCGGCCGGGCCTCGTCGGTACCGCCCGGGTTGACCGCAATATCGACCGGCTCTTGCGGAGGGTGTGCGCGGGCGACATCGTGGTGCTCGACGTCCTGGACCTCGACCGCATCACCGCGGATGCGTTGGTGGAGGCGAACATCGCCGCCGTCGTCAACGCGTCGAGGTCGGTGTCGGGCCGCTATCCCAACATGGGACCCGAGGTGCTGGTCAATAACGGGATCACGCTCATCGACGAGGCCGGACCCGAGATCTTCAAGAAAGTCAAGGACGGCTCCAAGGTCCGCCTCTACGAAGGGGGGGTGTTCGCCGGCGAGCGCCGCCTCGTCCGCGGCACCGAGCGCACCGAGCACGACATCGCCGACCTGATGCGGGAGGCCAAAAGCGGGCTTTCCGCCCACCTCGAGGCGTTCGCCGGCAACACGATCGAGTTCATCAAGAGCGAAAGTCCGCTGCTGATCGACGGCATCGGCATCCCCGACATCGACGTCGACCTCCGCCGCCGCCACGTCGTGCTGGTCGGCGACGAGCCGACTGCCACCGAGGATCTGGGCTCCCTCAAGCCGTTCATCAAGGAGTACCAGCCGGTTCTCATCGGCGTGGGCAGCGGCGCCGACGTGTTGCGCAAGGCGGGTTACCGCCCCCAGATCATCGTCGGTGATCCCGAGCAGATCAGCACCGACACCCTCAAGTGCGGCGCCCACGTCGTACTTCCCGCCGACGCCGACGGCCATGCGCCCGGCCTGGAACGGATCCAGGACCTCGGGATCGGGGCGATGACCTTCCCCGCCGCGGGCTCGGCGATGGACCTGGCCTTGCTGCTGGCCGATCACCACGGTGCCGCGCTGCTGGTGACCGCCGGCCACACCGCCAACATCGAGACGTTCTTCGACCGGACACGCGTGCAGAGCAACCCCTCCACTTTCCTCACCAGGCTGCGGGTCGGCGAGAAGGTGGTGGCCGCCAAGGCCGTCTCCACGTTGTACCGCAACCACATCTCCGCCGGGGCGATCGCGCTGCTCGCGATGACGATGCTGATCGCCGTGATCGTCGCCCTGTGGGTCTCCCGCACCGACATCACGGTGTTGCACTGGGTGGTCGACTACTGGAACCGCTTCTTCCAATGGGTGCAGCACCTGATCGCGTAGAGCGGTTAAGGACGTCTGCTCATGATTTCGCTCCGCCATCACGCCCTGTCGCTGGCGGCGGTCTTTGTGGCGCTGGCCGTGGGGGCCGTGCTCGGCTCCGGGGCTTTATCGGCCAACCTGACGTCGGGCCTGCGCGACGAGACGCGGGACCTGCACGCGCAGATCAACGGCCTCAACGACCAGAAGAACGTGCTGAACGAAAAACTCAGCGCGGCTAACAATTTCGACAACCACATGGCGGCACGGATCCTGCACGACGCGCTCGCCGGCAAGTCGGTGGTCGTCTTCCGGACCCCCGATGCACAGGACGACGACGTCACCGAGGTGTCGAAATTCATCGGGCAGGCCGGTGGCGCTGTCACCGGAACGATCTTTCTGACCCAGGAGTTCGTCGACGCCAACTCCGCCGCGAAACTGCAATCTGTGGTGAACTCGTCGATCCTGCCCGTCGGCCAACAGCTCAATACCAAGTTGGTCGATCAGGGCTCTCAGGCGGGCGACCTGCTGGGAATCGCACTGATGGTCAGCCCGAATCCGGCGACCCCCCTGGGAGCAGAAGTTCAGGAACCGCAGCGCGATGCCGTGCTGGCCGCGCTGCGCGACACCGGTTTCATCACCTATCAGCCGACCGAGCACCTGGGCCCGTCGACCGCCGCCCTGGTGGTCACGGGCGGCGCCCTGCCCCAGGACGCGGGCAATCGGGGCGTCACCGTGGCCCGCTTCTCTGCGGCGCTGGCGCCCCGCGGATCGGGAGCTCTGCTGGCCGGCCGTGATGGCTGCGCGACCGGCGCCGCCGCGGTGGCGGTGGCGCGCGCCGACGCCGCCGTCGCGTCTGTGATCAGCACCGTCGACGACGTCGACGGCGCGCCCGGGCGCATCACCGCGGTGTTGGGGCTGCACGACCTGATCAACGGCGGCCACGCAGGCCAGTACGGCACTGGTCACGGCGCCACGTCGGCTTTCGTGCCGCAGTAGAACCCCGCAAGCCCCGGCGCGCCCCGCGGGCGTGTTCGCGGCGGCCGTGCCTCGCAGGTGTTAGGGTGAATTTCCGTGGGTCGGCAGGCCTTTAAGGCCATCACTGTCACGCACTGCCCGTCTTCACGGAGGTTGCTCATTGCGTAGGCATCCGCAAACCGTCACCAAGCACCTCTTCGTCAGCGGTGGGGTGGTCTCCTCGCTTGGTAAGGGATTGACCGCCAGCAGCCTCGGACAGCTTCTCACCGCGCGCGGGTTGCACGTCACGATGCAGAAGCTCGACCCCTACCTCAACGTCGACCCGGGCACCATGAACCCGTTCCAACACGGCGAGGTGTTCGTCACCGAGGACGGCGCCGAGACCGACCTCGACGTCGGCCACTACGAGCGGTTCCTCGACCGCGACCTGTCCGGATCGGCAAACGTCACCACCGGGCAGGTGTATTCGACCGTCATCGCCAAGGAACGGCGCGGTGAATACCTCGGCGACACCGTCCAGGTGATCCCGCACATCACCGACGAGATCAAACGGCGCATCGTGGCGATGGCCCAGCCCGACGCCAACGGGAACCGGCCGGACGTCGTCATCACCGAAATCGGTGGCACCGTGGGCGACATCGAGTCGCAACCTTTCCTCGAGGCGGCGCGCCAAGTCCGCCATGACGTCGGCCGGGACAACGTGTTCTTCCTGCACGTTTCGCTGGTGCCCTTTCTGGCCCCGTCCGGCGAGCTCAAGACCAAACCCACCCAGCATTCGGTCGCCGCGCTGCGCAGTATCGGCATCACCCCCGACGCGCTGATCCTGCGCTGCGTCCGCGATGTTCCCGAGGCGTTGAAGAACAAGATCGCGCTGATGTGCGATGTCGATATCGACGGCATCATCTCCACCCCGGATGCACCGTCGATCTACGACATTCCCAAGGTGTTGCACCGCGAGGAACTGGACGCCTACGTGGTGCGCCGGCTCAACCTCCCCTTCCGCGACGTCGACTGGACCGAGTGGGACGACCTGCTGCGCCGGGTGCACCAACCCCACGAAACCGTGCGAATCGCTTTGGTGGGCAAATACGTTGAGCTTTCCGATGCTTACCTGTCGGTCACCGAGGCGCTGCGCGCCGGCGGCTTCAAACACCACGCGAAGGTCGAGATCCACTGGGTGGCGTCCGACGACTGCGAAACCTCCGCCGGTGCGGCGGCGGCGCTGGCCGACGTGCACGGCGTGCTCATTCCCGGCGGGTTCGGCATCCGCGGCATCGAGGGTAAGGTCGGCGCTGTCCGGTATGCCCGGGCCCGCGGGTTGCCGACGCTGGGGTTGTGTCTGGGCCTGCAGTGCATCGTCATCGAGGCCGCGCGCTCAGCCGGGCTGACCCACGCCAACTCGGCCGAATTCGACCCGCAGACCCCGGACCCGGTCATCTCCACCATGTCCGATCAGCTCGACATGGTTGCCGGCCAGGCTGATCTGGGCGGCACCATGCGGCTGGGGGCTTACCCGGCGGTGCTGCAGCCGGATTCGATCGTGGCGCAGGCGTATGGGTCCACGGAGGTGTCTGAGCGCCACCGGCACCGCTACGAGGTCAACAACGCCTACCACGACAAGATCACCGAGAGCGGCCTGACGTTCTCGGGTACCTCACCCGATGGCCTTCTGGTGGAATTCGTCGAATACCCACCCGAGGTGCACCCGTTCCTCGTAGGCACCCAGGCCCACCCCGAACTGAAGAGCCGGCCCACCCGACCGCACCCACTGTTTTCCGCCTTTGTCGGTGCGGCGCTGGCCTACCAGGCCGGCGAGCAGTTGCCCGTTGAGATCCCCGAGATTCCCGAAAGTCCTGGACCCGCCACCAACGGAACCCACCCGGACGGCGTTGAGCGGCCGCTGACGCAGCCCGCAACTCGTGGCTGAGCACGTCTTCGAGACGACGTCGTCCGAAACCCTGCACACCGGAAACATCTTCACTCTGCGGCGCGATCACGTCCGGATGCCCGGGGACACCATCGCGGTCCGTGAGGTCGTCGAGCACTACGGTGCGGTGGCGGTCCTGGCGATGGACGACGACGGAAACATCCCGCTGATCTACCAGTACCGGCATCCCCTGGGTCGGCGCCTCTGGGAGTTGCCCGCCGGATTGCTCGATGTTGCGGGGGAGCCGCCGCATCACACGGCCGCCCGCGAACTCCAGGAGGAGGCCGGCCTGCGCGCCGACACGTGGCAGGTGCTGATCGATCTGGACTGCTCGCCCGGGTTCAGCGACGAATCGGTGCGGGTATTTCTGGCCACCGGCCTCGGCGAGATCCCCCGTCCCCGCGGGCAGCACGAGGAAGCCGATCTGATGTTGCAGTGGTACCCCCTCGCGGAGGCCACCGGGATGGTGATGCGCGGCGAGGTCGTCAACGCTATCGCCGTCGCCGGGATCCTGGCCGCCGTGGCGGTGACCCACGGCCTGGCGCAGCCGCGCCCGCTGGACAGCCCGTGGACGGACAAACCGATGTCGTTCGCCGCGCGGAAGGCCCAGCGATGACGCTGGCCGCGCCGCTGACGTCGCAACTGCAGGGCTATCTCGACCACTTGGCGATCGAGCGTGGCGTCGCCAAGAACACGCTGAGCTCCTACCGCCGCGACCTGGTGCGCTACACCAGGCACCTGTCGGATCGCGGAATTCACGATCTGGCCAGGGTCTGCGAGGACGACGTCAGCGAGTTCCTGGTGATGCTGCGCCGCGGTGACCCGGATTCGGGTGCGACGGCGCTGTCGGCGGTGTCGGCGGCGCGGGCCCTGATCGCGGTGCGTGGGCTGCATCGGTTCGCCGTCGCCGAGGGTCTGACCGAATTGGACGTGGCGCGTGCGGTCCGCCCACCCACGCCGGGCCGCCGGCTGCCCAAAAGCCTGACCGTCGACGAGGTTCTGGCGCTGCTGGAGGCCGCGGGCGGCGACAGCCCGGCCGACGGGCCGCCGACGCTGCGCAACCGGGCGCTGCTGGAACTGCTCTACTCCACCGGGGCCCGGATCTCCGAAGCCGTCGGCCTAGACGTCGACGACATCGATACCGAGGCCCGGACGGTGCTGCTGCGCGGCAAGGGCGGCAAGCAGCGGCTCGTGCCGGTGGGGCGCCCCGCCGTCGCGGCGCTGGACGCCTACCTGGTGCGGGGCCGCCCGGAACTGGCGCGCAAGGGCCGCGCATCGCTCACGACGCCGGGGATCTTCCTCAACGTGCGCGGCGGGCGGCTGTCGCGGCAGAGTGCGTGGCAGGTGCTGCAGGACGCCGCCGAACGCGCGGGCATCACGTCGGGGGTGTCGCCACACATGCTGCGGCACTCCTTCGCCACTCACCTGCTCGAAGGCGGTGCCGACGTGCGAGTGGTGCAGGAACTGCTCGGGCACGCCTCGGTGACGACGACGCAGATCTACACCCTGGTCACCGTGCACGCGCTCCGCGAGGTGTGGGCCGGGGCGCATCCCCGGGCTCGGTAGCTCAGCCGAGGAAGTCGGACTCCAGCATCAGGTCGGACACCAGCGATTGGTATTCCAGGTGCGTCTTGTGTTCGACCGTCGTCCACAGCGTCCCTTGCTGCCGGCGCATGTATTCGCGGTATTTCGGCGCGCCCGGGAACCACACGTTGTCGGCGACGACGACGCTGCCCCGTCTGAGCCAGCCGCGGTCCACGATGCTGGTGAGGTCATCGAGATAGGCGTCCTTGTCGTGGTCGATGAACAGGAAATCGATTGTGCCGGTGGTGAATCCGTGGGCATTGGCCAGGGTGCCGAGAGTGTGACCGCCGTCGCCGATGGTGCCGACGACACAGGTCACCCTGTCGGCGACCCCGGCGTGCGCCCAGATTCGGCGGGCGTTGGCGGCATTGGCCTCGGCCAACTCGACCGAAAACACCGCGGCGGCGGGTGCGGCCCGCGCGATCCGCAGGGCGCCGTAGCCGCAGTAGGTGCCCAGTTCGAGCGCGACCGCCGGCGCGGCGCGGCGGACGGCGGCGTCGAGGATGAGCCCCTTCTCGTCGCCGACGTTGATCAACACCGACTTCTCGTAGGCGAAGGTGTCGATGGTGGCCAGCACGTGGTCGATGTCGCCGGCCTCGGCATTCGCCAGGACGTAGTCGACCGCGGCGGCTTCGCGCCCGTCACCGATCTGGCCGGTGGCGGAGAAGGTGCGGCCGCCGGCGAACATCCGCCACACCGACCGCCGCAGAAAAGGGAGGCGCCGCGTCAGGCTCACGGGACACCACAGTAGGCGCAACACAGGCTGCCCCTGGTGCTGGTGGGGCGGGTGTGACGGAGCCCGGGGCCTGGCGCATCGGCGCTGGTAAAAAGCGCTGCGCGTCGTCCGGATCCGGTGGTGGCAGCCGCTAGACTTTGGTCCGATGTTCACCTCCCGAGCCTTCCTGGCATGACGACCGACGAGCCGGTCAGCGGCCTCGAGGTCGGCTTGACGGGTCGCCCGCCGCGGGCGATTCCCGAGCCGCAGCCGCGCACCTCCCACGGTCCGGCGCGCGTCATCGCAATGTGCAACCAGAAGGGTGGCGTCGGCAAGACGACGTCGACGATCAACCTGGGCGCGGCGCTGGCCGAATACGGCAGGCGAGTGCTGCTCGTCGACATGGACCCGCAGGGCGCACTGTCCGCGGGTCTGGGTGTCCCGCACTACGAGCTCGAGCAGACGATCCACAACCTGCTCGTGGAGCCGCGCGCATCACTCGACGACGTCCTGATCCACACGCGGTTCGACAACCTGGACCTCGTTCCCAGCAACATCGACCTCTCGGCCGCAGAGATCCAACTGGTGAACGAGGTCGGCCGCGAGCAGACCCTGGCCCGCGCACTGCACCCGGTGCTGGATCGCTACGACTACGTGCTGATCGACTGCCAGCCGTCACTGGGCCTGCTCACGGTCAACGGCCTGGCTTTCGCCGACGGCGTGGTGATTCCCACCGAGTGCGAATACTTTTCGCTGCGCGGCCTGGCCCTGCTCACCGATACCGTCGAGAAGGTGCGCGAGCGGCTGAATCCGAAGCTGGAGATCAGCGGCATCCTGCTCACCCGTTATGACCCGCGCACGGTCAACGCCCGCGAAGTGATGGCCCGTGTGGTGGAGCGCTTCGGGGATCTGGTGTTCGACACCGTCATCACGCGGACCGTCCGGTTCCCCGAGACCAGTGTGGCGGGCGAGCCCATCACCACCTGGGCCCCGAAATCGGCTGGTGCCCTGGCCTATCGCGCGCTGGCCCGCGAACTCATCGACCGCTTCGGCGCGTGATCAGCAGCGTAGCCGGTGAGGCGCCGCCCGCGAACGGCCATCCGGAGGGCTTTCGGGTCCGGCTGACCAACTTCGAGGGGCCGTTCGATCTGCTGCTCCAGCTGATCTTCGCCCACCGCCTCGACGTCACCGAGGTGGCGCTGCACCAGGTCACCGACGACTTCATCGCCTACACGCGGGAGATCGGTTCCCGGATGGAGTTGGAAGAGACCACCGCCTTCCTGGTGATCGCCGCGACCCTCCTGGATCTCAAGGCCGCCCGCCTGCTGCCAGCTGGGCAGGTCGACGACGAGGAGGACCTGGCGCTGCTGGAGGTGCGCGACCTGCTGTTCGCCCGCCTGCTGCAATACCGGGCGTTCAAGCATGTCGCGGAGATGTTCGCCGAGCTTGAGGCGACCGCGCTGCGCACCTATCCGCGGGCGGTGTCGCTGGAGGACCCGTTCAACGAATTGCTCCCGGAGGTGATGCTGGGCGTCGACGCCGACCGGTTCGCCCAGATCGCGGCCATCGCGTTCACCCCGCGGCCGGTCCCGACGGTGGCCATCGGGCATCTGCACGAGGAAATGGTGTCGGTCCCCGAGCAGGCCGCAAAGTTGCTGGCGATTCTTGAGGTCCGGGGGAGCGGCCGCTGGGCCACCTTTGCCGAACTGGTCGCCGACTGCGAGGCCCCGATGGAGGTGGTGGGGCGCTTCCTGGCGCTGCTCGAACTCTATCGGAGCCGGACGGTAGCATTCGAGCAGTCGGAGCCGCTTGGCGTGCTTCAGATTTCGTGGACCGGCGAGCGTCCGACGAGCGAAGCCCTGGTGGAAGTGCGGGACGAATGACGAGTGACGACGCGACAGAGGTTGACCTCGACCCGGGCATCCCGGATATCGCCGAGGTGCCGCCGATGGACGCCGACGAATTGCGCTCGGTGCTCGAGGCGCTGCTGCTGGTGGTGGACACCCCGGTCAGCGCCGAGTCGCTGGCCGCCGCCACGCAGCAACCCGCATACCGAGTCGCGGCCCAGCTTAAGCAGATGTCCGACGAACTCGCCGAGCGTGAAAGCGGCATCGACGTGCGGCAGACCAGCGAGGGCTGGCGGCTCTACACCCGCGCCCGGTTCGCTCCCTACGTCGAGAAGTTGTTACTGGATGGAGCGCGATCCAAACTCACCCGGGCCGCGCTGGAGACGCTGGCCGTGGTGGCCTACCGCCAGCCCGTGACCCGCGCGCGGGTGAGTGCCGTGCGTGGCGTGAACGTGGACGCCGTGATCCGTACCCTGCTGGCCCGCGGTCTGATCACCGAGGCCGGCGTCGACGGCGACACCGGCGCGGTGACGTTCGCCACCACCGACATGTTTCTGGAGCGCCTGGGGCTGGCCTCGCTGGCCGACCTGCCCGACATCGCACCGTTGCTGCCCGATGTCGACACGATCGAGGACCTCAGCGAAACCTTGGACAGCGAACCGCGTTTCATGAAACTCGGGGGAAAAACGGAGCCCGGGCTGGGTTCGTTCGACGTGGATCGGGATTAATGGTCGAAGCCGAGGGGGTTCGTCTGCAGAAAGTCCTGTCGCAGGCCGGGGTTGCGTCGCGGCGCGCCGCAGAGAAACTCATCATCGACGGCCGCGTCGACGTGGACGGACGTGTGGTGACCGAGTTGGGCACCCGCGTCGACCCGCTCACTGCGGTGATCCGCGTCGACGGCGCCCGGGTGGTTGCCGACGATTCGCTGGTCTACCTGGCGCTCAACAAACCGCGCGGCATGCACTCGACCATGTCCGATGATCGTGGCCGCCCGTGCATCGGCGATTTGATCGAACGAAAGGTTCGCGGCAACAAGAAGTTGTTCCACGTCGGACGGCTCGACGCCGACACCGAGGGCTTGATCCTGCTGACCAACGACGGAGAGCTGGCGCACCGGTTGTTGCACCCCTCCCACGAGATACCCAAAACGTATCTGGCGACGGTCTCCGGAACGGTGCCGCGCGGACTGGGCAAGAAGCTGCGCGCGGGCATCGACTTGGCGGACGGCCCCGCCACCGTCGACAACTTCGCCGTGGTGGATGCGATTCCGGGCAAGACGCTGGTGCGCCTGACGTTGCACGAGGGCCGCAATCGCATCGTCCGACGTCTCCTCGAGGCCGCAGGGTTTCCGGTGGAGTCGCTGGTGCGCACCGACATCGGCGCGGTGTCGCTGGGCGAGCAGCGGCCGGGCAGTCTGCGTGCGTTGCGGCGCGACGAGATCGGGCAGCTGTATCAAGCAGTGGGCTTGTGATCGAGGCGAGAGTCGTCGTCGCGATCGACGGCCCGGCCGGCACCGGCAAGTCCTCGGTGTCGCGGGCCGTCGCGCGAGCGCTGGGCGCCCGGTATCTGGATACCGGGGCCATGTACCGGATGGTGACGCTGGCGGTGCTGCGCGCGGGAGTCGACCCGGCCGACGCCGCGGCTGTTGAATCGATTGCCTCGACCGTGCAGATGTCAGTGGACTACGACGACGAGAGTGATCGCTATTATATTGCAGCAGAGAATGTTTCGATCGAGATCCGCGGCGATGCGGTGACCAGAGCGGTGTCTGTGGTGTCGTCGGTTCCCGCCGTTCGCGCCCGCCTAGTGCAATTACAGCGGGTCATGGCCGACAGTCCGGGTAGCGTCGTCGTCGAAGGCCGCGATATCGGGACGGTGGTGCTGCCGGACGCGCCGGTGAAGATCTTCCTGACCGCGTCGGCCGAAACCCGGGCGCGCCGGCGCAACGACCAGAATGTCGCGGCCGGCCTGGCCGACGACTACGACACCGTGCTCGCTGATGTCCGTCGCCGCGACCACCTGGATTCGACCCGCCCGGTGTCTCCGTTGCGGGCGGCGCCGGACGCTGTGGTCGTCGACACCAGCGATATGTCGGAGGCGCAAGTGATCGCCCACGTGCTGACCCTGGTCGAGCGGCGACGCGGGGCGCTGCGATGACGGGCGACGGCGTCTGGTCCGACGAGAGCGAGTGGGGATCCACGGAATCGCCGGGTCCTGAGACAGAGGAGGCCGGCCCCGCGCCCGTGATCGCCGTGGTGGGCCGCCCGAACGTCGGCAAATCGACCCTGGTCAACCGGATCATCGGCCGCCGGGAGGCGGTGGTGCAGGACGTGCCCGGTGTCACTCGGGATCGGGTGTCCTACGACGCGCTGTGGTTGGGGCGCCGCTTCGTTGTGCAGGACACCGGTGGGTGGGAGCCCGACGCCAAGGGCCTGCAGTTGTTGGTGGCCGAACAGGCCTCGGTGGCCATGCGCACTGCTGACGCGGTGATCCTGGTGGTCGACGCCACCGTCGGTGCCACCACGGCCGACGAAGCCGCCGCCCGTATTTTGCTGCGTTCGGGAAAGCCGGTTTTTCTGGCCGCCAACAAGGTGGACAACGAGCGGGTCGAGGCGGACACCGCGACGTTGTGGTCGATGGGATTGGGGCAGCCGTACGCGGTCAGCGCGATGCACGGCCGCGGGGTGGCCGACCTGCTCGACGAGGTGCTGGCGGCGGTGCCGAAGATCTCCGAGGCCGCGCCGGCGGAAGGCGGTCCCCGCCGGGTGGCGCTCGTCGGCAAGCCGAACGTCGGCAAGAGTTCGCTGCTCAACAGGCTGGCGGGCGACATGCGTTCGGTGGTGCACGATGTCGCCGGGACGACCGTGGATCCGGTGGACTCGCTCATCGAATTGGACGGCACGGTGTGGCGGTTCGTCGACACGGCGGGGCTGCGGCGCAAGGTCGGCCAGGCCAGCGGTCACGAGTTCTACGCCTCGGTGCGCACCCACGCGGCCATTGACGCGGCCGAGGTGGTGGTCGTGCTGATCGACGCGTCGCAGCCACTGACCGAACAGGACCAGCGGGTGCTGTCCATGGTCATCGAATCGGGACGGGCGCTGGTGCTGGCGTTCAACAAGTGGGACCTGGTCGACGAGGATCGCCGCGAGTTGTTGGAGCGCGAGATCGACCGCGAGTTGGCGCAGCTGCCGTGGGCGCAGCGCGTCAACATCTCGGCCAAGACCGGCCGGGCAGTGCAGAAGTTGGTGCCCGCGATGGAGGACGCGCTGGCGTCGTGGGACGGGCGTATCTCCACCGGACCGCTGAATGCCTGGGTGAAGGAGTTGGTGGCGGCCACGCCACCGCCGGTGCGCGGGGGTAAGCAGCCTCGGATCCTGTTCGCGACGCAGGCGACCGCTCGCCCGCCGACATTTGTTCTGTTCACCACCGGATTCCTGGAGGCCGGCTATCGACGTTTCCTGGAACGGCGCCTACGCGAGACCTTCGGGTTCGAGGGCAGTCCCATCCGGATCAACGTGCGGGTGCGGGAGAAGCGGGGGGCCAAGCGGCACTGATGGTGGTTTTCGAAGAAATCCCCGGCCGCGGGTCCGCCGGATCGACGGTCTCTACGGCAACTGGGTTGGTCACTGTCCGAAGGTAAGCGAGTCAACGGTGAGGGGAACGTCTGTCTGCGCCCGAACGGCCACGGCGACACCCGAAATTGGTCCTAGTCAGGTCCTAGCTTTTGCATGGTGTGCGGGGTTCAGCCCGTCTCATACTGCCAATTAATGTGCGATGCGGTGTAACCGCATCGGCAGTCCACCTTGTGGCCTCAAAGTAACCGAAGCCTCGATCGAAGTTTGTTGTTTGTTGATCGGGTCCAATTTCCAATGTTGTGTAATGTGACCCAGGATTTCCGCACCTTGCATTCTCGCCATTTCTCTTCCGATGCAAAGGCGCGGACCGGCACCAAATGGTAGATAGCCCAGCACGGGCTGGCCTTGCGCGAAGCGATCAGGAAGAAATGATTCAGGATTTTTCCACAACGCTGGATTGCGATGAATAATCCAAGGACTGATTATGAGCATGGCATTTTTTGGAATGTGGAAACCGTCAATGTCAACCGGCTGATTCGAGCGTCGAGAAATTACCCAAGCAGGTGGATAAAGACGTAGGGTCTCGTCAAATACCAAGGATGACCTGTGCGGCTCACTACGCAGTCGCTCGGCTTCGTCGGGATGTGCGCCGAGCAAGTTCCATGCCCAGGTGAGTGCACTAGCCAGAGTTTCATGTCCAGCCACAATGAATGTTGCGACTTCATCGCGAATCTGCTTGCGAGAAAATGGTTGTCCGAGGGTTGGCTCCAGCAAGACGTCAAGCATATCGCGTATTGGTTGCCCTGTGGGCAGCGGATCTGCAAGCCGTTGATCGATCAATTCGCCTACTGCGGCATCTAGTTGCCGAATTGCACGTCGCATCCGCAGGTTACTGGGCGTTGGCAGTGTTAACGGCATCGGAAGTGGGTTGCGTACTCGCTGAACCACACAATGCAACGCACTGAGTGTTGCGGCCGTGAGGCGATCAACATGATTTGTCAGGTCAGCACCGAACAGAGTCGCTCCAGTTATTTCCAGTGCTAAGTTCATCATGGTCTGGTCGACATCAATTAGGGCCGGCCCGCCCGCGGTGTGTTGTGCCCAACAAGTATCGAGACGTGCGAGTGCATGGGTTACATGCTTTGTCCCCAACCGAATCATGTCTTGGTGAAATGCTGGTGCTAATTGGCGTCGTGTAGTTTTCCAGATATCGGTTTCAGCCGTAATGAGACCTTCACCGGTTACAAGTGAAAGGTTTGAATACTGAACTGTACGTTTGCTCATTGCCTTGTGATGGAGCAGTAGTACATCGCGAGCACCTTGAGGCGAGCCGATTAGGTAGGTCGGTAGAAACGGAACTGGGAATTGGACAACATCACCGTACTGTCGCCAGGATTCCATCAAAAAAGTCAGGGGGTCGTGTTGAATTGCTCGGACGTGGGGCAACATCTCCCGATAGGCTGGACCGGGCGCAGTAACCGGTGCATTCCAGGTACGTCGGGTTTGTTCACCGGGCAGCACGCTCCACGTCACGGCATCACCACCCCCTCCAAGATCCAGGCCACCCGGATTTTGCGCTCAACCCCCGAATATGGGTACTTTCATGCCTGGCGCACCGAGGTTAACAAATCATCGGGGACTATTGCACACCCTGGGTGGGCCAGATCGGCTCGTTGACGATCCCCGCTGTCATGCAGGAAGCCGGCCATGATCTGGTGCGGGCTCGTGAGGATGTCCGTGTGGGCTTGATGACTGCCCGGCATCGGCTGTCGAAGCTGTTGCTGCGACAGGGAATTGTCTACTGCATTGGTCAGACCTGGAATCGGGAGCACCGTACCTCTCCCGGCGGTTCCGGAGGCTTTTGATCGCGGGAGTAATTCCGTTGTGCACCAGGGGAACACACTTACTCCTGGTCCAGCGGGCCATGAGCGGCCGGTAACGCTGACAACGCGCACGTTGACCTTGGGCATGGGTGAAAATTACCCCTACCCCGGCGCGCCGCGACCCGCGTCGGCACGAATGAGTCGCTGGCGCAGCCGGAGCAATGGCCCGGGTGCCCACCAGTTCACCCCGCCAAACACACGCATGAAGGCTGGCACGAGCAGCATCCGAACCAGGGTGGCGTCCACGGTCACCGCGATCGTCACCCCGACGCCGAACATCCGCATGAACGAGACATCGGCGGTCATCATCGCGGCGAATGAGGCGGCCATCAACAGCGCCGCCGCGGTGATGACGCGGCCCGTGTGAGCGATGCCCAGGGCGACGCTCTCGTCGTTGTCGGCGCGTGTCCGCGCCGATCCCAGCCAGTATTCACGGATGCGGGAGATCAGGAAAACCTCGTAATCCATGGAAATTCCGAATGCGATGCAAAACATCATGGCCGGAATGGTGGCGACCAGCGTGCCGCTTGGTGTGGTGCCTAATGCCCCGAGGTGCCCGTCCTGGAAGAACCACACTAAAGCGCCGAACGTCGCAGTCATCGACATGATGTTGAGCACCACGGCTTTGACCGGTAGCACCACGCTGCCGGTCAGCATGAAAAGCAGCACCAGCGTGACGACCGCGATGAAACCTAAGACCAGGGGCAATCGGGACGTGATCGCGGTCAGTGCATCGCGGTTGGTCTGCGCGTTCCCGGTCATCTGCACGGCCCGATTGCCCGGCGTCGCGACCCGATGCAAGCGGTCCAGCTGGGCGTCGGAGGTCGGCGAGTACAGCGGCGCGGTGCTGGACACCGTCAGAAAAGCACTGCCGTCGGCCGCACCAGCGGGCGCCGTCGGCGGTCCCGTGCGCACTCCGGCGACGAACGTGCCGTTCGGGGAAGACACCCCCGCGACGTCGGCGACCCGGGAGAGCTGCGCGGCGTACACGTCGAGGTCTTGGTTCGTCGGATCAGGGACTTCGGGGACGACGATCGTCACTGCGGCCCGCGAGGCCCCATCGAACTGGCTGCGGATCACGTCACCCACCTGCCGCGACGTCGCCGTGGTCGGCAGCACCCGCTCATCGGGGTTCCCCCACCGGACGTGCAGGAAGGGGGCACCCAGCAGCAGCAACAGGCCGATGATCGCCAGGCCTATCGGAACAGGCCGGCGCATGACCGCCGTCGCCGTGCGGTACCAGAAGTTGCCCTTGATCGGCTTCGGTGTCGGTTCGGGGCGGCCGAACAATCGACGGCCGATTCGCCGGACGTTGAACGCGTCGATCCGCTCGCCGAGCAGCACGATCACGGCGGGGGCGATCACCACCGCCGCGAAGGCGGCCAGGCTGGCCACCGTGATGCCGGCGTAGCCGAACGATCTCAGGAAGTAGACGGGGAAGATCACCATCGGCACCATCGCCAGGGCCATCGTCATCGCCGAGAACAACACCGTGCGTCCCGCCGTCGCCATCGTGGCGATCAGCGCCTCGTCGCGTTGTCGGCCGGCACCCAGTTCGTCGCGGTAGCGGCTGATGATCAGCAGCGTGTAGTCGACAGCCAGGGCCATGCCCAGCGCGGCTCCCAGGTCGAGGGCGAAGATCGAAACGTGGGTGACCAGCGCCAACCCTCGCAGCGCCGCGAGGGAGCCCACGATCGCAAACCCGGCGACGGCCATCGGGAGCGCCGCTGCCAGCAGGCCGCCGAAGACCCAGATCAGTGCAGCGAAGCTGACCGGCGCGGCGATAGCTTGTATGAGCAGCAGGTCTTTCTGGGTTTGCTGGCTGATCTGTGCGTAGAGCATCGCCGGGCCGCCGGCGCGGACCGTGACCCCGTCGCTGTCGCGTGCGAGCTGGCCGGCGAGCGCCTGGGCGTGCTTGGGTGCGGTGTTCTCATCGCCGCTGAGCGCGGCCACGATGAGCGCCGACTTTCCGTCGGCGCTGACCGTGCCCGGGGGCGGCGTCGGGGCATCCCAGGGCGAGGACACCTGGGTGACGTACGGTGACCTGGCCAGTTCCCGAGCGATGTCGGTGCCAACCGCCCGGGCGGGACCATCGGTGACGCCGCGGTCCGAACCGACCAGGAGCAGCATCTGCATGTCGCCCCGGTGGAATTTCTGGGCCAATACCACTGCGCCGCGGGCGGATTCGGATTTCGGGTCCACGAAGCCGCCGCTGGAGAGGCTGGACGCGGCGGGCAGGCCGAAGACGGCCGCGGCGGCCATGACGAGGACGGCGACTGCGATGATCTTTCGCGGTGACGCCAGGGCCACGCGGGCCAATGTCGCCATCAGGTCTTCTCTGCGTCGGTGACGCCCGCCCCCCCGTGGGTTTCTGGGTTCGGCCTTGGTGCCCGTCAGGGTGCTTGTCATCGTGAACGCTCTCTGGACGCGGCCGCAGGGTTGGCCAAAGCGGCGCGCACTGGGTCGCTGATGGGAATGCCTGCCAGGTCCCCGAGCGCCCCCGTGAACCGGGAGTCGGTCATGGCCTCGATTCGCCCCAGAGCCCCCGATCGGAGAATCAGAGTCCGCCAGCGGTCGATGGCGGGCGCGTCGAGATCCGTGGCGTAACTCAATCCGGTGATGTCGCGCGTGGTCGGATCATCCGCTAACGAGCAGGCCGTCACCACGTGGCGCCCCTGGTGGCCCGGCTTTCATGAGTGGTCAGGACGCCACGCCGAATCCGGTTCGACAACTGGGCCTTGGGCGACGTCACAGACCGGTTAACTGGCTGACATGCGCTCGCATTCGGAGTGCGCCGCGCGCCGAACCCGGGTCTGCTTTGGAGCAAGTGAGGCACAGTGCGAGAGGATATCCCGAGTTGCGTGGAACTTCAGCGGCGGCCTCGTGAGCATCCGGCTGCGCCTACCCGAGTAGTGTCCTTACGGGTCTTCGGCGGTCTCGCGCTCGAGGGCATCCCGAAGTGTCGGGATGTGTGCACGCTCACCCTCCGACGTTTCTGTTCTTCACGATCGGTTTCCTGGAGGTCGGGTATCGACGTTTGCTGGAAGCGCGCCTGCGTGAGACCTTCGGGTTCGAGGGAAGCCCCACCCGGATCAACGTATGGTGACGCGAGAAGCGAGGAGCCAAGCGCCACTGAGGGTGCGGTAGGCTTTCGACCTGCCGCTGGCGATGCCGGCAGCGAGCGGGCTGTGGCGCAGTTTGGTAGCGCACTTGACTGGGGGTCAAGTGGTCGCAGGTTCAAATCCTGTCAGCCCGACGTGTGAAAATCTGCTCTGATCAGTGGTTTTCTACGTCGCCCTCTGTTCCGATTCGCGGGCTGAATCAGTCATAGTTATGTCTCTCTGGGCAGTCTTTGCGATAGTCAGCTACTGTTCGCAGCCAAATCCGTATCGGGGACCATCATGTCGGAACTGCTCGCACAATCACTCGCCCTACCCTGCGGTGCCCGCTTGCGTAACCGCCTAGCCAAAGCCGCCATGACCGAAGGCCTGGCTGACCCCGCCGGCATACCGACAGCGGAACTGGACAGGCTGTACGGGCTGTGGAGCGACGGCGGTGCGGGACTGCTGTTATCCGGCAATATCCTTG
>CAZZHX010000015.1:0-26628 GCA_964653535.1 uncultured Mycobacterium sp. | reverse complement strand
CGTAGGTGCCGTGCAGGTTGATGACGTTGCCGCTGCCGGCCTTGGTGTGCAGCAGGTCGACGTTCTGGGTGATGATGCCGGCCACCGCGCCGGCGCGTTCGAGCGCGGCCAGCGCCCGGTGCCCGGCGTTCGGCCACGTCTCGTCCATGTGCCGCCACCCGACGTGGTTGCGCGCCCAGTACCGCTGCCGGAAAACCGGATCGGTGGTGAACTGGCGGATCGTCATCGGATTGCTCGGTGGCGAATCGGGTCCGCGGTAGTCGGGGATGCCGGAGTCGGTAGAGATTCCCGCGCCGGTGAGCACCGCGACGCGACGGCCGGCCAGCAGCGCGACCAGCTCGGGCGATTCAGCGCGGCGGGCGGTCACCCGATTCAGGGTAGTGGTCGCACGCCGGCTTGCCGGTCAGGCGACAATAGAGGGGCGATGAACTCCCGTGATGACTTCTACAACGCCTACAGCCAGGGCTTCGTCCGTGTCGCAGCGTGCACCTACCGCGTCGCGCTGGCCGATCCGGCGACCAACGCCGAGTCGGTGCTGCGGCTGGCCCGCCGATGCCACGATGACGGCGTCGCGGTCGCCGTCTTCCCTGAGCTGACGCTCTGCGGCTGCTCCATCGAGGACATCGTGCTCCAGGACCTGCTGCTCGGCGACGTCCAAGACGCCGTCGAGCGCATCGTCGCCGCCTCGACCGATCTGCTGCCGGTCCTTCTCGTCGGCGCCCCCCTGCGCTACCGGCATCGCATCTACAACACCGCGGTGGTCATTCACCGTGGTGTGGTGCTCGGCGTGGTGCCCAAGTCCTACCTGCCCACCTACCGGGAGTTCTACGAGCGCCGTCAGATTGCTCCCGGCGACGACGAGCGCGGCACCATCCGCCTCTGCGACACCGACGCCCCGTTCGGCCCCGACCTGCTGTTCGCCGCGTCCGACCTCCCCGGCCTGGTGCTGCACGCCGAAATCTGCGAAGACATGTTTGTGCCGATCCCGCCCAGCGCGGAAGCGGCGCTTGCGGGCGCGACGGTGCTGGCCAACCTGTCCGGCAGCCCGATCACGATCGGCCGCTCAGCCGACCGCAACCTGCTGGCCCGCTCGGCGTCTGCGCGGTGCCTGGCCGCCTACATCTACGCCGCCGCGGGCGAGGGCGAGTCGACGACCGACCTGGCCTGGGACGGCCAAACCATGATCTACGAAAACGGCGCGCTGCTCGACGAATCCGAGCGCTTCCCCCAAGGCGACCGATACAGCATCGCCGACGTCGACACCGAGCTGCTGCGCTCCGAGCGGCTGCGGATGGGCACATTCGACGACAACCGGCGCCACCACCAGGGATCGGCCGAGTCGTTCCGGCGCGTCGAGTTCCGGCTGGATCCGCCGGCCGGCGACATCGGGCTGCTGCGCGACATCGAGCGGTTCCCCTTCGTGCCCGCCGATCCGCGACGACTGCACCACGACTGCTACGAGGCGTACAACATCCAGGTCTGCGGGCTCGCGCAGCGGCTGTCTGCGCTGAACCACCCGAAGGTCGTGATCGGGGTCTCCGGTGGACTGGACTCGACGCAGGCGCTGATCGTCGCCGCGCGTGCGATGGACCGGGAAGACCGGCCGCGCAGCGACATCCTGGCGTTCACGCTGCCCGGCTTCGCGACGGGAGACCGCACCAAACGCAACGCCGCCGAGTTGTGCGGCGCGCTGGGCGTCACGTTCTCCGAAATCGATATTCGCGATTCCGCGACGCTCATGCTCAGGGAGATGGATCACCCCTTCGCGCGCGGTGAGAAGGTCTACGACGTCACGTTCGAGAACGTCCAGGCCGGCCTGCGCACCGACTACCTGTTCCGGTTGGCCAATCAGCGCGGCGGAATCGTCCTGGGCACCGGTGACCTCTCCGAGCTGGGGCTGGGCTGGTCGACGTACGGGGTCGGCGACCAGATGTCGCACTACAACGTCAATGCCGGCGTGCCCAAAACCCTGATCCAGCACCTCATCCGCTGGTCCATCTCCTCGGGTGATTTCGAGTCGCGGGTCGGCGAGGTGCTGCAATCGGTGCTCGACACCGAGATCACCCCGGAGCTGGTTCCCGTCGGCGACGAGGACGAAGAAGGACGGGTGCAGAGCAGCGAGGCGACAGTCGGACCGTTTGCCCTGCAGGACTTTTCGCTGTTCTATGTGCTGCGCTACGGTTTCCGGCCGTCGCGGATCGCATTCCTCGCCTGGCATGCGTGGAGTGACCCAGGGCGCGGCACGTGGCCGCCGGGCTTCCCCGAGGACAAACGACCGGGCTACTCGCTCGCCGAGATTCGGCACTGGTTGGAAGTGTTCGTGCAGCGCTTCTACTCGTTCAGTCAGTTCAAACGCTCAGCACTGCCCAACGGCCCCAAGGTGTCGCACGGGGGTTCGCTGTCGCCCCGGGGGGACTGGCGGGCCCCGTCGGACATGTCGGCGCGGATCTGGCTCGCCGAGATCGAGCGCGAGGTCCCCGAGGGTTAGCGGTGATCACGTCGCGGCGTCGATCGCCTCGGCATCCGGAGCGCAGTTACCGGCACCGGGCACCAGCGTCGCAAGGGCGCCCGCGGCGCAGGCCCGCCGCAGGGCCCGCAGTCGCCGGGCTGGCGTACCCGGGTGGCGCGGCCAGTTCGCGGCCAGCACCCCGGCGAACACGTCTCCGGCCCCGGTGCTGTCCACCGCCGCCACCACGGGGGCCGGTACCGTCACCTCGCCATCGGCGCCGACGTAGCGGGCTCCCCGGGCGCCGAGGGTGACCACCAGGTGGGGTGGCCGCCAGCGCCAGTGCACGGCTTCGGACTCGTTCGCGATCACCACGTCCGCGACGGTGGCCAATTCGGCCAGATGGGCCAGTTCGGCCGGATCGTCGTCCCGGCGGACCGGCGAGGCATTGACGATGACGATCGCCCCGGCCGAACGGGCCTGCCGTGCGGCCGCTACCGCCGTCGCAGCCGGAATCTCCAACTGGGTCAGGAGCACATCGCAACCGGCAACGACACTGCGCGCGCTGTGCGCGCCGGAGCCGGAGCCGGAGAGCGTCAGATGCCCGTTGGCGCCCGGCGCCACCACGATGGTGTTCTCGGCGTTGGCATCGACCACAACGATCGCCGTGCCGCTCGGCCCCGGAATCTCGGCGGTCCCGTCCAGCCCGATGCCGTTGGCGGCGAGGTGGGCCCTCAGCCGCTCGGCGGCCGCGTCGTCGCCGACCGCACCGACGAACTGCACCAGCGCGCCCGCCCGCGCCGCCGCCACGGCCTGATTGGCACCCTTGCCCCCGGGTGCAGACGTCAACGACGACGCCAGGACCGTCTCGCCCGGGCGAGGGAAGGCATCGACGCCGAGGGTCACATCCATATTCACGCTGCCGACCACGCACACCCGGGACATCGGGCCGACGTTAGTCACTTTTCGCTACCACCTTCGCCTCAATCGCCGGAATCTTCAGGTCCGCGCGCTAGTGTGCTGGAGTAGCTGTGCCGAAATCTGTCGGGAGAAAGGCGGAGAGGCGAGTGACGGCGACTGAGCTGGACAACGCCGAGCCGGCCTCCGGGGACAACGCGAATACCGCCGAGACCGGGGCCACCGGGGCCGCAGCAGAGGGAAGCGCAGCCGAAAGCGCCCCCGGATCCAGTCCGGCCACCCCGCTGGGTCGTCTCCGCCGACTATGGCCGGGCAGGCATCCCCGGTTCGGCCTGCAGTCCAGAATTGTGGTCGCGCTGGTGCTGTCGAGCATGATCGGCGTCCTAGTGATCGGCCTCGTCGGGGGCGTCTCTGGTGGGCGCGCCCTGCGTGACGTCGAAGCATCTCGGTTGACCGAAATGCGCGAGGGCCAAAAGCGGGCGGTGCTGTCGGCGTTTCGCGAGGTCACCGATTCGCTGGTCATCTACAGCGAGACGTACACCGTCGTCGGGGCGGTTGCGGAATTCACCGCGGGCTTCGACCAATTGGACAAATCGACCATCACCCCCGCCCAACAGCAGGCGATCGTCACCTACTACCAGAACCAGATGATCGAACCGATCAAGAAGTTGTCCGGCTCCCAGATCGACATCAACGCGGTTCTGCCGACTTCCAATGCGCAGAAGTACCTTCAGGCGCACTACACCGCCGCCGCTATGCCGGCGGACGTCGCGGACGCCGGCGACGGCAGCCAGTGGTCGGCGGCCAGCCGCCATTATGACTTCGTTCTCCGCGATGTCGTCGAGCGATTCGGCTACCGCGACGCGCTGCTCCTTGACCTGAAGGGCAATATCGTTTTTTCCGTCTCCCGAGGCCCAGACCTGGGAACCAACATCCTCACCGGCCCGTATCGGGAATCAAAGCTGCGCGAGGCCTACCAGAAGGCCTTGGCCTCCAACGACGTCAACTTCGTCTGGATCACCGATTTCCATTCGTACCAGCCGCACCTCGACTCGCCCACGGCATGGGTCGTGTCGCCGATCGGCCAGAACGGCAAGATCGACGGGGTCATGGCCATGCCGGTGCCGATCGGCGCGATCAACAAGATCATGACCGTGAACAGGCATTGGGACACCGCCGGCATGGGTCCCTCGACCGAGACGTATCTGGCGGGCCCCGACGACTTGATGCGCTCCGATTCGCGCGAGTTCCTTGAGGACCCGCAGGCATACCGGCGCGATGCGATTGCAGCCGGCACGTCGCCGGATGTCGCCGACCGGGCGATCCGCCTGGGCACCACGGTACTGGTGCAGCCCGTCGGGACCGACGGCCTGCGCGCCGCCCAGCGTGGCGAGACCGGGGTGATGAGCGCCACCGACTACACGGGTAACCCAGAGCTGGAAGCATATTCGCCGTTGACCATCCCGAACTCCGACCTGCACTGGTCGATTTTGGCGACACGTGACAACGCCGACGCCTTCGCGCGGCTGAGCAGGTTCAGCAAGGGCCTCGCCATCGCCGTCACATCCATGGTCTTCGCCATGTGCGTGGTCGCCATGCTGTTCGCCCAGGCGGCCGTCAAGCCCGTTCGGCGTCTTCTGGAGGGCACCCGAAAGGTCGCCTCCGGGGACTACCATGTCAACATCCCCACGCGGGGCCGCAACGAAGTCGGCGACCTGACAAGGGCTTTCAACATCATGACGAGCAGTCTTGCGGCAAACGCAGAACTCATCAACGAGCAGCGCCGCGAGAGTGAGGGCCGCCTGCTAACGCTGATGCCGGAGTCGGTGGCGCAGCGTTACCGCGACGGTGAGGAAAACATTGCGCAGCGCAACCAGAACGTCGCCGTGATCTATGCCGACATCGGCGGTCTGGACGAGATGTCCACCGAGATGCCGGAAACCGAATTGGTCGCGACCATCGCAGACCTGTTCCAGCAGTTCGATTCGGCCGCGGAATCAACGGGCGTCGAGTGGATCCGCACCTTTCACACCGGCTACCTTGCCAGCTGCGGGGTTGTCACCCCGAGGCTGGACGGCATCCACCGCAGCATTGAGTTCGCCCTCGAAATCGCCCACATCGTCGATCGGTTCAACCGGCAAACCGGCTGCCGGCTGGGCCTTCGGGTGGGTGTCAACACCGGCGAGGTTGTGAGCGGTCTGGTGGTGGGCGGTCTGGAGAGCCACTCCAGGCTGGTCTACGACATCTGGGGTCGCGCGGTCGGCGTTGCGTTCCAATTGCAGAGTGGCGCAGCGCAGCCGGGCATCTATGTCAGTTCGCAAGTCTACGACGTGATGCGCGACATCCGGCAGTTCGTTCCCGCCGGCACGATCGCTGTCGATGGCGACGAGCAGGCGATCTACCGTGTGGTGGAGCGCTGATGAATTCGCTTGATACACCCTGGTTCTACTGGGCCGCCGCCATCGTGATCGGCCTACCGATCCTGCTGATCGCCCTCACCGAACTGCACGACCTGTTCATCCGCCGCAACAGCCCACGTGCCAGGCAGGTGAGCCTGCTGCGAAACTATGTTTTGCCGCTCGGCGCCCTGCTGCTCCTGCTCGTCAAGGCCTCGGAGATTCCCTTCCGGGATACTCCGGTGCGGATCCTGACCACAGTGCTCGGTCTGCTGGTGCTGGTTTTGGTGCTGTCGGGACTCAGGTACAACGTGTTCGAGACCGCGCCCGAGACCAGCTGGCGCCGAAGGCTGCCTCGCATCTTCATCGACGTCAGCCGCTTCGCCGTCATCGGCGCCGGCCTCGCGGCGATGCTGTCGCTCATCTGGGGGGTCCGGATCGCCGGTGTGTTCACGGCGGTAGGTGTGACCTCGGTGGTCATCGGCCTGATGCTGCAGAACTCCGTCGGGCAGATCGTGTCGGGCTTGTTCATGCTCTTCGAGCAGCCGTTCAGGATCGGCGAGTGGCTGGACCTGGGGACCGAGCAGGGTCGCGTCGTCGAGGTGAACTGGCGCGCGGTGCATGTCGACACCGGCAACGGACTGCGGATCACGCCGAACTCGGTGCTGGCCACGACGGCGTTCACCAATCTCAGTCGGCCGCCTGGCGTACAAAAATTGGTGCTTTCCACGATGTTCTCCACCGCCGATCCGCCGGACCGGGTGTGCGCGATGTTGTGCCGTGTCGCCGGGGCGCTCCCGCAGCTCGCGTCGGGCGGTGCGCCGTGGTCGGTGCCGGTGGGCGGCGGCGAATACCGCACGACCATCGCCCTGAGCGCACCCGGGGATGCGGCGGCCACGGAGGCGATGTTTCTGCAGTGGATCTGGTACGCCGCTCGACGGGAGAACCTCCACCTTGACGGTGCCGAGGACGACGGCTCGACGCCCGAACTGGTGGAGTATGCGTTGCGCACCGTGGTGGCGCCGATATTGCGATTGAACAGCGACGACCAGCGGACGCTGCAATCGAGTTCGAGGATCGTCCGGTACGGCACTGGCGAAGTGGTCGAAAGAGCCGATGAGGTGCCTGACGCCATGACGTTTCTGGTAGCCGGGAGCGTGCGGCTGACCGCGACGGCCCATGACGGGTCGGTCGTGCCGATCAACACGTTGTCCGAGGGCTCGTTCCTGGGCCTGACCGCGTTGACCCGGCAGCCGAATCTCTCCAGCGCGCACGCGCTGGAGGAGGTCACCGCATTGGAGGTGGATCGCGAACACCTCGACCGTCTGGTCATGAACGAGCCGTTGCTGTTGCAGAACTTCGGCAGCATCATCGACGAGCGGCGGGGCATGGTGCGCAAGATCCGGCACCGCGAGCGGGCTCGTTAGCGCCGGACCCCGAAGCGGGGCAGGCGCACCGTGTTATGTGCCGCCCGCTACCCTGATCGGATGGGTCTGCAAGCGCCATCCCGGAGCGATGCGACCCATCAGCGGCAGCCCGATCTGCGCCGCGACGTCCACGATGCCGCACGCCGCTCCCGGGTGGCCTCCCGCATCCTGGCGTTGTTGCCGACGGTCGCCAAGGACCAGGCGTTGCGATCGGCTGCCGAGGCGATCTGCGGCCATGCCCACGCGATTCTGGAGGCCAACGCGCACGACCTCGAGGCCGCCCGCGCCGCCGGCATGCCGGCCGCGATGCTCGACCGGTTGGCGCTGGACCACAAGCGCGTCGAGGGAATCGCCGCTGGCCTGCGCCAGGTCGCGGGGCTACCGGATCCTGTCGGGACGGTGCTGTGCGGCTACACCCTGCCCAACGGGCTGCAACTGCGTCAGCAGCGCGTTCCACTCGGTGTGATCGGCATGATCTACGAGGGTCGACCCAACGTCACCGTCGATGCCTTCGGGTTGGCACTCAAGTCCGGAAACGCGGTGCTCCTTCGCGGCAGTTCCTCGGCGGCGCGGTCCAATCGGGCGCTCGTCGGGGTGTTGCACTCGTCCCTGGACACCGAAGACCTACCGGCCGATGCGGTGCAGTTGCTCTCCGCTGCCGATCGGTCCACCGTCACGCACCTGATCCAGGCCCGCGGACTGGTCGACGTGGTGATCCCGCGCGGGGGAGCCGGCTTGATCGATGCGGTGGTCCGCGATGCGCAGGTGCCCACGATCGAGACCGGCGTCGGCAACTGCCACGTCTACGTACACGAAGGCGCCGACCTGGACCTGGCCGAGCGGATACTGCTGAACTCCAAGACGCGCCGGCCCAGCGTCTGCAACGCCGCCGAGACGTTGCTGGTCGATGCCGCGATCGCCGGACGGGCCCTGCCGCGCCTGATGGCCGCCCTGCAGGACGCGGGAGTGACGGTGCATCTCTGCACCGATCGGGAGACCGACGAGGACGACCTGCGCCGGGAATACCTGTCGATGGACATCGCGGTGGCGGTCGTCGACGGGCTCGACGCCGCGATCGCCCACATCAACGAGTACGGAACCGGGCACACCGAGGCGATCGTGACCAGCAATATGGCAGCCGCGCAACGGTTCACTGACGGTGTCGACGCCGCCGCGGTCATGGTCAACGCGTCGACGGCGTTCACCGACGGCGAGCAGTTCGGTTTCGGCGCCGAAATCGGCATCTCCACCCAGAAGTTGCACGCGCGCGGTCCGATGGGGCTGCCGGAATTGACCTCAACCAAGTGGATCGCCTGGGGAGACGGGCACATCCGCCCGGTCTGACCTGTCCGAATATCCCGCGAAAGTCCTGGAGGAAGACCAGATTGTGAGCGTGCCCGCCCGGCACAGGCCGCTGTTCACCGACATCGACGACGTCTCACGACGGTTGGCCGGTACCGGCTACCTGCCGGACACCGCCACGGCAACGGCGGTCTTCCTCGCCGACCGGCTGGGCAAGCCGCTGCTGGTGGAAGGCCCCGCCGGCGTCGGCAAGACCGAGCTGGCCCGCGCCGTCGCACAGGCCACCGACTCGGGCCTGGTCCGCCTGCAATGCTACGAAGGTGTCGATGAGGCCCGCGCGCTCTACGAATGGAACCACGCCAAGCAGATACTGCGTATCCAAACGAGCAACGCTGCCGGGCACGGGGACTGGGATCAGACCCGCGACGATGTGTTCAGCGAGGAGTTCTTGCTGCAACGCCCGCTGCTGACCGCCATCCGCCGCACCGAACCGACGGTGCTGCTGATCGACGAAACGGACAAGGCCGATATCGAGATCGAGGGCCTACTGTTGGAGGTGCTGTCCGACTTCGCCGTGACCGTGCCCGAATTGGGCACCCTTGTCGCCGAGCGGCTGCCGTTCGTCGTGCTAACGTCTAACGCCACCCGCGAACTGTCCGAGGCGCTCAAGCGCCGCTGCTTGTTCCTGCACATTGATTTCCCCGGCCCGGACCTGGAGCGCCGCATCCTGCTGTCCCGTGTCCCCGAGCTGCCCGAGCGCCTCGCCGAGGAGTTGGTCCGCATCATCGGTGTGCTGCGCTCGATGCAACTCAAGAAGGTGCCGTCTATCGCCGAGACCATCGACTGGGGCCGCACGGTGCTCGCGCTCGGCCTGGACACCATTGACGACGCCGTCGTCGCCGCCACGCTCGGCGTGGTCCTCAAACATCAGTCCGATCAGCAGCGCGCCATCGGCGAGCTCCGCCTGAACTAGGAGATCCGTGGTCGTCCGACGCGTCCGGCCCTCCCGGCCACTGGCCCCTTACGGGCTGCCGGGACACCTGGTGGGCTTCGTAGAAGCGCTGCGGGGGCAGGGTGTTTCGGTGGGGCCGTCGGAGACGGTGGACGCCGGCCGCGTGATGGCCACCCTGGGGCTGGACGATCGGGAGGTGCTCCGCGAGGGCCTCGCGTGCGCCGTGCTGCACCGCGCCGATCACCGGGAAACCTACGACGCCATGTTCGACCTGTGGTTCCCGGCGGCGATGGGCACCCGCACGGTGGTACCGGAAGACTCCGTCGAGGCTCCCGACGACAACTCCCTGCCGCCCGAGGACGTCGAGGCGATGCGCCAGATGTTGCTGGATCTGCTCACCGAGAACCCGGACCTCGCTGAGATGGATCAGCGCCTGGTCGCGATGATCGCGCAGATCGTTTCGGCTTACGGCAAATACAACTCCAGCCGCGGCCCGTCCTTCTCGTCGTATCAGGCGCTCAAGTCGATGGCGCTCGATGAGTTGGAAGGCAAGCTGCTGGCGGGGCTGCTTGCGGAGTACGGCGACGAACCCTCGCCCACTCAGGAGCAGATCGCCAAAGCCATGGCAGCGCAGCGGATCACGCAATTACGCACATTGGTCGAGGCCGAAACGAAACGGCGTACCGCCGAGCAACTCGGCCGCGAGCACGTCCAGACGTACGGTATCCCTCAGCTTTCCGAGAACGTCGAGTTCCTGCGCGCCTCCGGTGACCAGCTACGCCAGATGCGCCGGGTGGTGGCGCCGCTTGCCCGCACCCTGGCCACCCGGCTCGCCGCCCGCCGGCGACGCGCCCGGGCCGGATCGATCGACCTTCGCAAGACGCTGCGCAAGTCGATGTCCACCGGCGGCGTGCCGATCGACGTCGTCCTGGCCAAGCCCCGCCCGGCCCGACCGGAGCTGGTCGTGCTCTGTGACGTATCGGGCTCGGTCGCCGGGTTCAGCCACTTCACCCTGCTGTTGGTCCACGCCCTGCGCCAGCAGTTTTCCCGCGTCCGGGTGTTCGCCTTCATCGACACCACCGACGAGGTGACCCACATGTTCGGCCCCGAGGCCGACCTTGCGGTGGCGGTCCAGCGCATCACCCGCGAGTCCGGGGTGTACAGCCGTGACGGCCATTCCGACTATGGCAACGCGTTCGCGTCGTTTGTGCAGAACTTTCCGAACGTCTTGTCACCCCGCAGTTCGCTATTGGTGCTGGGCGACGGTCGCACCAATTACCGCAACCCCGAAACTCCGCTGCTGGCCCACATGGTGACTGCGAGCCGCCACGCGCACTGGCTGAACCCCGAGCCCCGGCATCTGTGGGGTAGCGGCGACTCGGCGGTGCCCCGCTACCAAGAGGTGATCACGATCCACGAGTGCCGGTCGGCCAAGCAGTTGGCGTCGGTGATCGACCAGTTGCTACCCGTGTGAGTTCCTGGTCCTGAGCCGAGAAATCGGCCCCGTCCGGATGCTCAAGTAAGCTGGCACATCGTGCAAAAGCGGCTGCGCAGGCTGGGTGTCATGGGTGGGACGTTCGATCCCATCCACTATGGGCACCTGGTCGCTGGCAGTGAGGTCGCCGACCTGTTCGAACTCGACGAGGTCGTGTTCGTGCCGAGCGGTCAGCCGGCGCAGAAGACCCGGCCGGTGACCGCCGCTGAGGACCGCTACCTGATGACGGTGATCGCCACCGCGTCCAATCCCCGATTCTCGGTGAGCCGGGTCGATATCGACCGCGCCGGCCCCACCTACACCCGCGACACGTTGCGCGACCTGCACGCCACGTACCCCGACTCGCAGCTGTTTTTCATCACCGGCGCCGACGCGCTGGCCTCCATCCTGACGTGGCAGGGCTGGGACGAGCTGTTCGAGTTGGCCAGCTTCGTCGGCGTCAGCCGCCCCGGGTACGAGCTGCGGCGCGACCACGTCACCGAGGTGCTGGGTGAGCTTTCCGACGATGCGCTGACGCTGGTCGAGATACCCGCACTGGCGATCTCGTCGACAGACTGCCGTCGACGCGCCGAGGAGGGCCGGCCGTTGTGGTACCTGATGCCCGACGGCGTGGTGCAGTACGTCTCCAAGCGCCGGCTCTACGGCAACGGCGGGGACCGCGGATGACCGCCACGCAGGAAGCCGTCGCGATGGCCACCGTCGCGGCCCACGCCGCCGCGGCCAAGCTGGCCACCGACGTCGTCGTGATCGACGTCTCCGACCAGCTGGCGATCACGGACTGCTTCGTCATCGCCTCGGCGTCCAATGAACGTCAGGTCAACGCCATTGTCGATGAGGTCGAGGAGAAGATGCGCGAAGCCGGCTGCCGGCCGGCCCGACGCGAGGGCGCCCGGGAAGGCCGCTGGACGCTGCTGGACTACCGCGACATCGTCGTGCACATCCAGCACCAGGACGACCGCAACTTCTATGCCCTGGACCGCCTGTGGAGCGACTGCCCGGTGGTGCCGGTCACCGGGGACCGAGGCGGCGCGCAATGACGGTCCGCCGGCTGGTGATGGTGCGGCACGGGCAGACCGACTTCAATCTCGGCAGCCGGATGCAGGGGCAGCTCGACACCGAACTCAGTGAGGTCGGCCGGGCGCAGGCACGTGCCGCCGCCGGGGCGCTGGACACGCCGCGGCCGCTGCGCATTGTTTCCTCGGACCTGCGTCGTGCCTGCGACACCGCGATCGTGCTGGGGGAGCGGACCGGCCTGCGGGTGCTGTCCGACGAGCGGCTGCGCGAGACCCACCTGGGCGACTGGCAGGGCATGACGCACGCCCAGATCGACCACGAGGCACCCGGCGCCCGCTTGTCGTGGCGCGAGGACGCGACCTGGGCACCGCACGGCGGGGAGAGCAGGGTCGACGTGGCAGCCCGCAGCATGCCGCTGATCGCCGAGCTTGTGTCGGGCGACCCGGAGTGGGGTGAGGCGAACCAGCCGGATCGGCCGGTGGTGCTGGTGGCCCACGGCGGCCTGATCGCCGCGCTGTCGGCCGCGCTGCTCAGACTCCCGATCGACCACTGGCCGGTGCTGGGCGGTCTGGGCAACGGCAGCTGGGTGCAACTCTCCGGGCATTCGGCTCCCGGTGCCGACGTCGGCAGCATCCGGTGGCGCCTCGATGTCTGGAACGCATCCGCGGAGGTCGCGGGCGATGTCCTCTGACATACCCGCCGAAGCGCGGCCTACGCTGCTGGTGTTCGCCGATTCGCTCTCCTACTACGGTCCTGCCGGCGGTCTGCCCGCAGACGACCCGCGGATATGGCCGAATATTGTTGCTGCACAGTTGGAATGGGATCTGGAGCTGATCGGTCGCATCGGTTGGACCTGCCGCGACATCTGGTGGGCGGCAACCCAGGACCCCCGGGCCTGGGCTGCGTTACCGCGTGCGGGCGCCGTGATCTTCGCGACCGGCGGGATGGATTCGCTGCCGTCGGTGCTGCCGACCGCGCTGCGCGAGATGATCCGCTACCTGCGGCCGCCTAGGCTGCGGAAGTGGGCCCGCGACGGCTACGGCTGGCTGCAGCCGCGACTCTCGCCGGTGGCCAGATCGGCTCTGCCGCCTCACCTCACCGCCGACTATCTCGAACAGACCCGCGGCGCAATCGATTTCAACCGCCCCGGCATTCCGATTGTGGCCTCGCTGCCGTCGGTGCACATCGCCGACACGTACGGCCATGCCCATCACGGCAGATCCGGCACCGTCGCCGCGATCACGGACTGGGCCCGGCGGCACCACGTACCGCTGGTGGATCTCAAAGCCGCGGTGGCCGAGCACATTGTGGGCGGGCGCGGGAATCCCGACGGCATCCACTGGAACTTCGACGCCCACCGGGCGGTGGCCGAGTTGATGCTCGAGGCGCTGGCGGAAGCCGGGGTACCGGACCGCACGCCCCGCGACCCCTAGCCCCTAGCTCCTAGTTACGACTGCCGTGACGTCGTCCGGCATGGCATGCGCCGGTTGCCGGCCTGGCGCCGGGGTGGCGTGCGGACCACCCGTCGGCTGGGCGTGCGGAGAGGCTTGCGGGTACGCCCCGGGATGCGCCTGTCGGCGGGCATTGTCACCGCGCGGGTGGACCACCTTCGGCCACCAGAACCAGCGGCCTAGCATGGTCGCGATCGATGGCATCAGCAGGGTGCGCACTACCAGCGTGTCGAGAAGCAGGCCGATGCAGACGGTGGAACCGAACTGTCCCAGAATCGCCAGTTCGCTGCCCAGCATCGCCGCCATGGTGAAGGCGAACACCAGGCCCGCGGACGTCACCACCGTCCCGGTGCCTGCCATGGATCGGATGATCCCCGTCTTGAGTCCGCCGTGGATCTCTTCCTTGAACCGGGAGACCAGGAGCAGGTTGTAATCCGATCCGACCGCCAACAGGATGATGACCGACAGCGCCATCACGATCCAGTGGACCTTCATGCCGAACAGGTCCTGCCAGATGAGCACCGACAGACCGAAGGATGCGGCGATCGAGCTGGCCGCTGTGCCGACGATAACCAGCGAGGCGACGGCACTGCGGGTCAGCAGCAGCATGATCATGAAGATCAGCGTCAATGCCGAGACCACCGCGATCATCAGGTCGTACTTCTCGCCATCGGCCATATCCTTGTATGTCGCTGCTGCCCCGCCGAGAAACACCTTCGCGTCCGACAGCGACGATTGCTTGAGTGCCTCCTGGGCGGCGAGTCGCTCGGAGGCGACCCGCGCGATTCCCTCCGGAGTCATCGGATCGCCCTGGTGGGTGATGTAGAAACGGGTCGACTTGCCGTCGGGGGAGAAGAACATCTTGATGCCGCGGATGAACTCGGGGTTGGTGAACGCCTCGGGCGGCAGGTAGAAGAAGTCGTCGTTCTTCGCGGCGTCAAAGCTCTGACCCATGACGATTGCCGTGTCGTTCATAGCCGCCATCTGGTCGAGCATCGCCGAGAATGTGGAGTGCATTGTCAGCGTCAGCGCCTTCGAGGTCTTCATCGATTGGATCATCGGCGGCATCAGCGTCAGCATTTCGCGTGTCGCCGCAGCGGTGCGATCGATGTCACCGGAGAGGATGTGGAACTGCCCGGCCAGGTTGTCGAATCCGTCCAGGGACTCGAAGAAGGACCGGAACGACCAGCACAGGGGCACGTCGTAGCAGTGCTTCTCCCAGTAGAAGTAGCTGCGGATCGGCCGCACGGAGTCGTCGAAATCCGCGATGTGGTTGCGCAGTGAGTCGGTGATCTGGGAGGTATCCGCCGTGGTCTTCGCGCTGTCATTGGCGGCGTTCGAGAGATCCTGTGTCACCGCGTACATGCGCTCCATGTTGTCGATCATGAACTGCTGTTCGTCGGCCGTTTTGAGCATGTCGGCCATGCGGTCCTTCAGGAAGCTCATATTCTGCATGGTCGTCTGGCCCGAAATGCTGCTCTGGAACGGGACCGAACTGTGCTGGATCGGGATCCCAAGAGGCCGGGTGATGTCCTGCACCATCGCGATACCCGGCGTGCGGATGATGTTCCTGGCGACCTTGTCCAGGACGATCATGTCGGCCGGATTGCGCATGTCATGGTTGGCCTCGACCATCAGCATGTCGGGGTTCATCCGGGCTTGGGTGAAATGCCGATCTGCCGCGGTGTATCCGAGGTTCGCCGGGGCCGAGTCCGGAATGTAGTAGCGGTCGTTGTAGCTGGTCGCGTAGGTCGGTAGGGCGACCATGCCGAGGAGCACAACCGCCGCGCTCATCACGAAGATCGGCACCGGCCAGCGGACCACCGCGGTGCCGACCCGCCGCCACATCCGACCCTTGGCCGCGCGCTTGGTCTCGAACAGACCGATCTTGCTGCCCAGGAAGATGACCGCGGGACCCAGGGTGACCCCAGCGGCCACCACGACCAGCATGCCGATCGCGACGGGCGGGCCCATGGTGTTGAACCAGGGCAGCCGGGAGAGGCTGAGGCAGTACGTCGCCCCCGCGATGGTCAGACCCGAACCCAGCACCACCGGGGCAACGCTGCGGAACGTGGTGTAGTAAGCGGTTTCCCGATCTTCCCCGGCCCGGCGGGCCTCCTGGTAGCGGCCCACGAGGAAGATCCCGTAGTCGGTTGCGGCGGCGATCGCCAGCATCGTCAGGATGTTCGCGGCGAAGGTGGTGAGCCCGAAGGCGTTGTTGCTGGCCAGGAACGAGACGACCTGGCGGCCGCACGCCAGAGCGACGAACGTCATGAACAGCTGGATCACGGTGGTGACCACGGACCGGTAGACCAGCAGCAACATGACCGCGATCGCCCCGAGGGTGAACAGTGTGATCTTGGCCAGGCTGGCGTTGCCGATGATGTGCGTGTCGTTACTGAGCGCTGCCGGACCGGTGACGAACGCCCTCACTCCGGGTGGCGCCGGGGTCTTGCTGACGACCTGCCGGACGGCCTGGACGGATTCGTTGGCCTGGGTCGTGCCCTGGTTGCCGGCGATGTTCAGCATGACGTAGGACGCCTTGGCGTCGGCGCTCTGTGAGCCCGCGGCGGTGAACCGGTCACCCCAGAAGTCCTGGATGTGCTCGACGTGCGTGGTGTCCTGGCTCAGCTTGCGGATGATCTCGTCGTAGTAGCGGTGCGCCGCATCGCCGAGCGGTTGCTGGCCTTCCAGCACGACCATCACGGTGCTGTTGGAACTGAATTCCCGGAAGTTGTGGCCCATGCGCTCCATCGCCTTCATCGACGGTGCGTCCAGGGGGGCCATCGGCGCCGAATGCGCCTCGCCGACCACCTCCAGTGCCGGGACAGCGACATTCACAATCACGGTCAGCGCCACCCAGCCCAGGACGATCGGGATCGCGAGCAGGCGGATGAGGTGCGGGATCAGCGGCCGGCGGGTGCGCCCGGTGGTCGTGGTGGTGGTGTCGGTCATGCGGATTTCACCAGGCAAAAGGTCTGCGCGTTGACGCCGTCGGCGTTCTTCTGCTCTCGCACCACGCCGTCGACGGTAATGGTGCAGCCGATCTGATCGGCGTCACCCTGAGCCATGATGTTGGCGCTCACCGACGGCAATGTCGTCGTGACCGTCACGGACCAGGGCAGTGGCGCGCCGTTCACCTGGTGGGTGTTTGCGTCGGCGTCCCAGTAGTTGATGTTCGCGGTCGATCCCGGGGGGCCGGACACCTGATAGATCACGATCTTCGGGTTGAACTGGACGATCTCGATTCCGGCGCCGGCGTTCGCGTTGAGGTCCTGTGCCCCGAAGAGCTTGTGGATGCGGGTGACGACCAAACTCGAGACGGCGAGGACGACCACCAGCGTCAGGGGGATCCACAGTCGTGCGAGCCCGCGGGATATGGACCCAGACTTCGGAACGACCCGCACCGTATCCGCCCTTCCGTCAGCCCCGATTACCCGCTACTTCGCTCGGCTAAGAACATTAGACCTGACGCCCTAGCGGGCGACGCGGCCGGTCACCGGAGGCAGATCGGCCAGCGTGACGATCCCGGGCTCCGCCGCCACCACAGCCGGGACCGCATTGGTGACCGGCATCGCGGTGTAGATCATGCCTAGGCCCATGAACCCAGGCTCGGTCCAATCCTTGGGCGGCAGGCAGTGCAGGACCGTGCGCATGTTGGGCATCCCGTAGACCTGGATGACGTGGCCGTGCTCAAGGGGCTTGGGTGGGACCACGTGGTTTCCCATGGTCCAGTTGAAACCGACACTGACGATGTTGCGATCGCCCTGCCAGCCGCGATGGTAGCCGCAGACGCCGCCGACCGTGCCCGCCGGGATCGTCATGAACCCCAGATCGGAGTCGCCGGTCGCCGCGGTGAAGGTGGCGTCGAAGGTCATCCTGTCCAGTTCGGCTCCGATGGCGTCGGCCATCATCGCGGCCGACTCGGCGAACACTTCACTCTCGCGTCGGACGTTCTCCGACAGCCCGGGGGCGTCGGGATCCTGGGAGAATCCCATCGCCGTCTGCGTCTCCGCGGATTCGTACGTCGAGCAGTCCACCGATTCAGTGATGCGGATCTCGTCGACGCGCTCGCAGGCGCCGCTGAGCACCATGGCGACCATGTTCGTCATCCCGGGGTGTGCTCCGCTGCCGAAGATCGTCGAACCGCCCCGGTGGCAGGCGTCGAGGATGCGCTGGCGGTCCTGCGGGGTCTGTTTGCCGCCCGTGATCCAGGCCGCGCTGGTGCAGACGTTGACGCCCGACTCCAGCAGCCGCACCAGCTCGTCGACGCTGGGCCACAACGGGTTGTAGCAGCACGCGTCGGCACCCAGCGCGAGGAGGGCGTCGATGTCGTTGGTGGCGGTCACCCCGGTGGGTTCTGGCCAGCCGGCCAACTCGGCGGCATCGAGGCCGACCTTGTCCGGGCCGTGGGCGTATACCCCGGCCAGTTCCATGTCGGGCCTGCCGATGATCGCGTGCAGCGAGCGGCGGCCGATGTTGCCGGTGGTCCACTGGATCACCCGTAGCGGGCGGTCAGGCCTGGGTGCGCTCATCGGGGGCTCCTTCTGTGGACGCTTCGCCGTCCGTGTCAGCCCTTGCCCTGCGACAACACGGAGCCCTGGGACAACACGGATGCAGCGCCGTTGAGGATTTGCGAGAAAGGATCGGCGCCACCGCCGAAAGTAGCCTGGGTGGCCGGGGCGGTGACGGCCGCGGGGTCGAAGCCGTGCACCGGGTCTACCTGGATCGGAGCGGTCGCCGGGTCGTCGTTGCGCGAATAGCCCGCGTTCACCCAGGGCGCCAGAACGGCGTCGAGCTTATTGAGCGTGTCCTCCGGAATGCCGATGTACGCCAACGGCATGACCAACGGGAGGTGTTTTTCGGGGATCAGGTACGTCGTCGTCGTCGCCCCCTTGGAGTTCACCGTGGTCCGGATGTTCTGCGGCGGCACCATGCTCGGGTTGGTGAACGCCACCGCGGTGTGACCGGTGGCGAGGCCCATGAGCGTGTTGGCGAGAGCGAACGGGTTGTCCGTGCGGTCGGGATAGTCGGCGATCGAGTCGTAGGCGGAGACGAAAATCTTGGTGTCGTATTGGCTTTCGAACGGCGGTGGGACCGGGTAGTCGAGGGCTGGAACGACACGGCCGACCGGATACATGGCGGTCAGGAAACTCTGACCGAAGGCATGACGTGCGACTGGATCACCGAAAGTCGCGAAGTTCAGTTGGTCCGGCGGTGGTGCCGTGGGGTCGTTCGCGAGTCGAGCCTGCTCGGCCTCCAGCACCAGCGAACCCTCGGAGAGCCCGATCGCGGTGCCGCGACCGCCGTTGCGGATCGCCGCATCAAGGTTGTCCGCTCCTACGTCGATCGACTCGCCAACGCTGGGACCGTTCACGCCTAGGCCGGGGAACAGTTCGTCGAGCCGACCGATGCCCGGGAAGAGTCGTTCCGCCACGTGCCCCTGAACCTGGCCCGCCGGGTAGCGAACAATCTGCCGCGTCAGGCCGGGAAACCATGCATCGCCCTCACGGCGGATGTACTCGTCGTAGGGAATGCCCAGAACGTGTGCGCCGCCGAGCGCATACGCCGTTCCGAGGGCCGTCCCGTCGGCTGCGGGGGCTGGTGCCCCGCCGGTCGGCGTGTCGTCTGCCGATGCGGTCCTGACGCCGAAAGATCCTGCGACGCCCATGGTTACCAGCGCCGCGACCCCTGCGACTAGTTTCTTCATCGTTGATCCTGACCGCTCGGCTGGCTCAGTATGACAAACACCCTGAGTGTCACACACATCATGCGCGCGCGCTCACATTTCCCGCCCGCGACGGCCACCAATTAGCCCGCCCGACCAGCGCGGCGATGGCCGGGACCGTGATGGTGCGCACCACGAAGGTGTCCAGCAGAATTCCCGCACCGATCACCAAACCGGCCTGGACCACGGTACCGATGCTGGAGAACAGGAGACCGCACATCGAGGCGGCGAAGATCAGACCTGCCGCGGTAATCACGCCGCCTGTCGAACTCAGGGTGCGAATGATGCCGTAACGCATGCTGCGCGGGGACTCGTCACGCATTCGCGAGACGAGCAGCATGTTGTAGTCGGCTCCGACCGCGATCAACACCACGAATGCCAGCGGGGGCACGGTCCAATGCAACGGCTGACCGAGTCCGAATTGGAATACCAGAACGCCGATTCCGACCGCTGACAAATACGAAATGATGACCGAAGCAACCAGATACAGCGGGGCGACGAACGCCCGCAGCAACGTGATCAGGGTCAGGAGCACAACGACCAGGGTGACCGCGATGATGAAACGAATATCGTGTTCGTAGTAGTCACGCGTGTCCTTCAGGCCTGCGGTATATCCCGACATCGATATCGTCGCGTCCGCCAGTGCGGTGTTGGGTTGGGCTCCCCGGGCGGTCGCAGTGATCGCGCTGACCTGGTCCATGGCTTCGGTGCTGAACGGATTGAGTGTGGTGTGCACGACGTACCGCACCGAGTGGCCGTCCGGGGAGATGAATACCTTCGCGGCCTTCTGGAATTCCTCCAGATGCAGCAGCCGGGAGGGTACATTGAAGCCTGCCATCGCCGGTTGGGCGGCGTCCTGTTTGAGCGACAGCAGAAACGCCGATGATTCGCGGAGCCCGGTGCCCAGCTGTTTGACCTTGTCGACAAGTTGAGTGATCGCCTCGGCGACGTCCCGGCTCCCGCCGGCGAATCGGTCCGCGCCATCTTGCAAGTTGTCCAGATTCGTCTGCAGGCCACCGGGTTGGTCCATTCCCAGGGAGTGCATCACCCTGGTGACGTTCGTGAGCGCACCACGCAGTCGGCCGATCGATGCATTCAGCGTTTGTTTGTCGGGAAACGTCTGCATTTGGCGAATGAGATCGTTGATCTCGTCGAGGCTTCCTTGATTGCGCTCGCCGACCAGTCGCGCAAACTGCCCGCGGGTGGCGTTGCAGGACTCGTCGGCATCGCAGACCGGGTTGCCCTGCAGCGCCGCCAACACGGGCCCGATCCAGGCGAACAGGTCTTTGGCGGCCGACAAATTCAGGCCCATCGAATTGCCGAGGGAGTTGACGGCGGCAACGAGTTTGGCTCCGGTGTCGACTTGAGTGACCAGCGTGTCGCCACTGTACTGGGTTTTCATCGACGACAGGGCGTCCAGCAAGCCCTGGATGCTGGTGGCGAGCAGGCTGACCTGGCCGCGCACGTGGCCGAGGTTATCGGCCAGCGCGCCGGCGCCCTCGACCAGCCTGGTGAGGTCATCCGTGTGGTCGTTGATCATGGCGGACCCATTGGTGAGAAAGGCGCCGATAGCCCCCGCCTGATAGGTGGCCCTGAATTGGTCCGGCACACGTCCGGTGGGGCGGGTGATACCTCTGACCGCGGCGACATTCGGCAGTTGGCCGACCCGGCTCGCCATCTGTTCCAGGTCCGCAAGGGCTTGCGACGTGCGCAGGTCCCGCGGCGATTGGACGAGGATGTACTCCGAAATGGACTGATTCACAGGGAAATGGCGATCCAGCGCGGCGTACCCGATGGAACTCGGGGCAGACGGCCGCAGGGCCGCGCGATCGTCGTAGTTGTACCGCACCAGGCCGGCACAGCCGGCCAGCATGATCAGCACCAGCAGGCTGGCAACCAGATGGAGCTTCGGCCTGCGCACGATGCGGATTCCCGAACGTCGCCAGAACCGGGCGGTCAGTTCGCGCCGGGGCTTGACCCAGCCCCGTGGCCCGGCGAGCACCAGCATGGCCGGCAGCAACGTCACCGCCGCGAGGAATGCCACGCCGACCCCGATCGCCGACGACACTCCGACCGTTTTGAACACTCCCATGCGGGCGAAGCTGATGAGCAGGAAAGTTATTCCCACGGTGGTGGCGGATGCGGTGATCACTTTTCCGATCGAGATCAGTGCCATCCTGACCGCCTGATCACTATCTGTACCTGACCGCAGGTAGTCGTGATAACGGCTGATGAGAAAGACCGCGTAATCCGTTCCGGCCCCGGCCAGGATCGCGCTCAGGAACACGATCGACTGGTTCGAGACGCCCGAGCCGGTCACGTGGGAGTAGCCCGCCACCGCTGCCTGTGCGATCACCAGGGACACACCGATCGTGATCAACGGCAGCAGCAAGGTGACGGCGCTGCGGTACACCACCAGCAGGACGATGAGCACCAGGATGGCGATCGCCAGCTCGATCGGAATCCGATCCCGTTCGCCCGCGACCGTCAGGTCGGCGACCGTTGCTGCGGGTCCGGTGAGGTGTGCCGTCAGATGAGTTCCGGCCAGGGTGCGGGTGACGATATCGCCAACCTGGGTGAAAGCCGCGTAGGACCGTGGCGTGCCCAACTCGCCTGCAACGCCGACCGGGAGCACCCACGCTGTGTGGTCGGCACTGGTCACGACCGAACGCAGGGGCGGCGTGCTGATGAAATCCTGCACGGTCGCGACGTTTCGGGTGTCCCGGCGTAGCGCGTCCACCAGTGTGCGGTAGGCGGCTTCATCGTCCGCTCGAAGGCCCTTGTCGTCGGTCAGGACGACCAACAGGAGGTCTTCCGAGCCCGATTCGCCAAACGCCTCTGCCATCTTCCGGGCGCTGATGCTCGACGGCGCATCGCTGGGCAGGATCGCGAGCGGATGCTTCTGGGCCATCTGGTTGAGGGACGGCAACGTCAGTGGCATTGCGACCGCAATCGCGACCCAGATCGCGATGACCGCCCAGGGCCACCGCACCACGACATCGGCTAGCCGTCGCATCTCGCCCTCCTAAGCAACGCGTCCCCAGTGCCCGCTGGCGGCGACTCGGTGACATACGGACCTCATCGCGTCGATATAGCGGACAACCGATTTCCGGGCGACCGGATTATCGGGAAACATGATTGCCATCGCCGTGCCCTCCCCGTACCGAAATACGTAGATGGTCAGTTGATAGGAGTACCGGCCGTCGGAGTAGATCCCGATGTTATCGGCGTAACCGAGGTCGGCTGCTGCGAGAACGGCGTTGAGCGGGGCGGCGCCGCCATGGAGGAAGTTCGACACCGGAAAGTTCGGCTTCGGCCAGCTCAACCACGGCGCCAACTCCAACACGCGGTAATACGGTACCTTCGCCAATTCCTGACCTGAATCGAATGACGCCTGCGCCGCCCACGCGGCATCGTGGAACGAGGCCGCGGCGATCGGCACGGTGATCGGTACCAGGCCGGTAAACCACCCCTGCGTCATGAAGTTGTCCGTCGTCCTGCGCGTATCCCGTGGAGTGAGGCCGTAATACGTGAGGGCGCCGGTAAACTCATGCTCGACCAAGGCGGTACAGGCGAACAACCCGCCGATGAAGCGTGCGCCGGCTGCCGCGCAGGCGGATTCGAACTGCTCCGTCTGTGCGGCGTCCATCACGAACTCGGAGACCATCTCGCTGCCACTCGGCTCCGACGGGTCACCGAGGGGGAGTGGGAATTCCGGAAAACCGCCATTGTTGTTCTCGACGAAGTCAATCCATGCCCGCACCACGGGCGCATCCACGGTGAGCGCCGACGTGTACTGGCGCTCGCTGACGCAGAAACTCTCAAAGCTTCCGGCATCGGGAAGTGCGAGGGTTTCACCGCCTGCGCTCAACGCCGCATACATCCCGTTGGCTTCGAGCATCGTCGTCCCGATCAATGTCGCGTCCCCGTGGACATGATCCATCGCGGCGAAGAAAGTGAAATGATTCTCGTGCTGAATGATCCCAAAGGTGAAGCAGCCCCATTCCAGCGGATTCGGGATGCCGACTGCGAGAGCGTGTATTGCGTCAACCGTCAGCTCGCCGTGATCGACCGGCGTGAATTCAACGTCGGCGGGATCGCTGATGGTGTGCCTGACGAACTCACCATTGCCGGTGTGTTCGAACCAGCTACGGAACGTGTCGTGTCGACGCAGGTAGGCGTTGACGGTGTGCTCCATGGCGACGACGTCGCACTGGCCGGGTACATCACTGGTAGCGATGATTTGGCGCGAAAAGTCCAGCCCCGCGGATGTCCGTTCGTGGTAATTACGAAGGTGCTGGCCCTGCATGTAACTGACCGGCACAGAACTCACCGGCGCATGTCGGGCCTTCTCCCGCGCCTCAGCAGTGGGGTGCCAGGAGATCACCGATCCCGAGGTCAGCGTCCAGTCACCGAGTGAGCCGATCGTAATTTTCCCGATCTGCAAGCTTTTCTCCTCGGTCCCTACAGCCGAAACCAGTCCCCCCAGCGGCGAAACCTACGATAGCCCGCTCAACGCTCCACCGCCCCGATTCGGCATCTTCCCCGCTAGGGGCGACATGACTCCAAGCCGGGCCCCACCGAAGGCGGCGCGATCGATAACCTGCGCCGGCCGCCCGAGTCGCAATCATCTGCGGAACCGGCTGTGGGGCCGAGCTCCAGCTGCCCGCCTCAGGTGCTGTTCTACAGCCGGGCCAGGTCGTACGCGGCGAGCTGGTCGATCAGGACGTGCAGGTGGTCCTGCGACGAACCCAGGGTGTGCTCGATCGCGGTGAGCCGGGCCGCGTAGTGGCCGACCGCGTACTCCGCTGTCACACCGATACCGCCGTGCAGCTGGATCGCCTCCTGGGCGATATGCCGGCCCGACCGGCCGATCTGCAGCTTGGCCCGCGACGCGATCAGCGGATCGAGGTCGCCGTCGGCGATGGACATCGCGGCGTACAGGCTCATACTGCGGGCCAGTTCCAGCGACACGTACATGTCGGCGGCGCGCTGGGTGAGAGCCTGAAACGTGTTCAGCGTGACCCCGAATTGCTTGCGGGTCTTGAGGTAGTCGGTGGTCATGCGAAGCGCTTCTTCCATGGCGCCGACCGCCTCGCAGCACAGCGCGGACTGGATCCTGATGATGGCGTCGCGGATGGCACCGGTGGCATCCTGCGCCGCGCCCCCGAGGGGTTCGGCGGGGGCGTTGTCGAGGTCGATCTGGGCGCCGCGTTGCCCGTCGAAGGTCGGGTACGGGTGCTTCGTCACGGCGCCGGCGTCGACGAGGAACAGTCCGGTGCCCCCGTCGGGCAGTGCGGCGCTGACCACCAGCGTGTCGGCGCAATCACCGGCCAGGACGGGGTTTTTGGTTCCGCTCAGGGTCCAGGAATCGCCCTGCCGTGCCGCGCGGGTCGCGACGGCCGCGGCCGGTCCGCGGTGGCCGGGCTCCAGGTGGGCGAACGCGAGCAGCGTGCCGCCCGCCGCGACGTCGTCGAGCAGTTGCCTCTGCGCGTCGTCGCCCAGCTGGGCGATCAGTGCGCCCGGCGCCAAGGCACCGTGCAGGACGGGTTCGGGTGCCAGCCGGCGCCCGATCTCGGTGAGCACCACCGCAATCTCGTTCTGCCCCGACTCGTCCGGGTCGAAGCCGAGGCCGAGGATCCCGGTGTCGGCCAGCTGACTCCAGACGTCACGGCTCCACCCCAGCTCGCTCGCGATGACCTTGTTGCGGCTCTCTGTGTCGTAGGTGCGTGACAACAGCTCGCGGGTGGTGTCTCGGAGCAGGACTTGCTCGTCGCTCAGCTGAAAGTCCATGACTGCCTCACGCTCCCTAAATCACAAATCGAGAATGACATTACAAACCGAGAATGGTGGACGCGATGATGTTGCGCTGCACCTCGTTGCTTCCGCCGTAGATCGACGTCTTGCGGTAGTTCAGATAGTGCGGCGCGGACGACTGCGCCCAGGTGGGCGACGCGATGTCGGCACCGTTGGCCGGCAGCGCGTCGGGGCCGGCCACTTCGACCATGAGCTCCGTCGCCAACTGCTGCAGCTGGCTGCCGCGCAACTTCAACACCGACGACGCCGGGTTGGGTTCACCGTCCGCGGAGTCCGACACGACCCGCGACTGCGTGAGGTCGAGCGCCAGCAACTCGTTTTCGGCCTCGGCCAGCCGCGCCGCGAACAGCGGATCGTCGAGCAGCCCCGTCGCGTGCGCACGTTTTTTGACCTCCGCGAGACGCACCTTGGTGCGGCCCACGCCGGCGATTCCGGTGCGCTCGTTACTCAGCAGGAACTTTGCGTATGACCAACCCTGATTTTCCTGTCCGACAAGCTGATTGGCGGGAACCCGGACGTCGGAGAAGAACACCTCGTTGACCTCATGGCCGCCATCGATCGTCTTGATCGGTCGCAGGGTGATGCCCGGGGTGGCCATGTCGAAAAGTAGGAACGAGATGCCGGCCTGTCGCTTGGGCGCCTGCGGGTCGGTGCGCACCAGGCAGAAGATCCAGTCCGCGTACTGGCCCAGCGTCGTCCAGGTCTTCTGCCCGTTGACGACGTAGCTGTCGCCGTCGCGCACCGCGGTGGTGCGCAGCGAGGCGAGGTCGGAGCCGGCCTCCGGCTCGGAGAAACCCTGGCACCACCAGATGTCGAGGCTGGCCGTCGGCGGCAGGAAGCGTTCCTTGATCTCCTGGGAGCCGAATTCGGCAATCACCGGGCCGACCATCGTGGTGTTGAAGTTCAGCGGCTCGGGCACGCACGCCACTTGCATTTCGTCGGCCCAGATCTGGAGCTGGGTGGCCGACCAGTCCTTGCCTCCCCACTCGACCGGCCAGTTGGGCACGGCCAGTCCGTGGTCGTTGAGGATCCTGTGGCTGGTGACGATCTGGTCCTTCGACAGGGATCGGGCCTGGCGCACCAGGTCGCGCAACTCCTCGGGAATCCGGGTGGTGTAGAAGGTGCGAAGGTCATCGCGGAACGCGACCTCCTCCGGGGTCAGCGCCAACTGCATGCCAGCCTCCTGCCGTCTGTGGCGAACGTGATCACCTCCATCATCTTGACCCATCGCCTTCGGCGCCTGCGCACAGCCTCGACTTCGTTCACAGGCGGCGGCCGCAGAGCCGCTTGACGACGCCGCCGTGGGGTTCGGCGGCTTTACGTTCGGCGCATGCGATCAGAACTTCCCGCCGGGCGCCTGCGTCGCCGGCTCGGCGCGGGCCTGGGCGGCGATCCGCATGGCGATTCCCGGCCGGACGACGCTGCTCGCGACGAAGCGGACGACGAATCCTCAGATGAGGACCGGGACGCGCTGCTGCCCCGGTGGCTCCCGGACACTCTCGATGGCCAGGGCTGGGTGGCCAGGGTGCGCGCCGACCCGGGCCGCGCCGGTGCTATCGCGATGGCGATCGTGGCCGCCCTGGCCGTGCTGGTCACCGTCTTCACCGTGCTGCGCGACCGGCCGGCGCCGGTGATGTCGGCCAAGCTCCCGCCCGTGGAAAAAGTCGGGGACAGGGCGGGGG
>CAZZHX010000014.1:0-27411 GCA_964653535.1 uncultured Mycobacterium sp. | reverse complement strand
CTGCTCGAGTGTGAATCTCTTCTGGTAGGCGGCCAACGGGTTCAGGGTCGAGTGGGCGTGGTTCTTCTCGCTGATCTTGGCGAAGAGCTCAAAGCTGGTGCCGCCGTACCTGTGGCCGTACTCGGTGCCGATCTGGGCGAACACACCCGGCATGGTTTCCGTCCCGATCCGACCGTCGACCGGTGCGACCGCGCCGTAGCGGCCCGCGGGCGCCCAAATGTCGTCTCCACTCTTCTTCGTGCTGCCCCCGGCGAGTAGTCCAGCGCCGGAGAGCTTTTCGACGCCGACCGCCATCCCGTAGTCCACCTCGCCGGCTTTCACGGCCATGATCGCCGTCCGTAGCGCGGTGGCCCCGGTGGCGCACGCGTTGGCCACGTTGTAGACCGGGATCCCGGTCTGCCCGATCTGTTTTTGCAGCTGCTGACCGATTCCGGCGCTGGCGTTCATCAGGTTTCCGGCCGCCAGCACACCGATGTCCGCCATCGAGATGCCGGCGTCGGCGAGCGCACCCATCGCCGCCTCAGCGGCGAGGTCCACAGTGTCCAGATCGGGGTGCTTGCCGAATTTGGTCATCCGGATACCCAGGATCCAGATCTCGTCGCTGGCGCTCATCGTCGGTGCTCCTTCGCGGGTGGGTGGACAGGTGGCGGGTGGTCAGGTGATGGGTTCGAAGCCGAAGCCGATCGCCTCGGTGCCCTCGGTGTCGGTGCCGACCGGGTAGGTGGCCAGGCGCACCGCCATCCCGTCGCGGACGTGCTCGGGATCGGGCTCGACGTTGATCAGGTTGGCGCGGACCTGGGTGCCGTCGCAGTCCACCACGGCCGCGACGAACGGGGTGGCGATTCCCGGTGCGGCGAAGGCGACGATCGTGAATGCGCGCACTGTGCCGTGTGTGGCGACCGGCGCGAGCGTGAACCCGGTCGCGAAGCACTGGGCGCACGCGTTGCGACGGTCGAAGAACCGGGCGCCGCACGTCGTGCATTGCTGCGCCACGAGGTGCGGTTCCCCGTCGTCGAGCACCAAGTAGTCGACCAGTGGGATCTTCCCGGCCATCCAAACCTCCGTTGTGCGCCGTTGTGGAATCTACAGGGCCAGCAGTTCAGCCATCTTGGGCATGATCGTCTGCAGAGCCTTCAACGGTCTCATCATCACGGTGAACGACTCGATCTTGTTCGCCTCATTCCAGAAGAACATGTCGATGCCCTCGATCGTGATGCCGTCGAGCACCGCGCGGAACTCCAGCACCGCCGAGTGGTCCGTGCACCACTGGTGGACGTACCGAAAATCACCCTGGGAGAACATCTTCTCGGCAGCCAGCAAGTAGGCGGACGTCTTCACGCTGCCCTTCTGCGGGGTGAAAACAACCGGCGAGTGGAAGACGACGTCGTCATCGAGCAGCGCGTTGAGCTCGGCGGCGTCGCCTTGCGTGGCGAACCGCAACCATCTCTCGACGACGAGCGGCGTCATGCGTGGACGGCGGGAGCGGCCAGCATCCCGGTCAGGCGGCCCGCGATGATCTCCTCGGCGTCGGTCACGATCCGCTCGACCAGTTCGCCGCAGGTCGGGATGTCGTCGATCAGGCCCATCGCGGTGCCGACGCTCCAGATCCCGGCGTCCAGATCACCCTCGTCGAACACTCGGCGGCCGCGCACGCCGGCCACCAGATCCTTGACGTCGTCGAATTGCCCGCCGCGATCCAGTATCTCGACCACCTCGCGCGACACCGCGTTGGTGGCCACCCGCGCGGTGTTGTGCAGCGTCCGGAAGATCAGCTCGGTACCGCGCTCGTCGCCGGCGACGATCGCCTCCTTCACTCGTCGGTGGATGCACGACTCCGCGGTGCACATGAATCGCGTCCCCATGTTGATCCCGTCGGCGCCCAGCGCCAGGGCCGCGACCAGGCCGCGGCCGTCGGCGAAACCACCAGAGGCGATCATGGGAATCTGGATTTGCTTGGCGGCGGCGGGAATCAGTACCAGGCCCGGGATGTCGTCCTCGCCCGGATGCCCCGCGCACTCGAAGCCGTCGATGCTGATGCCGTCGACGCCCAGATTTTGTGCCTTAACCGCATGCCGCACCGAGGTGCACTTGTGCAGCACCTTGATGCCGTTGTCGTGGAACATCGGCAGGTGTGGCGCCGGGTTGGAGCCTGCCGTCTCCACGATCGTGATTCCCTCGTCGACGATCACCTGGCGGTATTCGTCGTAGGGCGGTGGGTTGATCGCCGGCAGGATTGTCAGGTTCACCCCGAACGGTTTGTCCGTCAGGTCCCGGGTCTTGGCGATCTCGGTGGCCAGGTCCGCCGGTGTCGGCTGGGTCAGCGCGGTGATGAACCCCAAGGCCCCGGCATTGGCGACGGCCGCCACGAGTTCCGCGCGGCCGACCCACTGCATGCCGCCTTGGACAACCGGGTGCTCGACGCCGAACACCTCGGTGAACCGTGTCGTCAACGCCATGTCGCCGTTCCCCTTCTCCCGCCCTGTACCGACCACGCCGCGCGTTACCGGTTCAGCATGTCACGCACCGCGAGATGGCTGAAGACCATACTGGTGCCGATCGGATTGCCGCCGCCGGGATACACCTCGCCGCTCGGCGCTGCCATCGTGTTCCCCGCCGCGTAGAGGCCGCGAATCGGCTGCCCCGACGTGTCGAGAACCCGGGAGGCGGTGTCGGTGCGCAACCCGCCCTTGGTGCCCAGATCGGACACCCCGAACGCCGCCGCGTGAAACGGCGGGTGTTCGATCGCGTACAGCGGCGGGGCCCCACCGGAGAACGCCCGGTCGTAGGGTTCGTCGCCGCGGCCGAAATCCTCGTCGACACCGCGCGCGACGAACTCGTTGAACCTCGCGACGGTGGCTTCCAGGTTCGCGGCCGGCACATCGATCTGCGCGGCGAGATCGGCCAGCGTGTCAGCGGTCCGCCACAGCCCCGCCGCCACGTACTTCGCCGGTTCGTCCATCGACACATTTGGCGCCTTCACCGGCGGCATCGGGCCGGTCGAGTCGTCGTAGATCATCCAGTACGGCAGCGTCACCGAACCGTCGCGCATCGCGGCGAGCACGTCCCGGCCCAACCGGTCGTAGGCCTGTGACTCGTTGGTAAACCGGTGGCCCGCGTCGTTGACGAAAATCCCACCGGTGAACCACAGCGCGAAGGCAGACCGCCCATCGGGATGGGTCAGGCCGGGCGACCACCACGCCTGGTCCATCAGGTCGACGTCAGCGCCCGCCGCGATGGCGGCCAGGTGTGCCAGACCGCGATTGCCCCACGGCCCCATGGTGTCTCGCGACTCACCGGGCACACCGTAGCGGGCGCGCATCTCGTCGTTGTGCTCGAAGCCACCCGCCGCCAGCACGACGCCGCGGCGTGCGCGAATGGTGTGACGCTGCCCGCCGCACTCGACGACGGCTCCGGTCACCGCACGGTCCGGGCCATCCGAGACCACTAGTTCGACCAGCGCTGTATCGAGCCGGGCCGCGCTGCCCGGGTACCGGCTCGCCGCCGTCAACAGCCGGGCGATCAGCGCGCGCCCGCCGACGAAATAGTCGCCCGGCACGGCGGCGCCCAATCGGTCTACATCAAGCGGGCCACGCACCAGATCGCGCAGGTCGGGCGCCGCCGCGACCTTCAGCGGTTTGGCCGCGATGTGCCGCATGCCGTCGCCGCGGGCCTTGGGGGCCTTTCCGAAATAGTCGGGCCAGGGCAGCAGCGAGAACTTCAGCAGCTCATCTTGTTCGAGGTAGTCGATGAGCGGTGCCCCGCTGCGCACGTAGGTCTCTTGCAGCTCGCGCGGGGTGCGGTCGCCGACCACTGCCGTGTAGTACTCGAGAGCGTCCTCGATGGTGTCCTGGTCGTCGGCTCGGCCGACGGCGCGTTGCAGAACGGCGTTGCACGGAAACCACATTCCCCCGCCCCCGGAATACGCGGTGGTGCCGCCGAACTTGTCGGTGGCCTCCACCAGGACGACGTCCAGGCCCTCCCGGGCCGCGGTGTACGCCGCGGTCACCCCGCCCGCTCCCGAGCCGACGACCAGGACGTCGGTGTCCTCTGTCGTCATGTGCAGCAGCTGGGGTCCAGCGCGGCGCACAGCGCGTGCAACGCGTCGGGCCGCACCCGGTGGAACATGTTCGTCCCCCGACGCTCGGAAACCACCAGACCGGCTTTGCGCAACTGGGTGAGGTGGTGACTCACGGTCGACTCGGTCAGGTTCAGTACCGCGGCGAGATCGCCGGAGATCTCCTCGCCGCTGGGTGAGCTGAACAGGTACGAGACGATCTTGACCCGCACCGGTTCGGCCAGCGCCTTGAGGCGCACCGCGACCTGCAGGGCGTCGTCGTCGCTCATCGGGCCCGAGGCCACCGGGGCGCAGCACACCGGGCCGGTGGTGTCGATCACCGGCAATGCTTTCGGCATGCCACCACTGTGCCACAGGCATTGACATATATCGAAAAGGTAGGCACGCTGGGGGTCGTCAATAGTTCGACATATGTCTTAGGATCTTGGAGGTCCGGTTCCCGTGTCCCGCGTCCAGCTCGCACTCAATGTCGATGACCTCGACGCCGCGATCGCGTTCTATTCCGCGCTGTTCAACACCGGGCCGACCAAGGTGAAACCCGGCTATGCCAACTTCGCGGTCGCCGAACCGCCGTTGAAACTGGTCCTCTTGGAGAACCCCGGCCACGGCGGAACGCTCAACCACCTGGGGATCGAGGTCGACACCCCGGAGGTAGTGCATGCCGAGATCGCACGGCTGACCCAGCGGGGCATGTTCACCGAGGAGGAGATCGGCACCACCTGCTGCTTCGCGACCCAGGACAAAGTCTGGGTCACCGGGCCCGGCGGCGAGCGGTGGGAGGTCTACACCGTGCTGGGCGACTCCGACACGTTCGGCCCCGAGCACGCGGTGGCGACCGCGCCACAGGCATGACCGACACCACCCCGGACACCCACAACCCTGTCGCAGCCAAGCTTTCCGCGCTGGATCGCCTGCTGCCGGTGTGGATAGCGACCGCCATGGGACTGGGGCTGCTGGTGGGCCGGCTCCTTCCCAGGCTGGGCGAGGTCCTGGGCGCCGTGCAGATCGACAAGATCTCCCTGCCGATCGCGCTGGGGTTGTTGATCATGATGTATCCGGTGTTGGCCAAGGTGCGTTACGACCGTCTCGACACCGTCACCGACGACCGGCGGCTGCTGATCAGTTCGCTGCTGCTCAACTGGGTGCTCGGCCCGGCGGTCATGTTCACCCTGGCCTGGCTCCTGCTGGCGGAGGAGCCCGCATACCGCACCGGGCTGATCATCGTCGGGCTCGCCCGTTGCATCGCGATGGTGATCATCTGGAACGACCTGGCCTGCGGTGACCGCGAAGCCGCCGCCGTGCTGGTCGCCCTGAACTCGATGTTCCAGGTCGCCATGTTCGCCGTGCTGGGCTGGTTCTACCTCTCGGTGCTGCCCGGGTGGGTGGGCCTTCCCCGGACCAGCATCGCCGTCTCACCCTGGCAGATCGCCAAATCCGTGCTGATCTTTCTGGGCATCCCGTTGCTGGCCGGATACCTGTCCCGGCGGTGGGGCGAGAAAGTCAAGGGCCGCACCTGGTACGAGACTCGGTACCTGCCCCGAATCGGGCCCTGGGCGCTCTACGGGCTGTTGTTCACCATCGTGATCCTCTTCGCCCTTCAAGGTGATCAGATCACCCACCGGCCGTGGGACGTGGCCCGCATCGCGCTGCCACTGTTGGCGTACTTCGCCATCATGTGGGGCGGCGGGTATGCCCTGGGCGCCGCCCTCGGCCTGGGCTACGCGCGCACCACCACCCTGGCGTTTACCGCGGCCGGCAACAACTTCGAGTTGGCGATCGCCGTGGCGATCGCGACCTACGGCGCCGCTTCCGGTCAGGCGCTCGCCGGTGTCGTCGGGCCCCTGATCGAGGTGCCGGTGCTCGTCGGGCTCGTCTACGTCTCCCTAGCGCTGCGCCGCCTCTTCCCGCACCCGGACCCGTCGCCGCAGGGGCTGCCATGACCGATCCGGCACCCAGCGTGTTGTTCGTCTGCGTGCACAACGCCGGCCGCTCCCAGATGGCGGCCGCCCTGCTGCGGCACTGGGCGGGGGAGCGCATCGACGTCCGCTCCGCGGGAACCGAGCCCGCCGATCACCTCAACCCTGTCGCGGTCGCCGCGATGGCCGAACTCGGCATCGACATCGCCGCTGCCACCCCGACAGTGCTGACCGATCACTCGGTTGCGCTCAGCGACGTCGTCATCACCATGGGATGCGGTGACACCTGCCCCTACTTCCCCGGAGTGTCCTACCGTGACTGGAAACTCGACGACCCCGCCGGCCAACCGCTCGACGTCGTCCGCCGCATCCGCGAGGATATCGCCAACCGGGTGCGGGATCTCATCGCCGAACTGCTGACCGACCCATAACTCAGACCTTCGCGGTCATTTGCGCGGCAGGCCGAGGATCATCGACGCGATGATGGTCAGCTGGATTTCCGGTGTCCCGCCGCCGATGAGTTCGGACGGCATGTCGAAGTAGGGCCCGATGATCGGCGGATCGGTGCCCTCGAGCATCGTCAGCGGCGCGGTCAGGCCCAGTGTGGCGGTCGCCGCGCGGCGCAGCAGCATCACCATCGCGTACTTGGCGATGCTCGACGTCGGGCCCGCCGCCTGCCCCTGCACCAGCCGCAGTGTTTCGCGCAACACCAAAGCCTTGATGGCATTCGTGTGGGCCTCGACCTCGCCGAGCGCCACCAGCGCGGCCTCCTGGTCGGGACCCGCGGTCGCTGCCATGCGACGAAGCGGGCCGGTGCGGTCGAGGTTGACGTAATTACCGATGGCGGTGCGTTCGACGGACAGGGTCCCCACCGCCAGACTCCAGCCTTCGCCGGGATTGCCCACCAGCATGTCGTCGGGGACGAAGACGTCGGTGAGGAAGACTTCGTTGAAGTCCAGGCGCCCGCCGGCCTGCTTGATGGGTGAGATCTCGACACCGGGCGACGCCATGTCGATCAGGAAATAGCTGATCCCGCGATGCTTGGGCGCATCGGCGTCGGTGCGCGCCAGCAGCGCCCCGAACTGGGCGATCTGGGCCTGCGAGGTCCAGATTTTGTGGCCGTTGATCAGCCATCCGCCGTCGACCTTGACGGCACGGGTGGACAGGGACGCCAGGTCCGAACCCGCACCGGGTTCGCTGAACAACTGGCACCACCGCTGGGTGCCGTGCAGGATGGGCTGTGCGAACCGCTCGCGTTGCGCATCGGAGCCGCGGTCGAGAATGGTCGGCAGGATCCACTCCGCGATGCCGAGCGACGGTCTCGTCACCTCCGGCCGTTTGCCGAATTCCTCGGTGATGATGACCTGCTGGACCGGCGAGGCCCCGACGCCCCACGGTGCGGGCAGATGCGCAGCCGTCAGCCCGGCGTCGGCCAGCAGGTCGCGTTGCGACCCGAAGGCCATGCCGGGGCCGCGCGGATCATCGGTGGGGTGCTCGTTGCGCAGCGCCGCCGCCCGGTCCAGGGTGTCCGCCACCTGCGCGCGGAACTCGGACTCGACATCGCCCAGATTGATTGCAGTGGAACGCTTCTCGGTACGGGCCAGTCCGCCGGCTTCGCGGCTCCAGTACCCCACGGTGCCCAGTGATGCCGCCAAGCTGATCGCCCGGCGCCAGTACAGGTGCGTGTCGTGTTCCCACGTGTAGCCGATCGCGCCGTACAGCAGCAGCGCGTCGAGGGCCAAGTCGGGAGCGCAAACCAGCGACATCAGGGCGGCCCCCGCCGCGGCCAAGCGGTGCTGTTCGACGGATTCGCCGTTCGCCCGCGCCGCATCCCACGCCGCCGCCGCGGCCAACTCCGCGTTCACCAGGAGTACCGCCGCCTTGTGCTGCAGGGCCTGGAACGCGCCGACCGGTTGGCCGAACTGTTCGCGTGTGCGGATGAAGTCCACCGCCGAATCGACACACCGGCGTACCGCGCCGGCCGCAGCGCACGCCGCAAGGGCTACCGCGATGCAGCGGGCACGGTGGGGGCAGATGCCCGACAACACCGCACCCGCAGGTACGACGTGATCGGTGAGGTGCAGCACGCCCACGTCGGTGCACAAGTCGGTGCCGCGTTGCCGTTCGATCGCCAGACCTGACTCGGGCGAGCGGGGATCCAGCACGAACCAGAGGTCCGCGCCATCGTCGGCTCGGGCAGCCAGCAGGATCCATTGCGCTCCAACAATTCCCAACGTGCTCGACGATGAGCCGGTCAGGCTCCACCCGTCGCCGACGCGAACCGCACACACGGCAGACTGATCGTGCAGCACAGTGGCCGCCGTCGCGCCGGCCACCAGGTCAGCCAGCTGCGTCGCCGACGACGCGTCGGCAAGGCTCATGATGGCGCTCGTTGTCACGGTGCTCAACAGCGGGCCCGGAAGCAGGGCCCCGGCGGCGGCCTCGACGACGCAGGCCATGTCGACCAGCGTCCCGCCCTGGCCGCCTGCGTCCTCGGGAAGGTGCACCGCGTGGAAGCCCAGCGAGGTGAACTCCTCCCACCAGGAGGGCAATTCACCGGCTGCGATCGAATCGAACGACGCACGGGTCTTGTCTATGGGCGCGTGGCGCGCGGCGAACTGGCGGACGGCTTCGGCCAGTTGTTCCTGCTCAGTAGTGATCGCAAGGGCCATGGGTATGTCAGCTTTCCACGCCGACGTTCCGGACAGCGCTGTTGTAGACGGGACCGGTCATTGCGTTCTCCGACCAGCCAGGGATGACGTGCGAAACCTCGTTTTACTCCCTCGGACCATACCGCTAGCATCTGCGCGGTGAGCTGGACGAGGTATAAGGGACGTGCGCAGGCAGATTCGTCGCTGACCGGTGACGCGCTGCTTGCCGCGCTCGAAGACCTTATCCGCGCGCAGAATCCGCACCTGTGCGACGTTCGGTTGGAGCGGGCCACCGCGACCGAGGGGGACGACGCGCACCCCCAGCATCCGCGGCGGTGGTACGACGTCGTCTACCTGGCCGACGACGGTTCGGGCGGCTCCTGAGCGAGCCCGAGGAACTCGATTGCCTTCTCGCGCATCTCCACTTTGCGCACCTTGCCGGTGATGGTCATCGGGAAGGCGTCGACGACGTGCACATAGCGGGGGATCTTGTAGCGCGCCACGTTGCCGGTGCAGAAGTCGCGCACGGTCTCAGGGGTGAGGGGATCGGCGCCCGGCCGCATGCGGATCCAGGCCATCAACTCCTCGCCGTACTTGGCGTCCGGGACGCCGATCACCTGGGCGTCGAGGATGTCCGGGTGGGTATGGAGGAACTCTTCGATCTCGCGCGGGTAGATGTTCTCGCCCCCGCGGATCACCATGTCCTTGATCCTGCCGACGATCCTGACGTAGCCGTCGTCGTCCATGACCGCAAGATCGCCGGTGTGCATCCACCGGCCGTCGTCGATCGCCTCGGCGGTCCAGTCCTGGCGATCCCAGTAGCCCAGCATCACCGAGTATCCGCGGGTGCACAGTTCGCCGGTGTCGCCGCGGGGCACCGGGGCCGTAGTGCCCGCTTCGACAGTGCGCGGGTCGACGATCTTGATTTCCAGGTGCGGATGCACGGTTCCGACCGTCGACACCCGGCGCTGCAGGGAGTCGCCCGGCCGCGTCTGGGTGGAGACCGGTGACGTCTCGGTCATGCCGTAGCAGATCGCGACCTCACCGACGCCCATCCGCTCGATAACCTGCCGCATCACCTCGACGGGGCAGGGGGAGCCAGCCATGATGCCCGTCCGCAGGCTGGTCACATCGTATTCTGCACAGGCGAGTTCGGCCAGTTCGGCGATGAACATCGTCGGCACGCCGTAGATCGCGGTGCACCGTTCGGCGGCGATGGCGCCGAGGGTGGCTTTCGGGTCGAAGGACGGTGCGGGAATCACCATGGCGGCGCCGTGGCTGGTCGCGGCGAGATTGCCCATCACCATGCCGAAGCAGTGATAGAACGGCACGGGCAGGCAGATCCGGTCGTTCTCGGTATAGCCGCACAGTTCACCGACGAAGAAGCCGTTATTGAGGATGTTGTGGTGACTGAGCGTCGCACCTTTGGGGAAACCCGTTGTACCGGAGGTGTATTGGATGTTGATCGGATCACGTGCACTGAGGGGTTCGATCACCGCCGACAGCGGGCCGGCCCGCCGGCCTCTGTCGAGCAGTTCGCCCCAGGCGGCGCCGCTACGGGAGCCGCCGAGGAGTACGACGTGTGCGAGTGCGGCGCACCGTGGCCGCACCTCGTCGATCATGCCGGCGTACTCCGCGGCAGCGATCAGCATGCTCACGCCGGCCTGGTTGAGCACGTACTCCAGCTCGTGCGCGCGGTAGGCGGGATTGACGGTGACCAGAATCGCGCCGATCTTCGCCGTCGCGTACTGCGTGATCGTCCACTCCGCGCAGTTGGGCGCCCAGATGCCGACGCGGTCCCCCTTGGCCAGCCCGGTGTCGACCAGGCCGGCCGCGAGAACGTCGACGTCGGCGGCGAACTCGCGGTAGGTCCAGCGCCGATCGGACGAGCATTCGACGAGAGCGTCGCGCGCAGCGAACATCTCCGCGGCACGGTCGAGATTCTCACCGATCGTGTCGCCGAGCAGGGGCACGTCCGAGACACCCGAGGCGTAGCTCGGTTCAGCCGGCACGGCTCACCGGCGGGGGCTCACGTCGGGAGCTGTCACACATGCGGTCATTGTGCCGCGCTGATCGGCCATATAGTCGAGCGGGTGACCATCCGGTACGACGGCGACTTGCGCGGGCGGATCACCGCGCATCTGGCGGCTCATGACCGCCGCACCGTGACCGATCCGAGCAAGCGGCACGCGGCCGTCGCGGTGGTGCTGGTCGACTCCGATGTCGGCGAGGACCGCGTGGACCTAGCGCCGGTGGACGAGTGGAATGCGGGGCGGCCCCTGCCGTACGAGGGCCTCGACGGCCGCATGGTCGACGTGTCGGGCGGAGCCGCTTTCCTGCTGTGCCGCAGGGCGTCCCGCCTCAGCTCGCATTCCGCTCAGTGGGCGCTGCCCGGCGGCCGCCTGGATCCGGACGAGACCGCGGTCGACGCCGCGCTGCGGGAACTGCACGAGGAGGTCGGCATCGACCTTCCGGGCTCGAGCGTCCTCGGCCTGCTCGATGACTACCCGACGAGGTCGGGATACGTCATTACCCCGGTGGTGATCTGGGGCGACGGACGGCTCGAGCCCCGGCCCGCGCCCGACGAGGTGGTCGCGGTGTACCGGGTGGGGCTGCATCAGTTGCAGCGCGCCGATTCGCCACGGTTCATCGCGATCCCGGAGAGCCCGCGGCCGGTGGTGCAGATCCCGTTGGGAAACGACCTCATCCACGCGCCGACGGGTGCGGTGCTGTTGCAAGTGCGGTGGCTATGCCTGGAGGGTGTTCACGACCCGGTCAACGGGCTGGAGCAACCGGTGTTCGCCTGGAAGTGAGCTGCCGGGCGCTCCACGCGGCTATGTCAGGTCGCCGATGATGCGTTCCAACGCGTCAAGATGGTCGTCGACGGTGGCGAGGCCGGCCTTCATGGTGTTCACCGACAGGTGAGTGGCCCCCGCGGATTTCCAGGCCGCGATGTCGGCGGCGATCGCGTCGCGGTCGCCGGTCCAGTCGACGCGGCCTTCCATGCCGAGGCTGCCGGGATCGCGCCCCGCGGTCGCCGCCGCGCGCTGCACCTGCTCGCGCGCATGGTCGAGGCGCGGCCCAGGGCGCATCATGGGGAACCAGCCGTCACCGAGCCGCCCGGCGCGTTCGTAGGCGCGGTCGGATGCGACACCGAACCACACCGGGATCGGGCGCTGGACGGGCGGCGGCGCCAGGCCCGCGCCTGTCACCGTGTGGTGCCTGCCGGTGAACGTGACCGACCGCTCGGTCCACAGCCGGCGCATGAGCTCGACCTGCTCCTCGGAGCGTCGCCCGCGGTTGGTGAAGTCTTCTCCGAGCGCCTCGTATTCGACGGCGTTCCAGCCCAGGCCGACACCGAGCCGGAACCGCCCGCCGGTGAGCAGGTCGACCTCGGCGGCTTGCTTGGCCACCAGCACCGCCTGCCGCTGCGGCAGGATGATGACCCCGGTGACCAGTTCCAGCGAGGTGACGGCCGCCAGGTAGCCGAACATGACGAACGGCTCGTGGAACGTCGTGTCGATGTCGTACGGGCCCTTCCAGTCCCGGTGCACCTGCGGATCGGCGCCCAGCACATGGTCGTAGGCCAGGATGTGGGTGAAGCCCAGTTCCTCGACGCGCTGCCCGTACGCGCGGATGGCTCCCGGGTCGCCACCGAGTTCGGTCTGCGGGAACACGACGCCGATGCGCACGGGGAAGTCGGGTGCCCGTGCCTACAGGTCGAGCACGAGGGTGGGGGATATAGCCCGGGAGACGCACACACACATGGAGCAGTTGGCGGCCTTCTCCTGGGCGGACAAGACGGCATCGCGGTGGTCGGGTTCGCCGGCGAGCACCGGAGTGACGCATGTGCCGCACACCCCCTGCGAGCAGGCCCAGGGCACCGCGATGTTGTGCTCTTCGAGCACGTCGAGGATCTGCCGACCAGACGGGACGTGCACGGTGATCCCGCGCCGGGCGAGTATGACGTCGAACGGCTGGCTTTCGGTGATGTCATAGACTCCGGCGCTGAAGTACTCCCGGTGGATGGTGTCCAGCGGCCAGCCCAGGGCGAGCGCGCCGTCGGTAACCCAGTCCATGAAACCCGCTGGTCCGCAGAGGTATAACTCGGCTCCGGTCTGCCAGGTGCCCAGGGCTGATGCCGGTGACAGCGAGGTACGGGCGGGGCTGGTGTCGAGGTGGATCGAGATGGCCCCGGCGAACGGCAGGTCCCGCAGCGCGCTGCCGAACGGGACGGCGTCGGCGTCCTGGGCGCACACGTGGAGTTCGAAGGGCTTACCCGCCGCGCACAGGTGGTGTGCCATGGACAGCAACGGGGTGATGCCGATGCCACCGGCGACCAGCACGTAGCGATCCGCCGGGATCAACGCGAAGTTGTTGCGTGGCGTGCTGATGGTGACCGCTGCACCGGGGTGCAGTACCCGATGGACCTCCGCCGAGCCGCCCCGGCCGGCCGCTTCGGGTTTGACCGCGATCTGGTAGGCGGGCCCGGTGGCGTTGCATAACGAATACTGCCGCACCCGGCCGCTGGGGAGGTGGACCTCGATGTGCGAACCCGGGGTGAAAGGCGGCAGTGGCCCGTCGACACCCTCCAGAACGAATGTGGCGATGCCGGCACCGCCGACCTCGTGGCGCTCGACGACCCGAGCCGCCAGGACGGTATCGGCGGCCCGGCGCTGCAACTCGATCGATGCGGGACCGGTGAACAGGGTGCGTTCGGGGATGCCCTGTCGGGTCAGGATCCCCGAACCCAGACCCCACACCCGGTGATAGAGGTGATACGGGATGTGGGGCATCGCGTGATGCATGCAGTGATCGGTCTGCCCCAGCCAGTAGACCTTCGACAGCGGTCGGGCGACGACTTTGACGGTGGACTGGAACGGGGCCTCCTCCCAGTTCGCTTCCTCGGGATGTTGGATGTGGGCGAACACGTACACCAGCACCATGGTCGCGATCTTCTGCGGGATCAGCCAGACCAGAACGAAGTCCCACGCGTACGGCGAGAGCAGGAATGCCGCCTGCACGGCGAGATACACCGCGAAGGACAGCACCAGCATCGCCCGCTCGCGGCGCGGCCGGGTCGGCCACATCCGCGTGGCGTACCAGTACGCCCAGATCCATTCCGGCATCATGCACACCAGCGGCAGCAGCACCTTGGGTGCGTGCACGAACCAGATGTCTGGGTCGCGGCGGGGGTCGCCGACCCAGCGGTGGTGGTCCATGTGCAGGGCGCGGTAGACCGTGGTGCTCAGGCCGGGGATGAAGATGAACGCCGACACCGTTCCGATCAGATTGTTGAGGCGGTGGTTGCGCGAGGCCGCCTCGTGCACCGCGTCGTGCAACGGCGTGAAACTGGTGTAGATGGCGAACTGGTTGAGCGCCAGCATCGCCAGAAACGGGATGTGTCCGGTCAGATAGGCCCAGCTCGAGGTGATGAACACGGAGTAGGCCAGCACGACCAACCCGAGATGGGGCCACGACAGCACCGGCCGGCGGGCCAGACCCGGATACTGCGGGTCGGCCACCACCATGGCCAAGACTTGGCGCACGGAAGCGTTGTTGGTGATCGTCACGGCTGCCTCTTCCCTGGGCCGGGCCGGGTCGCGTCGGCTGAGCCGATAGTAAAGTAGAGCAGACCGGGCTCTGCCCGGAAGTGTCTACTGTCGGACGGAGCCGAAAGGTATGTGTGCAGCTCACCAGCGTAGGCCACGCAGGATTTCTGATTGAGACCCACGCGGGCACCATCCTGTGCGATCCCTGGGTCAACCCGGCGTACTTCACGTCCTGGTTCCCGTTTCCGGACAACAGCACCCTGGACTGGGACACCCTCGGCGCCTGCGACTACCTCTACATCTCGCACCTGCACTCCGACCATTTCGACCCGAAGAACCTGGCCGAGCACGTCAACAAGGATGCGGTGGTATTGCTGCCCGACTTCCCCGTGGCCGACCTGAGGCGCGAGCTCGAAAAGCTCGGCTTCACCCGGTTCGTCGAGACCACCGACTCGGTGAAGCAGCGCGTGAGCGGCCCCAAGGGCGACCTCGACATCATGATCATCGCCTTGCGGGCGCCCGCCGACGGCCCGATCGGCGACTCAGCACTGGTGGTGTCCGACGGTGTCACGACCGTGTTCAACATGAACGACGCCCGGCCGCTGGATCTGGATGTGGTGACGGCCGCGTTCGGCAGCGTCGACGTGCACATGCTGCAGTACTCCGGCGCGATCTGGTACCCCGCGGTCTACGACATGCCGGCCCGCGCGAAGGAGTCGTTCGGCATCCAGAAGCGTCAGCGCGGGATGGACCGCGCCCGCCAGTACGTGACGCAGGTGGGGGCTACCTGGGTGATTCCGTCGGCGGGCCCGCCGTGCTTCTTGGACCCTGAACTCCGCTACCTCAACGACGACAACGGCGATCCGGCCAACATCTTTCCCGACCAGGTCGCGTTCCTGGAGCAGATGCGCATCAACGGCCACGACGGCGGCCTGCTGATGGTGCCCGGATCCACCGCCGATTTCACCGGCGTCACGCTGCATTCGCTCACCCATCCGCCGCTCGGCGACCTGGGGGCACCGCCGGCGTGCGCCGACGTCGAGGACATCTTCACCACCGGGAAGGCGGACTACATCGCCGCCTACGCAGAGCGGATGGCACCGGTGATCGTCGCGGAGCGCGCCGGCTGGGCGCCCGCCACCGGCGAGCCGTTACTCGAACCGCTGCGCGCGCTGTTCGAACCGATCATGCTGCACAGCAACGAAATCTGCGACGGGATCGGCTACGCGGTCGAACTCGTGATGGGTCCGGAGACGGTGATCCTCGACTTCCCGAAACGGTCGGTGCGCGACAAGATTCCCGATGAGAAAATCCGCTACGGCTTTTCGATCGCGCCGGAGTTGGTCCGCACCGTGCTGCGCGACCACGAACCAGACTGGGTCAACACGATTTTCCTATCCACTCGGTTCCACGCGTGGAGGGTGGGCGGATACAACGAGTACCTGTACACCTTCTTCAAGTGCCTCACCGACGAGCGCATCGCCTACGCCGACGGCTGGTTCGCCGAGACGCACGACGACTCCGCGTCAATCACAGCGGACGGCTGGATGATTCAGCGTCGCTGCCCACACCTCAAAGCCGATTTGTCTAAATTCGGCGTCATCGAGGGCAACACGCTGACCTGCAACCTGCACGGCTGGCAGTGGCGATTGGACGACGGTCGGTGCCTGACCGCACGCGGCCATCGGCTTCGGAGTTGTCGCGCATGACCGAAGCGCAACACCGGACGTACGATGACGGCCTGGTCCAGTTGGATCGAGTGGCGATCACGCTGCGCCGCTACCACTTTCCCTCTGGCACGTCGAAGGTGATCGGGCTGGACAAGATCCGCGGGTACAAGGCCGAGGGGCTGGGCCTGTTCACGCAGCGATTCCGGATCTGGGGCAGCTCGGACTTGCGCCGCTGGCTCCCCCTGGACGTGCGCCGGCCGTGGAAGTCGATCTTGGTCACATTGGACGTGCCGGGGACGTGGCCGAGTCCGGCGCTCACCCCGCAACGCCCGGCGGAGTTCACCGCACTGCTCGACGAGTTGTTACTAGAGCGGGTTTAGGGGCGCACGCGAGTGCGCGAAGACGCCACTCGCCCTGCCGCTGGCGACCCGGGCGTAGGTGACCTTCATGGCCGCCATGTAGCGGTCGATGGATTCGGCTGCAACCGGGTTGTCGGGGAACAGTATCGAGACCCTGGTCTCGTGTTGGAGCCGGGTCACCCACATCGAGACCTGGTGGGACACCCGACCCTCGTCGTAGACCCGGAAATTCACTTCGGAGTTGGCGACGTCGGACAGGGGTGCGATGCTCGCATCCAGAAAGGACATGACAAAGTTGCCGGGTCGTGGCCTGCCGAGCCCGGCCTCGGGCGGCGCCAGTTCCAGCACACGGTCGAACGGCACGGTGGCCAGTTGGATGCCCGAATCGAAGGCCTCCTGCGCCGAGCGCGCTGCATCCTCGAAGACCTCCGTGGATGTGACGGTCACCGGAACCAGTCCGGTGAACCAGCCTGTCGTCATGAGTTCGGTCGGGGTTTTGCGGGTGTCGGTGGTGGTGACCGTGGAGAAGCGGTCGGCTCCGGTCAGCCGGTGTTCGGTGAGGGCGGCGCAACCGAACACGCCACCACTGAAGCGGGCGCCCGCCGCAACGCAAGCGGCCTCGAAACGGTCGGTCTGCTTCTCGTCCATCAGCGTCTCGACGATGAGTTTGCCGGCGTACGGGACCGACAGGTCACCCAGTGGCAGTGGGAAGTAGGGAAGCGTTCCTCCGTTGTGGCCGGCGAACTCGATCCAGCCGCGCACCGCGGGGGAGTCCGGCGTCAGCGCGGCGAGTTCCCGGCGCTGCTCGACGCAGTAGTCGCCGTAGCGGCCTGCCGCCGGAAGTTCCACCGGTGCGGCCCCGCCCACCAGGGCGGTGTACATCAGGTGGATCTCCCGGAACAACACCCCGACGATCATCGGGTCGACGCACAGATGGGCGATGCTCGCGTAGACGGTGAAGTGGTCGCCGGCCTGAATGACCCCGAAGAAGAAACAATCCCACTGCAGCGGGTGCGGCGCGGAAATATGGTCGCGCAATTCCTTCGCCGTCATCTCGCTGTGCTCGGTGGGAGCCAGTTCGATGTCGCTCGCGTCGGCGATGGTGTGGCGAACGATATGGTCGGGGCCCTGGTACTCGAACCAACTGTGGTAAGTGTCGTGCCGGCGGACATGCTCGTTGATCGCGTAGTTCATCGCCCGAACGTCGCAGCGCCCCGGCAGGTCCCACGTGAAGATCATCAATCGCGACATGTCCAGACCGCGGGCCACGTGGTCGCTGTAGCGGCGCAGGTGCTGGGCCTGCTGGTAGCTCGGCGGCACCGCACTGACGGGCGCCTCCTGCGCGACCGCTTTCGCCGCGGGTGAGGCGTGCCAACAGATGACAGGGCCCGGGTCAGGATTCCAGTCGTTGAGCGTTGTGATGCCGAACACTCGTCCTACTCGCCCCCTCCCGTGTGGTCTTTGCGTCCTCGCTGCAGAACGCGCGCCCCGAACAGTGTGCGCCTCGGAACCCGCGATGGGACCGTTTTCCGGCGAAATTCCGGGCCCGACGGACTGTGGCGGGATACCATGAGCTTAACCGGCTCGCGGGGCGGTCGCGGCCGCTATTTCGGCGTGTTACGGAGTGGTTGCAGGCTGCTGACAAGAATTTCACAGACGATGCGACGCGACGCCGGCATCGTCGATTTTCCGGACAGGGCCGCAGCTGGTCCGGTACGGTGGCGCTGCATGTGGCCGACCGTGCTGATACTGGCGGGATCGGTCATCTTCGAACCGATCCGGCTGGGACTGGTCGTTCTGCTGCTCAACCGCCGGCGCCCGTTGGTGCAGCTGGCGGCGTTCCTCTGCGGTGGTTTCACGATGGGTCTCGGAGTCGGCTTCGTCGTACTGTTCGGTCTGCGGTCCGCCCCGGTGGTCGGCCATCTGACCGTGGCCCAGGTTCAGGTCGGCTCCGGGCTGATCGTCTTGCTGGTTGCCGCCGCGCTGTCGGTGAGCACCGCAGCGCAGAAGGTTTCCTCCCGCTCTCCCGCACAGGTCGCCGCTGAAGTCCCCGCAGAGGTCCCCGCGGGCGGTGTCGGGAGCGTCGACCTGGTGGAACGGCCGACGGCTAGTCGATTGCAGCGCCTCACCGACCGCGCGCGCGTTTTTCTGCAGGGCGAATCCCTGTACGTCACCGGGATCAGCGGACTCGGCGCCGCTCTGCCCTCCGCCAACTACATGGGCTCGCTGGCCGCGATCCTCGCCTCGCATGCCGCGCCGGTCGCGCAGGTCCAGGCGCTGCTGGCGTTCAACGTCGTCGCGTTCACCGTGGCGGAGCTGCCGATCATCAGCTACCTGGTCGCGCCGGGGCGGACGAGGGCGTTCATGGCCGGCCTGCAGACTTGGCTGCGTTCCCGCACCCGCCGGGATGCGGCGGCCCTGGTGGCCGTGGGTGGTGTCCTGATACTGACGCTTGGGTTGGTCAACCTCTGAATCCGGCCTGAATCCGGTCTCAATCCGCCCGCGATCGGTCCGCGCGGCAGGTAGCATCAATGCACATTCAGCCCGGCCTCTGGGGAGGGGTTTGTGAATACGGTGCTCGCCCGCGTCGCCGCGGTGGTCATGCTGGCGGCCACCGCATTTTTCGGCGGCGATGTGGCGTGGGCCGACACCGCGCTGATCGTGCCCGGCACCGCGCCGTCCCCCTACGGCCCGCTGAGAGCGACGTACCACTTCAAACCCGAGATGCAGCCGCTGATCGACGCCAACTACTACAGCCCCGACGCGGTCCGGCGCATCGTCCCCTACCCGGGGAGTTTCTGGCCGATCACCGGCTGGGATTCACCGACCGTCAACAGTTCGGTGAACACCGGCGCCAGCAACCTCGACTCGGCGATCCGCAGCACCGACGGTCCGATCACGGTCGCGGGTCTGTCACAGGGAACGATGGCCCTCGACCGGGAACAGGCGCGGCTCGCCCACGACCCGACCGCGCCGCGGGCCGAGGAACTCACGTTCATCAAGGCCGGTGACCCCAACAACCTCCTCACCAAGATGTTTGGTCCGGGAGCCCACGTGCCGATCATCGATTACACCGTTCCCGCCCCGCTGGAGAGCCAATACCGCACGATCAACATCGTCGGCCAGTACGACCCGTTCTCCGACCCGCCCAACCACCCGGGCAACCTACTGGCCGACGTGAACGCCTTCATGGCGGCCGGGTATTACGGCCACAGTGCCACCGCGTTCTCCGACCCGTCCAAGGTCGCCCCATGGGACATCAAGAGGTCGACCAACGGCATGGGTGGCGCCACGACGACGTATTTCATCCGCAACCGGGAGCTTCCGCTGGTTAGCGCGCTCGTCGACCTCGCCGGCTTGCCACCCCAGAAGGTCCCCCAGATGGACGCGACCCTGCGGCCGCTGATCGACCGGGCCTATGACCCCGGCCCGGCGCACGACCCGATCAAGTTCCTCAACGGTGTCACCCATATCCCCACCGCCTACACGGCTGCCTCGCTGCCCGTCCGCGCCACCACCGCGACTATCGGTGCCGTCGCCGTCGCCAGCACGGCCCGCAGGTTGCTGCCCATGGTCGCCTTGTTCCTGCTCACCGGCAAGTGACGTCCGCGCCGCCCTCGTTTTAGGGGTTTCTAGATGCGGAGTCCGTCGTACGGCGAGAATCCGATCACGTCATCGTCCATCCAGGCCGGCAGGGGCTCTGCATCCGGCAGCAGCCGCTTGCGTTTCGGCGGCTGATCTCCGCCGCGCTGCCGCCACAGAGGCCACCAGCCCGCCGGGCCCCGCAGGGCCGGCCGCCACCAGTTCGCGCGGCCGACTAGCACCGCGATCGCGGGCACCGTGATGGTGCGCAGCAGGAAGGTGTCCAACAGCAGCCCCGCCCCCAGCACAAAGCCGCTCTGCACGACGTTGCGGAGGCTGGAGAACACGAGACCGAACATCGATGCCGCCATGATCAGCCCCGCCGCGGTGATCACTCCGCCGGTTGATCCCACGGTGCGGATGACACCGGATCTAATCCCGTATTTGGACTCGTCACGCAACCTCGAGATGAGCAGCATGTTGTAATCGGCGCCGACGGCAACCAGGATCACGAAGGTCAAACCCGGCACGCTCCAATGCATTTCCTCACCGAGGATGAATTGGAACACGATGACGCCGATGCCGAGCGCAGACATGTAGGAAATGATCACCGACCCGATGAGGTACATCGGCGCGACGACGGCGCGCAGTAAAGCAATCAGGATCACTAGAACGACGCAGATGGTCATCACGATGATGAACCGCAGATCCTGACCGTAATAGTCGCGGGTGTCCTTCACAAAGACGGGCAGCCCGACCACCGACACGTGGGCGTCGACCAGCGCGGTGTTGGGTTGGGCTCCCCGGGCGGCGGCATCGATGGCGTCGACCTGGTCCATCGCGGCGGTGCTGAACGGGTTGATGGTGGTTTGTATCAGGTACCGCATCGAATGGCCGTCGCCTGAAACGAAGGCGGCGGCAAGTTGTTTGAGCGCATCGGTATCCGTACCGCCCAGCAGATCGCGGACCTCCCCGGGTATCGGCGCCTTGGTGTCCGCTTTGCCGGTTGCGTACGACAACACCTGCGCGGGAATGTAGAACCCGGCCATCGCCGGCGTGGTCGCGTCGTTTTTCATGCTCATCAGGAACGCGGATGCCTCACCGAGCCCGAAACCCAGTTTCTTGACCTGGTCGACCAACTGCTGCACGCCGTCGGATAGCTGACGGCTGCCGTCGGCGAGGCTCTTGGCCCCCTGCTGCAGGAAGTTGATCTTCGCTCGGATGCCGCCCGGCGTGCCCATGCCCAGCGAATTCAGCGAGCCGACAGCGGATCCCAGAGACTGGCGCAACTGGGTCACCGTCGCCGCCAGGGTCTGCACCGCCTGCGTCGACTGCAGTTCCCGGGCGAGTTCGGCGATCTTGCCGAACGTCCCGTCGTCGCGCGCGGCGGGCAGTTGCGCCAGTTGGGTGCGGGCGTTGATGCAGATCGGCTCGGCGTTGCACATGGGGCTGTTGTCGAGCGCTTCCACCACCTTCGCGGCCCATTCGGAGTTGTTGGCAATGAAGTCGGCGTTCGCGCCGATCGCGTCGCCCAGTCCGCGCATGCCGTTGATGAGCTTCTCCGCGCCCTGCAGTTCACCAAGTGCTTTGGTGCCGCCGAACGCGTTCTGCAGATAGCCCAGCGCGTCGACCAGGCCGCTGATGGCCCACACCGCCTGGTTGACCTGGGTACGCACGTCGCCGAGCCTGCCGGCCAGTTCGTTGGCACCGCCCGCCAGCTTGTCGAGATCTCCGGTGTGGTCGATGATTTGGCGGGACCCCGCGCCAATCTTGTCGCCGACCTGGCCGGCCTGCCACGACAATCTGGCCTGCTCCAGGGATTCGCCGGTGGGCCGGGTGATGCCCCGGACGGCGGCGACGCCGGGCACCTGGCTGACCCGCTGTGCCATCTGCTCGAGGTCGGCAAGCGCCGTCGGCGTGCGCAGGTCGCGCGGCGACTGGATGAACAGGTATTCGGGGATGATCAGGTTGGGGGGGAAATGCTTGTCCAGCGCTGCGTACCCGACCGAGCTCTCGACCGTCGCCGGCAGCGACGCGCGTTCGTCGTAGTTGTAGTGCGCCACGCCCGCGCAGCTGGCGAGGATGATCAGCACGAGCGTGCTGGCGAGCAGGTAGGTCTTCGGCCGGCGCACGATCCGGATGCCCGAACTCCGCCAGAAGCGGCGGGTGAGGTCGCGGCGCGGAGCGATCCAGCCGCGGCGCCCGGCCAGCACCAGGAGGGCGGGCAGCAGGGTCACTGCGGCGCAGAAGACCACGGCCACGGAAATTCCGAGCACCGGGCCGGCGTTTCGCAGGAGCCCCAACTGGGTGAAGATCATTCCGAGGAACGTGACGGCGACCGTGGCCGCGGAGGCGGCGATCACCTTGCCGATGGATGTCAGCGCGTGGGCGACCGCGGCATCGGAATCCATGCCCAGACGCAGGTAGTCGTGATAGCGACTGATGAGGAAGACGGCGTAATCCGTTCCGGCGCCGATCATCATCCCGGTCATGAAGATGGTGGTCTGGTTGGCCACGCCGAGGCCGGCCAGCCCCGCCAGCGCCACCAGGCGTTGGGCGACCACCACGGACGCCCCGATCATCACCATCGGCAGCGCCATCGTGATCGGGTTGCGGTAGACGACCAGCAAAATGACGAACAGCAGGATGACGATCGCGAGTTCGATCCGCGTTCTGTCCAGCCGACCGGTGAGATTGAGGTCGGCGACGGTGGAGGCGGGTCCGGTCAGGTTCGCCGTCAGCGTGGAGCCCGCGACTACGTGTTTGACCAGCTCGGAGACCCGCACGAATGCGTGCTTGGACTCGGGCGATCCCAGTTCCCCGGTCAGGCCGATGGGCAGGATCCAGGCCTGGTTGTCCTTGCTGGTCAACAGGTCACGCAGCGGTGGCGCCGAGATGAAGTCCTGCAGCGACACCATGTCGGGGCGGTCGCTGCGCAGGGCGTCAACCAGCTTCTTGTAGGTGCCCTCGTCGGCAGGGCTCAGCCCCTTCGGGTCGGTGAGCACGATCACCGCGATACTCTCCGATTCGGGCTCGTGGAACGCCGCCGTCATCTTCTTGGTGGCGGCCAGAACCGGGGCCCCGGCCGGCAGCAACTCGACCGGGTGCCGCTGGGAGACGTCTTCCAGAGATGGGACGGTCAGCGACAGCACCGCTGCGAGGGCGACCCAGAAGCCGATCACCAGCCACGGCCAGCGCGCGATGAGGCGCCCCAACCACCCGAATACCCCCACCGGAACGTCCCGGCCGAGACGGCCGGCGCCCTCTCGCTGCCCCGACATTCACCACCGCCCGGAAATTAGGAGAACGTCCGTGCGGAGGGATCAGTGACAATCCGTTCGCGTTCTGCGGCCCCGCCGGTGGCAATGCGCATGCATACCGATTTTAGCGCGCTCAGATACCGGGTGACGGAGTCGCGAGCCTGTGGGTTGTCGGGAAACAACACACCGGCCGCCGTCTGCTCGAAACGGCCCACCATCGTGCTCAGCGGGTAGGTGAGCCTGCCATCGCTGTGGGCGCCGACGGTATGGCCCTCGAGAACTCTGCCCAGCATCGACAGCGGGGCCACTTGGGCGTCGAAGAAGTTCACCAGGGAGAACAGCGGCGGCGGGTTGCTCAGCGACGGCGCCAATTCCACGACGCGTTCAAAGGGCACCTGCGCCAGGTCCGTTCCTGAGTCGAACGACGCCTGTGCGTCGCGCGCGATGGCATTGAAGCAGGACCCGGCCACCGCCACGGTGATCGGGATGTGGCCGGTGAACCAGCCCTGGGTCGCCAAGTCGGCCAGGGTGCGGGTGTCCTTGGGGGTGATCCCGAAATATGTTTCATTACCTGCTAATTCGTGCAACGCGAGGGCAATGCAGGCGAACATGCCCCCGATGAAACGGGCGCCTGCGGCCACGCAGGCGGTTTCGAATTGCTCGGTCTGGCCTGCATCCATCAGCGTCATCGTCATCAGGTCGCCGCCGCAGGGCACGGACTCGTCGCCCAGCGGCAGCGGAAACCTGGGGTAGGTCCCGTCATTGGCCTCGGCGAAGTCGATCCAGGTCCGCACCTGCGGCGAATCCGCGGTGAGTGCCCGGGTGTACTCGCGCTGTCGGACGCAGTAGTCGTCGTAGCTTCCGGGCTTCGGCTGCCCGATCGGCGGCTTGCCGGTCACGATCCCGGCGTACATGGTCTGGAACTCCATCAGCCCCAGGCCGACGATCTGCCCGTCGGCGTGCAGATGGTCGATGCTGGCGTAGAAGGTGAAATGGTCGGGTCGCTGGATGATCCCGAAGCCGAAGCAGTCCCAGTGCAGGGGATCCGGCACCGATACGATGTACCGCAGCAACTCCGCGGTGGTCAGCTCTGCGCGCTCGGTGGGGACGAACTCGATGTCGGCTGGGTCGGCGAGGGTGTGCCGGACCATGTGGTCGGGGTCGTGGTATTCGAACCAGCTGCGGTAGGTTTCGTGCCGCCGCAGGTGGCGGTTGATCACGTAGGTCATGGCCCGCACATCGCAGCGGCCGGGGACCTCGTTGGACGCGATCAGCAGCCGGGAATGGTCGAACCCCCGGGCGGCCTGCTCGCGGAACCCCCGAAGGTGACGGGCCTGAACGTAACTGGGCGGCACGATACTCACGGGCGCCTCGGCGGCCTTGGCCAGCGAAGCGGGGGACGCATGCCAGGAGACCAGCGCGCCGGGAGCCAGCGCCCACTCGTTGACCGTGGAGACGTCCAGCGGCCCGACTAGCATCACCACCTCCTGACGGGTCTCCGCTAGCCTAGCGGCCGTCGCTGTGAGCTGCGCCGGATCTCGCGTCAGCCGGCCCGGTCGGCGAGCGCTTGGCGCGCGGCGTTGTAACCGGGAATGAACGTGATCCCAGGCCCGCCGTGGCAACCGGCGCTACCCAGGTAGAGCCCCGTTATCGGGAGGGGCTGGCCGAGGAAGCCCGTCGGTCCCGGCCTGTTGGGGCCGATCTGGTCGGAGTTCAACAGCCCGTGGCAGTAGTCGCCGCCCGGCGCCCCGAACATCACGCCCATGTGCCGGGGCGTAAAGGTGGTGTGCCGGGTGATGCTGCGTTCGAAGTTCGGCGCCAGGCGGGTGACCTTGTCGATGACCCGCTGACCCATCTCGACCTTTGCCCGCCCGTAGTCTCCGGAGTCGTGGCCACCCTCGATCGGGAACCACAGCGCGAACGCCGACGCGGCGTGCTTCCCCTCGGGCGCCAGGTCGGGATCGTTCTGCGACGGGATCTGCAGCACCATCGTCGGATCCTCCGGAACGATCCCGCGGCGGCAGTCCTCCCACTGCCGCTGCACCTCCTCGGGCGTGCAAAACAGACCTATCGACGCCTGCATCGCCGGCTCGTTGAGCACCTCGTAGGGCGCGATGAACTCCGGTGCCTCGTCCAGGGCGAAGTGCATCTGCAGGTAGCTGCCGCGGTGGTCGGTTCCCGCGTAGCGCGCGCGGATGTCGTCGGACAGGGCGGCGGGGTCGATCAGTTCGGTGATCGTCACGTCGGGCGCGATCGCGGAGACGACGACCGGGGCGGTGAGGGTGTCCCCGGCCTCGGTGCGTACGCCGCCGATGCGCCCGTCGGCGACCAGGATCTGAGTCACTGTGGTCCGCAACCGCACCTCACCGCCGTGGCTTTCCAGCAGTTGGCGCAGGTGCGACGTGAGGGTGCCGATACCGCCGCGCAGCTTCTTCATCTGCATGGTGTCGCCGTCGGGAACGCCGAGCCCGAACGCCAGCGCCGCCGCGCTGCCCGGCGTGGCCGGCCCGCGGTAGAGCGTGTTGACGGCCAGGACGGTCATCGAGCCGCGCAGCGCGCCGTGCTTCTCGCGGTCGGGCAGGTAGCGGTCCAGGACATCGGTGACCGAGCCGAACAGCATGTCGTCGATGGCCGAGCGCTCGAATTCGTTGGTGGCGCAGGCGTACATCTCGTCGAAGGTCTTCGGGGGTGTGCCGGCCTCGAACCGGCCCAGAGCCCGGGTAGGCGCCTGGCTCCAGGCCATCAGGCCGACCATCCCGTTGACGGCGTCCGACCCGTGCACCTCGTTGAGGTGGGTGAACAGCTTGATCGGGTCGCTGTACTGGATCATCGGGTCGTCGCCGACGCCGCGCAGCGCCACCGACATCACGTCCAGGTCGAGGGTGGGGAGGGTGTCCAGGCTCAGTTCCCTGACCACCTCGGCCGACGTCGGGAACTGCACCGAGCCGGCGATCTCGAAGTGGTACCCGTCGAACAGTTCCACCGTGGATGCCATCCCGCCGGCGTAGAGCTTGGCATCAAGGCAGATGGTCCGCAGGCCGGCCTTCTGCAGCATCACCGCCGCCGCCAACCCGTTGTGCCCGGCGCCGAGGACGATCGCGTCGTAGTCGGTCTTGCCTTCAGTCATGTCCCGGCCCTCCGAAGGGCAGGGTGGCATGGGTGACAAGTTTTGTCAATTATGACGAAACGACTGGGGAATCCAGATGTCGGTGATGCCCGCCCGCAGCGACTCCAGCGCGACGTGGCAGACCCGCGCCAACTCGCCCAGCGTCCGGTCGCCGCCCACCATCCAGGCCTCCATCGCACCGAACACGGCGGCCGCGATGCAGCGGGCGACCACCGCCGTGTGCAGGCGCGCGTCCGGTGTGCCATCCGCCGGGCCCCCGCGTCGTTGCAGCTGTGCAGCGACCGCGTCGGCGAAATCGGCCTGCACGTCTCGGATGTGACGAACGATCCGGACGGGCTCGAGCTCGCCGACCCGCAGTGCGGCGATCTTCGTCACGGCGTCAACGTCATACGGGAACGCGAAGATCGCGGCTTGCACCGAGTCGATGACGGTTTCGTCGTCGGGTCGGGCGTCGAGTGCCGCCCGGAACCAGGTGAGTCCGGTGTAGTCGGCGAACAGGAGGTCGTGTTTGGACGAGAAGTGTCGGTAGAAGGTGCGCAGCGACACCCCGGCGTCCGACGCGATCTGCTCGGCCGAGGTGTCCTCGACGCCCTGGGCCAAGAATCGCACGGAGGCGGCCTGGACGAGGGCGTCTCGGGTGCGTTCGCTGCGCGCGGTCTGCGCCGGCCGGACCATGGCGACAAAGTACCCCACAAACTCGTTCTGTCATTATTGACAAAACCGGTCGCTGGCGGTGAGACTGCGCCCATGGTGTCACTTCTGGTACATGCAACACTCGGTCTCGCCGTCGTCGGATGGATCATCGCGTCGAACCGAGCCGTCTACGCGACGCCCTCTGGTGGGCCGTTCCTATCGCCGCTCGAATCCGTCTACTACGTCGCTGGGATCGCGTCGGTCGTGTTGGGCTGGTGGTTCAACATCCACTTCGTGCAGCAGTACACGCACGGATCGACCAACCCGATCTGGGGCCCCGGCAGCTGGGCCGACTTCATCCGCCTGATGTTCACCAACCCGGCCGCCAGTTCGGGCAGTCAGGACTACATCATCGCCAATGTCGTTCTGCTGCCGATCTTCACCATCGTCGACGGGTACCGGCGGGGGCTGCGGCGGCCCTGGTTGTTCTTCGTGTCGAGCCTTTTCACGAGCTTCGCGTTCGCGCTCGCGTTCTACTTCGCCACCATCGAGCGCCAGCGCCGGCACGAACGCGCCGGCGAGACGG
>CAZZHX010000013.1:23338-28002 GCA_964653535.1 uncultured Mycobacterium sp. | reverse complement strand
CGGAACGCCCGGTACCGCGGCCGATGACCACCGTGACAGCGACGAAGCCCGACGACAGGATGAGCCGCTCCCCCAAGGTGATATCGCCGACGTCGCCGGTGATCAGGCCGTCGATGAACATCTTGCCGACCGGCACTGCCCCGGCGATGGAAACCCGCCCACCAACCAGGTCGACGCTGACGCCGTTCTCGGCCACCACGATCGACTCCTCGGGCACCCCGGCCCGCGCCGCCAGCTTGGCGTTCGCCCGCAGCATCCGCCAAGTCCCGTGCACCGGCATCACGTTGCGGGGCCGCACGCCGTTGTAGAGAAAGAGCAATTCGCCCGCGCACGCGTGACCCGACACATGCACGCGAACTTGCTGGTTCGTCACGACACGGGCGCCGATCTTGGCCAGGGCGTCGATCACCCCGTAGACGGCTTCCTCGTTACCGGGTATCAGCGACGACGACAAGATCACCAGGTCGCGCGCTGTCAGCGTGATGCTGCGATGCTCGCCACGCGACATGCGCGACAGGGCCGACATGGGTTCGCCCTGGGTGCCGGTGGTGATCAGCACCACCTGCTCGGGCGCCGTCATCTCGGCAGCGGCGATGTCGAGCAGGTCGGAGTCGGCCAGCTTCAGGAAACCCAGGTCCCGCGCGATGCCCATGTTGCGCACCATGGATCGCCCGACGAACGACACCCGCCGGCCCAGAACCACCGCGGCATCGACGATCTGCTGCACCCGGTCGACATTGGAAGCGAAGCACGCCACGATCACCCGGCCGTCGGCACCGCGGATGAGCCGGTGCAGGGCCGGGCCCACTTCGCTCTCCGAGGGACCCACGCCGGGGACCTGCGCATTCGTCGAGTCACACAGGAGCAGATCCACCCCGGCATCACCGAGCCGCGACATCCCGGGCAGATCGGTGGGACGGCCGTCCATCGGCAGCTGGTCCAGTTTGATGTCGCCGGTGAACAAGGCGGTTCCCGCGCCCGTGTGGACCGCGATGGCCAGCGCGTCCGGGACCGAGTGGTTGACCGCGAAGTATTCGCATTGAAAGACGCCGTGGGTGGTGCGCTCGCCCTCGGCGACCTGCTGGAACACCGGCTTGATGCGGTGCTCGCGGCACTTCGCGGCAACCAGCGCCAGCGTGAACCTGGAGCCGACGATCGGGATGTCCGACCGCAGTTTGAGCAGGAACGGAATGGCGCCGATGTGGTCCTCGTGCGCATGGGTCAGCACCAGCGCCTCGACGTCGTCCAGTCGGTCCTCAACGTGACGCAGGTCCGGCAGGATCAGGTCGACACCGGGTTCGTCGTGGGTCGGGAACATGACCCCGCAGTCGATGATCAGCAACCGGCCGAGGTGCTCGAAAACTGCCATATTGCGGCCGATTTCGCCGATCCCGCCCAGCGCGGTAACCCGCAGGCCACCGGGAGCCAGCGGCCCCGGTGGTGTGAGGTCTAGATCCATGTTCGGGCCACTGTCCGGCTCTCTTGTCGGCTCACCTGAGTACCGCGGCCGCGCGCATATCGGCGGCCAATTCGTCGAGTTGTCCTGGGGTTGGCGGCATCTGAGGGAGCCGGGGCTCACCGACGTCGAGACCTTGCAGTCGCAGACCCGCCTTGGACAGCGTCACCCCACCCAGTCGGCCCATCGCGTTGCACAGCGGGGCGAGATTGACCGTGATCTTTCGTGCGGTCGCGACATCCCCGGACGCAAATGCCGACAACAAGTCTCGGAGCTGACTTGCCGCCAGATGGGAGATCACACTGATGAAGCCGGTCGCGCCCATCGCCAGCCACGGGAGGTTCAGCGCATCGTCGCCGGAGTAGAAGGCCAGGCCGGTGTCGGCCATCAATTCCGCGCCGGCGTGCAGGTCGCCCTTGGCGTCCTTAATGCCGACGATATTCGGGTGAGCCGCCAGAGTACGGATGGTGTCGGGCAGGATCGGGATCACCGAGCGCGGCGGGATGTCGTAGAGCAGCACCGGCAGGTCGGTCGCGTCGGCGACCGCGGTGAAATGCGCGATCAGCCCGCTCTGGGGCGGCTTCGAGTAATAAGGAGTCACCACCAGGAGCCCGTGGGCGCCCTCCGCCGCGCATGCCTTGGCCAACCGAACGCTGTGAGCCGTGTCGTAGGTGCCGGCGCCCGCGACGATCCGGGCGCGGTCGCCCACGGCCTCCAAGACCACCCGCAACAGCTCGAGCTTCTCGTCGTCGGACGTCGTCGGCGACTCACCAGTGGTGCCCGAGACCACCAGGCCGTCGCAGCCGGCGTCCACCAGGTGGTTCGCCACCCGCGCCGCAGCGGTGGTGTCCAGCGAGCCATCGATGCCGAACGGTGTCACCATCGCGGTCAACAGGGTTCCCAAACGCTCGGGAACGTCGAATCCGGCGGTGCTCACGGTGATGAGGTTACCTGTTGCCGATTCAGGCTTCGGTGACCGAACCTGATTGCCACCTGCAGCCTTCGCCGGCTCAGGTAGCGGCGACCGCCTCTTCGGACAGCTCTAACTCGCTCGCTTCTTCCGCCTCGTTCACTTCCTGCGGACTCGCCTGCTCCTGGTGGGCCGACTCGAGATCGGCCGGAACCGATTCCAGGTCCCGGTGGGCACCCATGAGCTGCTCGAGAATCTTGATCCGCTTCTGGCGCGCCTCCGCCAGTTCGCTGCGGGCCTGCTCTCTCAATCGAGCGGAGTCCTTTTCGGCCTCCGCGAGCAGCTGTTCACGCTCCTGCACAGCCTTCTGCCACGCCTCCTCGATAGCCGCTTCCTTCTCAGCACGCAAGGCGGTCAGCTCGGCCTCGAGCTTCTCCCCGGTTTCCGCGTAGTGGGTTTCTTGGTCCTTCAACCGGGCGGCCATGTCCGCCAACAGCTTCTCGTGTTTCTGCTGTTCGGCCTGGATCTCTGCGTCGGCCTCGGCGATCAGCGCATCCGCCTCGGCGCGCGCCTCGGCCCGCATCTCCGAGACTTCGTCGACGGCGCGGCGCAGCATCTGCGCCATCCGCTTCTGCGCCGCGTGGGGCGAGGGTGAGGTGTCGGTGAGGACCCCGACCTCCTTTTGGAGAGCGGCCGCTTCGTCGGCGGATGCCTCCAGTCGAGCTCTGAGGCTCCCGACGTCGTCGATCAGCAGCTGCTGCTTGGTGGTCAGGAGTTCAATCTGGGTGTCGACGGCGCCCGGGTTATAGCCCCTGAACGAGCGCGAGAAAGTCTTTCCAGCTTCGGCGGCCACGGCTCATTCCCTTTCCTGGACAATGGGATGGCCCGACGGGCCGATTCCCCGATCAGCGAACTTTACCGTGGCCCCGGGAGGCTCACCGCCGATGGTAGGTGTGGAATCGGTAGCGCAGCCCCGTGCTGCTAACCAGCCACTCGTGCGCCTCGCCGCGCCACGCGGAATCCAACTGGGGCGCCACCGCGTCGTCGTCGTCGAGCAACAGGTCAATGTCCACCTCGGTGACCTCGCACCGCGTGGCGTACGGCAGCGCCAGGAGATAGACCTGCTCGCCGCCGATGACCCAGATCTCCGGCTCCGATCGGCAGCTGGCCAGTGCCGCCTCCAGCGAGCCGACCACCTCGGCCCCCTCGGCCACTAAGTCGGGCTGGCGGGACAGCACGATATTCCTGCGACCCGGCAGCGGCCGGACCCGCGGCGGCAGCGACTCCCAGGTGCGCCGGCCCATGATGACGGTATGCCCCAGCGTCACCTCTTTGAAGCGGGTCAGGTCTTCGGGTACCCGCCAGGGGATGTCACCGCCGCGGCCGAGCACCCCGGACGGCGACTGGGCCCATACCAGACCCACCCCCTCCGGCCCATCGCCATCGGCACGCGTCATATCGCGACGGGGGCTTTGATCGCCGGGTGCGGATCGTAGTTCGTCACGACGACGTCGTCGTAGGCGTAGTCGAAGAGGGAATCCCGGTGCGCCAGGCAGAGTTGCGGATAGGGCCGCGGTTCGCGGCCCAGCTGGAGGCGAACCTGCTCGACGTGGTTGTCGTAGATGTGGCAGTCGCCGCCCGTCCAGACGAATTCGCCAACCGACAAGCCGGCCTGCTCGGCCATCATATGGGTGAGCAGCGCGTAGCTGGCGATGTTGAACGGCACGCCTAGGAAAAGGTCTGCACTGCGCTGGTAGAGCTGGCAACTCAGCCGCCCATCGGCCACGTAGAACTGGAAGAAGGCGTGACACGGCGGCAGCGCCATGTGCGGGATCTCGCCGACGTTCCATGCCGAGACGATGATGCGGCGTGAGTCCGGCTCGGTGCGCAGCAACTCTAGAGCGGCACTGATCTGGTCAATGCGCTCACCGCTCGGGGCCGGCCAAGATCGCCACTGCACGCCGTAAATAGGCCCGAGATCACCTGTGGGACTGGCCCACTCATCCCAGATCGTGACACCGTGCTCCTGCAGCCAGCCCACGTTAGAGTCGCCACGCAGAAACCACAGCAGCTCGTACACCACCGACTTGAAGTGAACCCTCTTGGTGGTCAACAGCGGAAAGCCCGCCGACAGGTCGTAGCGCAACTGCTGGCCGAACAAACTGAGGGTGCCGGTACCGGTGCGGTCAGATTTGACCGCGCCCCGCTCAAGTACCAGGCGCAGCAGGTCCTCGTAGGGGGTCGGGATCGGCGACGACACGCGGCTAGCTTAGCGGCGATCGCAAGCGCGGCGAAGCC
>CAZZHX010000013.1:21942-23238 GCA_964653535.1 uncultured Mycobacterium sp. | reverse complement strand
GGGCGCAGCGGGTCGCCGCCATCACATCCCGCGGCGATCGCAAGCGCGGCGAAGCCGGGCGCAGCGGGTCGCCGCCATCACATCCCGCGGCGATCGCAAGCGCGGCGAAGCGGCGGCGACGCGCTTGGAGTACAACGGAGGCCATGCCCCAGATCACCGACACCGTCACCACCCCCGACGGCACCTGCCCCGTCAGCCTGTTCACCCCCGAGGGGTCCGGCCCCTGGCCCGGTGTGGTCATGTACTGCGACGCCGGCGGCGTGCGGGACACCTTCGATCAGATGGCGGCCAAGTTGGCCGGATTCGGCTACGCGGTGCTACTGCCCGATGTTTACTACCGCAGCGGCGCCTGGGCACCGTTCGACATGAGGAATGTGTTCGGCAACGCCGAGGAGCGCCAGCGGCTGTTCGCGATGATCGGCAGCATCACCCCGGACAGGATGGTCGCCGACGCCGGCGCGTTCTTCGACTATCTGGCCTCCCGGCCGGAGGTGTCCGGCGACCGATTCGGCGTCTGCGGCTACTGCATGGGCGGGCGGGCCTCGGTGATCGTGGCCGGCCGACTCCCGGACCGCGTCGTCGCGGCGGCGTCGTTCCACGGCGGCGGCCTGGTGACGGACAGCGCGGACAGCCCGCACCTGCTGGCCGACCGGATGACCGCCACGGTGTACCTGGGCGGGGCCGAGAATGACGCGTCATTCACGCCTGAGCACGCCGAACAGTTGGGCAAGGCGCTGACGGCGGCCGGTGTGGCGCACACCCTCGAGTGGTATTCGGCCGCGCACGGATTTGCGGTTCCAGACAACACGTCCTACGACGCCGCCTCCGCCGAGCGGCACTGGACGGCGATGACGGAACTGTTCGGGGCGACGCTGCCGACGCCGGGTATCTGAGTCGGGGCCTAACTCGCGGGCAGATCGATCAACTCGGCCAGACGGGCGCGGTGCCGGTAGGCGGTGCCGAGGGCGAGCTGATCGCTCTTGGCTCGCTTGAGATACAGGTGCGCTGGATACTCCCACGTCATGCCGATGCCGCCGTGCAGCTGTACACATTCCTCGGCGGCGTGCACGGCGACGCCGCTGCAGTAGGCCTGGGCGACGGCAGCGGCGACGCTCGCGTCATCGCCCCTGGCGCAAGCGTCGGCGGCGTGCCGCGCGGCCGCGGTGGCCGCACCCACCTCGAACCAGAGGTCGGCCAGCCGATGTTTGATCGCCTGATACGAGCCGATCAGACGGCCGAACTGCGTGCGTTGTTTCGCATACGCCAGCGTCGTGTCGAAACACCAGCGCGCGACAC
>CAZZHX010000013.1:0-21932 GCA_964653535.1 uncultured Mycobacterium sp. | reverse complement strand
ACACCCAGTTGCTCCGAGGCAAGCATCGCGGCCCCGGTTTCCAGCGCGGCGGCGATCGGCCCCTCCGCCGACCCCACCCGTGCGGAGGCCGCTGACGAGAACAGCACGTCCGCGATCGGTCTCGTCATGTCAAGCGACCGCAGCGGGGACACCTCGACCCCGGGCGCGGCGCTCGAAACGGTGTGCAACTCGAGTCCATCGACCCCGGCGACGGGCACCACCAGCACGTCAGCCTGCGCCGCGCCGGCGACGCTGGTGACCAATCCGGTCAGCCCGTCGGCACCGCGGCTCACCCCCGCGACGTGATCACCCGGCGCGATGGACAGCGGCACCACCAACGCCGCGGTCAGCTGGCCGGCGGCGAGCGCCGACACGGTCTCGATGTCCCCTGCGCTCACCAGCGCGACCGTCGCCAGAACCGCGCTGGACAGGAACGGCGCCGGCGCGACGGCGCGGCCGATCTCCTCCATGACGACCGCAGCCTCCCGCGGCCCGGCGCCCGCGCCGCCGAGCTTCACGGGAACCAACAGCCCGGCCACTCCCAGGTCGGCGGCCAGTGTCCGCCACAGGGCGGTGAAGTCCGGCGGCTCGGGGTCATAGACGCGGACCACCTGTTCCGGCGGGCATCGGTCGGCGAACAGGCGACGCACGCCGTCGCGCAGTGCGTCCTCGGTGTCGGAGTACAGCAAGTCACCGATGCTCATCGGGTCAGGTCCTTCCAGGCGACATCCTTGTCGACGCGGTGTTCGCCTGGCAGTCCGAGGATCCGCTCGGAGATCGTGTTGCGCAGGATCTCCGAGGTGCCGCCCTCGATCGAATTGCCGCGGGCCCGCAAGTACCGGTAGCCCGGCTCCCGACCGATCATGTCTACGACCTCGGTTCTGCGCATCGCCCAATCGTCGTAGCGCAGCCCGGACTCGCCCTGCAACTCGATATCGAAGCCCGAGATGGCTTGCGCGAGGCGGGCGAACGCAATCTTCATCCCGGCGCCTTCGGGTCCGGGCTCACCGGCGCTGGCCTGTTGACCCAGCCGTTCACCGGCCAAGCGGAGCACTTCGGCGTCGACCCAGAGCCGCATCAGCTCGTCGTGCATCGCGGGGTTGCGCAGCTCCGGCTTGTCACGCCAGGCCTCGGCGACCTTGCCGATGATCCCGCCTTCGCGCGGCACACCGGACCGGGCACCAATGGCGACCCGTTCGTTGTTCAGCGTGGTGGTCGCGACCCGCCACCCGCCCCCCTCGGCGCCGAGCCGGTTCGCGTCGGGCACCCGAACGTCGGTGAGAAACACCTCGTTGAATTCGGCCTCGCCGGTGATCTGGCGCAGCGGCCGGACGTCGACCCCCGGTTGGGTCATGTCGCACAGGAAGTACGTCAGCCCGGCGTGCTTGGGCACAGTCGGGTCGGTGCGGGCGACGAGGATGGCCATCTGCGCGTGCTGCGCCATCGACGTCCACACCTTCTGCCCGTTGACAATCCACTCGTCGGGGTTGTGTGGGTCGCGTACCGCGCGGGTGGCTACCCCCGCGAGATCCGATCCGGCTCCCGGTTCGCTGAACAGCTGGCAGTAGACCTGCTCGCCGGTGAACAACGGGCGCAGGAACTTTCGCTTCTGCTCGTCGGTGCCGAACGCCGCAATGGTCGGCGCCGCCATTCCCATACCGATGAAGTTCTTAGTAGTGCCGCCCACCGGCGCCCCCGCTGCGGCCAGCCGCGCGTCCACCCGCTCCTGGGCGGTTCGCGGCAGGCCCAGCCCGCCGAAACCCAACGGGAGGTGCACCCAGGCCAGGCCGGCGTCGTACTGCGCGCCGAGGAACTCGCGCGAGTCGCTGGTGACGGGGTCGTGCTCGGCGAGCAACTCCGTGACCCGGGCGTCCACGTCGGCCGCGCTCATCGTCCGTCGCCGCCGCGAAACCCGTGCGCCGAGCCGAGCAGCAGGCCGCCGTCGATCACCATCGTCTCGCCGGTGATCCAGCTCGCCGCATCTGACACCAGGAAGGCGACTGCGTTCGCTACGTCGCTGGGCTCACCGATGCGCCCGAGCGCGATCGCCGACCCGAGCGGATCTTCGTTGTCCTTCCACAGCGCCTCGGCCAGCCGCGTGCGAACGACGCCCGGGGCGATGGCGTTGACGCGGACCTTCGGTGACAGTTCGAGCGCCAACTGCTTGGTCGCGTGGATCAGCGCCGCCTTCGTCGCGTTATACAGGCCCATGCCGGGCGACTGGTGCATGCCGCCGATCGAGGTGTTGTTGACCACTGCGCCGCCGTGCTCACCCATCCAGGCCTTGACGACGAGTGAGGTCCACAGCAGCGGGGCCCACAGGTTGACGTCGAAGATCTTCGAGAACCGGGCGTGGTCCTGGTCGATCAGCGGGCCGAACGCCGGGTTAGTGCCGGCGTTGTTGACCAGGATGTCGATGCTGCCGAAACGCTTGAGGGCGAGTTCCACGCAGCGGCGGGCGGCCTCCTCGTCGGTCGCATGCGCGCCGACGCCGACAGCCTGCCCGACCACCTGCGCAGCCTGTTCCGCTGCCTCCTGTGTGCGAGCGGTGAGGACGACGTTGGCGCCCGCGGCCGCCAGCTGTTGCGCCGTCGCCAGCCCGATTCCGCGCGAAGCGCCCGTAATGATCGCGGTTCGGCCGGTGAGGTCCAGTGAAGTCATATGCCTGTGCCTTCTGTGCAGTACCGGCACCGCCGCCTATGGTGTTGCGGTGACGATCAAGGATTCCGCCATCATGCCCGAGGCGTACTTCACCGTCGACGGCGACTCCTTGGTCCCGAGCTCGATGACGCGGGGACCCTGGGGCGCGTTGATGGGCGGCCAGATCGTGGGCGGCGTGCTGGCCTGGGGGATCGAACAATCCGGTATCGAACCCGACTTCCAGCCGGCCCGCCTCACAGTCGACCTGCTGCGTCCGGTGCCGATCGAGCCGGTGCAGATTCGGGTCTCGGTGCAGCGGGAGGGCCGGCGCATCAAGCTCGTCGACGCCACACTCGAGCAGCACGGCAAGACCGTCGCACGCGCCGCCGCGCTCTTCCTGCGCCGCGGCGAGCATCCCGACACGCGGGTGTGGTCCGCGTCGGTGGAGATGCCCCCGATTCCGGCCGACACCGACGGGTTCCCTGCAGACATGCCATTTTTCATCTGGAGTTACGGTGCCGACATCGGGAAACCCAGCCTCGGCATGGCCGAGTGGCAGCAGGGCGAATCCCAGAAGTTCGCGTGGACGCGGACCTTTCGCCCCATGGTGAACGGGCACCCTCTCACGCCCTTCGTCCGCCTGGCGTTCGTCGGTGATGTCACGAGTGCCCTCACCAATTGGGGCGACAGCGGTTTGCGGTTCATCAACGCCGACTACACCGTCACCGCGAGCCGGCTGCCCGACGGCGAGTACGTCGGGTTGGCCGCGCACAGCCACTACGGGACGGCCGGTGTGGCCACTGGGAGCGCAACGTTGTTCGACCGGCACGGGCCGTTCGGCACCAGCTCGGCGCTGGCCCTGGCCCAACCAGCCGAGGCGTTCATGCCGCGGCATCTCTAAGTCGTTGCACCGCTAGGACGTTCAGTCCATAAGCGTCGCGGCGACCGTGGCGCCGAGGTTCCAGCACGCTTCGATGTCGCTCCTGCCCGGTTTGCCTGCCACCACGACCAGTTCGGCGACCGGCACCCAGCCCAGCCCCGTCGTGATCGCGGCCAGACTGCGCTCTGCGCCCTCAGTGCCCTCGTTGCCGTGCACGTATGCAGCGAACGGACGACCCCTGCTAGCGTCGAGAAGCTGGTAGTAGGCGCAGTCGAACGCGTGCTTGAGCGCGCCCGAAATGTACCCGAGGTTCGCTGGCGTGCCCAGCACGTAGCCGTCGGCCTCCAGCATCTCGACCGGCGACACCGTGAGCGCCGGTCGGCGCACCACCTCCACGCCCGCGATATCGGGGTTGGTCGCGCCGGCCACCACCGCCTCCAACATCTCCTGGCAGTGCGGCGACGGTGTGTGGTGGATGATCAACAGCATTTTGGTTATTGGCGTTGTGGTCACGGTCGCCTCTGGATCCGCACAGCCGTCCCCATCGCTTCCCGCGCGCGGCGCCGATCGCCCGCGTAGTCGTAGGCCCGGGCCAGCCGATACCAGGCGCGCCAGTCGTCGGGATCGGTGTCCACCTCGGTGCGTACGGCGGCGAACAAGGCGTCCGCCGCATCTCGTTCGATACGGCCCGACCGCCGTCTCGGTAGCGCGCTGGTGTCGAGTTCCATTCCGTCCGAGGCGATCAGGTCGGCCAGCCTCTGGTGGGCGAATCCGGCTCGCAGCGTCGCGACCATCGCCCACAGCCCGATGGCGGGCATGATCAGCACCGCGAGGCCCAGGCCCACCGTGGCGGACCGGCCCGACTCGATGAGAGTAATTGCCATGCGCCCCAACAGAAAGACGTACACCAGCAGTGCCACACACATGAAGGCAATCAGCACCGCGGTGCGCAGCGTCCGATTCGCCACCGTCCGATTCCTCACAGGTTGAGCAGCGGTTCCAGACCCACCGTGAGACCGGGGCGTTCCGCGATGCGCCGGACCGCCAACAACACGCCAGGTACGAACGACGTGCGGTCCAGGCTGTCGTGACGGATCGTCAGCGTCTCCCCCACCGTTCCGAACAGCACCTCCTGGTGGGCGACCAGTCCGGCCAGGCGCACGGAGTGCACCGGGATCCCGTCGACGTCGGCCCCGCGAGCGCCGGGCAGGCCGGTGGTGGTGGCATCGGGGTTGGGCGGCATGCCGTGGCGGGCCTCGGCGATGAGCTTCGCCGTTCGGGCCGCGGTTCCCGACGGGGCGTCGGCCTTCTGCGGGTGATGCAACTCGATCACCTCCGCCGACTCGAAGTACGGCGCCGCCTGCCTGGCGAAGTGCATCGACAGCACCGCGCCGATGGCGAAGTTGGGGGCGATCATGACGGCCGTGCGCGACCCGGCCAGCCACGACCGCACCTGCTCGAGTCGCTCCTCGGTGAAGCCGGTGGTCCCCACCACCGCATGAATTCCGTTGGCGATCAGGAACTCCAGGTTGCCCATCACCACGTCGGGGTGGGTGAAGTCGATCACCACCTCGGTGTCGCCGTCGGTCAACAGGCTCGGCGGGTCACCGGCGTCCACCTCGGCGGACAGGGTCAGGTCTTCGGCGGCTCGGACCGCCCCGACCATCGTCGACCCCACCTTTCCCTTCGATCCCAGCACGCCCACTCGCATGGTTGACACCCTAGACCGGGGCCGACGCGATGGAAGTTATCCACAGTTGCGCTTTCATCCACAGCTACCGCTCTTGACCATGGCCGGTGTCCGCGAGTCGGCTTATTATTCGAACATGTATTCGATACAGATGCCGACGGGCATGCTGGCGGACATGCCGGCGGACGTGCCGGCGGACGTGCCGGCGGACGTAGCGGCAGTGTTCGACGCGTGGGACGAGGCCGACGCGGGGCTGCTCGCGCTGAATCTCCCCGCGCTCACCCCGGTCGTGCGGCTGCGCGCTCTGGAGCGCATGGAGACCTCGCGCCGGCGGCAGCTCGCCTGGATCGACGACGTGATCGCCAGCCTGGATGAGGAAGATCCGGCTGCCGTCGGAGGCCCGGTACACAAGGTCGTCGCCGACTGGTTGCGGATCAGCTGCGCCGAGGCGTTGCGCCGGCTGCGCGACGTCAAGCAGCTGTCCCGGCGATTGACCCTGACGGGTGCAGAGTTGCCACCGGAATTGCCCGCGACCGCCGAGGTGTGGCGCGAGGGCCTGCTCGACGGCCAGCACCTGCGGGTGATTCAACGGTTCTTCCGCGACCTCCCGGAGGACACTCCGCTTGACACGGTTACGCAGGCCGAGCGATTCCTGGCCCGCAAGGCTACGGAGTTGCGTCCCGAACAGCTGGAGAAGCTCGCGCACAGCTACGCGCTGCGGATCAACCCCGACGGAAAGTTCTCCGACAACCACCGCGCCCGTCAGCGCGGCTTCGCCTGGTGTGGCCAGCGGGCCGACGGGATGAGCATCGGGAAGCTGGTGGCATCGCCGGAACTGCGCGCCAACCTGGACGCGTGGCTGGCGCGGTTTGCCGCTCCGGGCATGTGCAACCCCGACGATGAGGTTCCCTGCACCGACGGCGTACCAAGCGAGGAGTCCGCGAGCCGCGACCTCCGCAGCACTGCCCAGCGGCAGCACGACGCGATCAATGCCATCATTCGCGCTCGGCTCGGCGACCCGAAGCTCGGCGTGCATAACGGACTACCAGTGACCGTAATCGTCTCGACCACCCTGCAGGAACTCAATTCCGGCACGGGGCGCGCGGTGACGGGCGCCGGGACGGTGCTGCCGATGCGCGACGTGATCCGGATGGCCCGTCATGCCTGGCATTATCTGGCCGTCTTCGACGAACACTCGCAACGCCCGCTGTATCTGGGCAGGACGCGGCGCATCGCATCACCGGATCAGCGCGTGGTGCTCTACGCACAGGACCGCGGCTGCACGCACCCTGGCTGCGACGCACCCGGCTACTGGTGCGAAGTCCACCACGTCAACAGCTGGAGCGCCGGCGGGGCAACCGACGCCGACAACCTCACCTTCGCCTGCGCACCCCACCACAAGATCGTCGACAAGGGCTGGCGCACCGGCAAACTCCCGAGCGGGCGCACCGAGTGGGTACCGCCACCGCAGCTGGATATACCCGGCCGGGGTGCGCGGACCAACGACCACCACCACCCGGAGCGGCTTTTCGAATCAGGGCTCTTCGAGTCAGATCGTGAACCGCCCGGCGAACCCCCGCAGGGGTAAGTCGGCGCTGGTGAGGAGCCCCGGCGGCGCCGCCACCACCGACATGATCGCGTTAAGCGCGGGCATGCCGGTCACCGTCATGCCGATCGAAGCGAAATTGTCGGGGTTGGACAGGTCCACGCCGGGCCTGGGCAGGATCATGTGCTTGTTGTAAACGCACGGGTCGCCCTTGATCTGGGTGATGTAGCAGCCCCGGATTTTCCAGCTCGGGTCGGTATGTGGGGTCATCTGCCATTCCAGATGCGTCTCGACCCGCGGAACCCCGGCGACCATGCCCTGGTACTTGATGTAGTTGCCGCCCAGTGATCCCTTCGGCAACGTGTACCAGCCCAGGTCGACGTCGCGGGTGCAGGCGCCCAGCTCGTAGCTGAACTTGACCTCATCCAGCGGCAGGTCGAAGCAGTCGGCCATCATCAGCACGCTGTCGGCGAAGACGCGGGTGTACTTCTCGAGCTTCGACGGGATTTCCGGATCGTCGACGGGCTGGCCGTAGCCCACCTCGATCCACGTGTCCTTGGAGTGGTGGCACGACACGTCGACGGACTCGATGGTGGTGACGTTCTCGATGTCAGCGATGTCGGCCGAGCACACCACGCCCAGGATCTGGTTCAGCCCGGGGTTCATCCCGGTGCCGTAAAAGGTTGCGCCGCCCCGCTCGCAGGCCTCGGCCAGCAACCGGGTCACCCGCTTGCCCGACGGGTGCGGGTGGTTGGTGTCACGATGCCACCCGGTGATCCAGTCGGCCGTGGTGACGATGTTGATCCCTGCCTTGAGTACGGCGACGTAGAGGTCCTCGTCGGGGAACACCCCGTGGAAGGTGAGGACGTCCGGCTTGGCCGCGATGATCTCTTCGATGGTGCCGGTGGCTTTCACGCCGTTGGGCTCGACGCCCGCGATCTCGCCGGCGTCGCACCCCACCTTGTCCGGCGAGTAGCAGTGCACGCCGACCAACTCAAGGTCCGGGCGGGTGGCGAGGCGCCTGATCATCTCCTTGCCCACGTTGCCGGTCGCCACCTGGAAGACGCGGATCGGCCGGGCGGATGCGCTCACTGCGGTCAGCCTTTCTCGGGATAGAACTTCGTGGCCCACGTGCGTATCGCCGTGAAACCCTCGTATTCGGCGATGCCCAGCGCCGGATGCTCCGCATAGCGCTGGTGCGCCCAGATCTCGATGTCCTGGCCGAACTGACGGATCACCTCCTGCCCGAACTCGCGGGCCTTGAGCTCGGCGCGCGCCGGGTCCTTTCCCGGCGAACGACCGATGTAAACCATGAACCGGACGTCGGAGGTGGACTCGTCGACCGGAGTGATCGCGGAGATGGTGCGGTTGTCCACCATGCCCCAGCTCTTGGTTACCGCGATGCCCAGGCCGCCGTTGATGGCCTGCACGCCGCTGTTGACATCCTCGATCCGCTGACCGTTGTCACCCTCGAACGTGATCGTGAAGTCGACGTAGGACACCGCATCGGCGAAATCATGGCGGGTGAAGACCGGCACGATCGGGGTGTGGTGCACGAACTTGAAATGCGCGAAGTCGACGCCGTTTTCAAGGACGTACTGCGGATGCAACTCGAGGCGCTCCCGGTACAACCGCTGCTGCGGGTAGTAGTCGTCTGCGCTGCTGCCGTCGCCGAATGCGGCGAAGATGTCCGGGGGGTCGAAGTAAGGCTCGCGCCGATCCACGTCGTGCCATACGTACACCGACTCGTTGCGTTCCACGACCGGATAGGTGCGCATGCGCCTGCCGCGGTTGGGGTGGTCCTGGTACGGGATGCAGACGTTGCGGCCCTCCGCGCTCCACTGCCACCCGTGGAACGGGCACTGGAGCACCTCGCCGACGACGGTGCCGCCGTGGCCCAGGTGCGCGCCGAGGTGTTCGCAGTAGGCGTTCATCACCGTGAGTAGGCCGGACTCGGCCCGCCAGGCGACCATCTCCTGATCGAAGTACGTCATCGTGTGGACGTCGCCCACGCCGATCTCCTCGGACCAGGCCACCTGGAACCATCCGGTCGGTTTCATCGACAGCGACGGCTTAACCATGCGAGGAGTCTTCCACGCGCAGCCGGCGGTTCTCTAGCCTGGAACCCGTGACATCCGGCGAGCTGACGATCCGTGCGGCGCAAACCAGCGACTTCGCCCGCGTCGCCACGATGCACTACGAGGTATGGCGACGGTCCTGGGCCGGCATCCTGACCGAACCCCTCCTGGATATCCTGGGCACACCGCAATACTGGGCCGCCGAGTTGTACCCCAAGACCCTCAGCCGCCCTGGGTGGGCCATGTGGGTCGCCGAGTTCGACAGCCACATGGTTGGTGTGATGATCTTCGGGCCGGACGAGGCCGAGCCCGGGTCGATTCACATCGATGCCCTCTACGTCGCGGACGGTCTGCAGCGGCACGGCATCGGTGGCCGAATGATCGACATCCTTCTGCGTGCACATCCCTCCGGGGATGTGATCCTGTGGTGCGCCGAGCAGAACGCGAAGGGCCGTCTGTTCTACGAGAAGAACAACTTCCGCGCCGACGGCCGCACCCTGATCTGGGATCCGCTGCCCGGTGTCGCAGTGGCCCACCTGGGGTACCGGCTCACCCGCGATGACTATCTGACCGTTGCCCTGCCACGCCTCGGCGCGCACCGCCGCCTGCTGTAGGGCGCCGTCACTCCACGAGACCGGCGACGATGTCCGCGGCTGGCCCCGGTCGGGCTTGCTGGAAGGAGGTTCCCGCCCAGAGGTCCATACCGTTCGGGTCCTCCATCGCCTCCGCCGCCTCACGAATCGGCGACGTCATCTGGTTGACCTCCGGGTAACCGAGCGGAGCGACATTGTCGAGCACCCGGGTGAACTCGTTCTCTAGCCCGCGCGCGTACCGACCCGAGAAGGCGCGGGACACGATCGTCTTGCCGAAGAGCTGGTTTTTCATGGCCGTGCGGTGAGCCGGGTTGGTGCCGGCCTCGTCGGACAGCAGCAGCGCGGTGCCGACCTGCGCCGCCACCGCTCCCCTGCGCAGCACCCCGGTGACATCCGCGGCGGTGCCGAGCCCGCCCGCCGCGATGATCGGCACCTCGCGGTGCGCACGGTGGATGCGGTCGATTAGGTCGTGCAGCGACTCGGTGCCCGGCTCCATATCCGGGGCGAACGTGCCGCGGTGCCCGCCCGCGCCGGGGCCCTGGACCACCAGACTGTCCGCGCCGGCCGCGATGGCCACTCCGGCCTCGTACGCCGACGTCACGGTGACCATCACCAGCAGCCCGAGGGCGCCCAGCCGGGCGATGACATCGGGCGCCGGTGCGCCGAATGTGAACGACACCAACTCCGGGCGCAGGTCAGCCACCACCTCGAGCTTGCGTTCCCAGTCGTCGTCATCGCCGAACTGCGGATACCCGACCTCGACCTGGTAGTAGCCGGCGATCTCCCGGAGCTCGTCGGCGTAGAAATCCAGCTGCACCCAATCGGCGACGCTGGGTTGCGGCACGAACAGGTTGACGCCGAGCGGGCCGGTGGTGGCGGCGCGGGCCGCTGCGACGTCCTCGGCGAACCGCTCCGCACTGAGGTGCCCGGCGGGGACGAATCCCAGCCCGCCCGCGTTGGACACCGCCGCGGCCAATGCGGGGGTACCCGGACCCCCGGCCATCGGCGCGCCCACGATGGGCACCGTCAGATCCCAGAAGCCGAGAACCATTCGGCTAACTTACCATCGCCCGAAGTTGTTGGGGCAGTGATCGTTTCGATGTGTACGGACCCAAGACAGCGGCGCCATAACGGTGGCCGAGGAATCGCCTGGCCACCGCGTTGACCTCGTCGACGGTCACCTCGCCGATCTTGCGCAGGGTGTGCTCGATGGTGCGCTGCGCGCCGTAGTTCAACTCGTTGCGGCCCAGCCGGCTCATCCGGGAGCCGGAATCCTCCAGGCCGAGCACGAGCCCGCCGCGCAACGACCCCTTGGCGATGCGGCACTCCTCCTCGGTGATCCCGTCCCGAGCCACCGATTCGAGCACCTCACCGGTCACCCGCATGACGTCGTCGAAACGCTCGGGCAGGCACCCGGCGTACACCGAGAGGGCGCCGCTGTCGGCAAAGATGTCCACCGCGGAGTAGATGGAGTAGGCGAGCCCGCGAGACTCCCGAACCTCCTGGAACAGCCGGGAACTCAGGCCGCCGCCCAGCGCTGTATGCAGCACCGACAGTGCCCAGCGGTGCGGTCCCACGCGCCCGGGGGTCCGCACGCCCAGGCAGACGTGGGCCTGTTCGGTATTGCGGTTGACAAGGACCAACCCGGGCCGGCCCGGTACCCGTCCCGCGCCTTTGCGCGGCGCGACCGCCCGGCGCCCACGGACCAGGTGCGGCCCGAAGTGCTCACGGACCAGCGCGACCACAGCGCCATGGTCGACGTTGCCGGCCACCGCCACGACCATCCGTTCCGGGGTGTAGCGCCGCACGTGGAAGGAATGCAGCTGGTTCCGCGTCATCGCCGAGACCGACTGCGGGGTGCCGATCACCGGGCGGCCCAGGGGGTGGCCGCCGAACAGCGCCCCCAGGAATACGTCACCCAGCGCGTCCTCGGGGTCGTCGTCGCGCATGGCGATCTCCTCGAGGACGACGTCGCGTTCGATGTCGACGTCCTCAGCGGCGCAGCGCCCATTGAGCACGACGTCGGCGACCAGCTCTACAGCCAGCTCCAGATCGGTGTCGAGGACGTGGGCGTAGTAGCAGGTGTGCTCCTTGGCGGTGAACGCGTTCAGTTCGCCGCCGACTGCGTCCATCGCCTGGGCAATGTCCACGGCCGTCCGGGTGGGCGTCGCCTTGAACAGCAGGTGCTCCAGGAAGTGTGCCGCCCCGGCGACGCTCGCGCCCTCGTCGCGCGAGCCGACGCCGACCCACACGCCGACCGACACCGAACGCACCGCGGGCAAGTACTCGGTGACCACCCGCAGACCGCCCGGCAGGACGGTGCGGCGGACGGCCTTGCGTTCGGCTGTGAACCCCGGGTCAGTGCGCGGCATCGACCGCGGGCACCGGAGCCGCGGAGTCCCCGGGCGAACCGGCGTGGTCGGCTTGGTCGGCTTGGTCATCTTCGGCCACCAGGACCAGGGAAATCTTGCCCCGCTTGTCGATATCGGCGATCTCGACACGCAGCTTGTCACCGAGGCTCACGACATCCTCGACCTTGTTGATGCGCTTACCCCTGCCGAGCTTCGAGATGTGCACCAGCCCGTCGCGGCCCGGCGACAACGACACGAACGCACCGAAATCGGTTGTCTTGACGACGGTTCCAAGGAACCGCTCGCCGATCGTCGGCAACGTCGGGTTGGCGATCGCGTTGATCCTGTCGATCGCGGCCTGCGCCGAGGGGCCGTCGACGGCGCCGACGAACACGGTGCCGTCGTCCTCGATGGAGATCTGCGCGCCGGTCTCCTCGGTGATCGAGTTGATCATCTTGCCCTTGGGCCCAATGACCTCGCCGATCTTGTCGATCGGGACCCTGATGGTGGTGACCCGCGGCGCGTAGGGGCTCATCTCATCGGGCTCGTCGATCGCCTCGGCCATCACCGCCAGGATGGTCAGCCGGGCGTCCCGGGCCTGCTCGAGCGCGCCCGCCAACACCGCCGAGGGAATCCCGTCGAGCTTGGTGTCCAGTTGCAGGGCGGTGACGAAGTCCTTGGTGCCGGCGACCTTGAAGTCCATGTCGCCGAACGCGTCCTCGGCGCCCAGGATGTCGGTCAGGGTCACGAAGCGGCGCTCGGTGCCGCCCCCGGCGGTCTCGACGTCGTCGGAGACCAGACCCATCGCGATGCCGGCCACCGGCGCCTTGAGCGGGACGCCTGCGTTGAGCAGCGCCAGCGTCGACGCGCAGACCGACCCCATCGACGTCGAGCCGTTGGAGCTCAGCGCCTCGGACACCTGGCGGATGGCATACGGGAACTCCGCGACAGGCGGCAGCACCGGCATCAGCGCCCGCTCCGCCAGCGCGCCGTGCCCGATCTCGCGGCGCTTGGGCGACCCGACGCGACCGGTCTCACCGGTGGAGAACGGCGGGAAGTTGTAGTGGTGCATGTACCGCTTGGACTTTTCGGGCCCCAGCGAATCGATCTGCTGGGCCATCTTGACCATGTCGAGCGTGGTCACCCCAAGGATCTGGGTTTCGCCGCGCTGGAACAGCGCGCTGCCGTGCGCCCGCGGCACCACGGCCACCTCGGCCGACAGCGCGCGGATGTCGGTGATGCCCCGGCCGTCGATGCGGAAGTGGTCGCTGAGGATGCGCTTGCGGACCAGCTTCTTGGTCAGCGACCGGTAGGCGGCGCTGATCTCTTTCTCGCGGCCCGCGAAGTTCTCGACGAGCCGACCGGAGACCTCGGCCCGGATCTCGTCGGTGCGGTGGTCACGGTCGGCCTTGCCGGCGATGGTCAGCGCGGCGGCCAGATCGTCGGCGGCCAGCGTGGACACCGCGTGGTAGACGTCGTCGTTGTAGTCGGGGAACACCGGGAAATCGCCGGTAGGCTTCGCGGCCGCGTCGGCGAGTTTCTGCTGCGCGGCGCACAGGGCAGCGATCGACGGCTTGGCCGCCTCGAGGCCCTGGGCGACGATGCCCTCGGTGGGCGCCTGGGCGCCCCCGCCGATGAGTTCAATGACGTTCACGGTGGCCTCGGCCTCGACCATCATGATCGCGACGTCTGAGCCCACGACCCGGCCGGCGACCACCATGTCGAACACCGCGCGCTCCAACTGCTCGACGGTCGGGAAGGCGACCCAGGTGCCGTCGATCAACGCCACCCGAACCGCCCCGATCGGCCCGGAGAACGGCAGGCCGGCCAGCTGGGTCGACGCCGACGCCGCATTGATCGCGACCACGTCGTACATGTCGTTGGGGTTCAGGGACATGATGGTGACCACGACCTGGATCTCGTTGCGCAGGCCGTCGACGAACGACGGGCGCAGCGGGCGGTCGATCAACCGGCAGGTCAGGATCGCGTCGGTGGAGGGCCGGCCCTCACGGCGGAAAAACGAACCGGGGATGCGGCCGGCCGCATACATCCGCTCCTCGACGTCGACGGTCAGCGGGAAGAAGTCGAAGTGTTCCTTCGGGCTCTTGCTGGCGGTGGTCGCCGAGAGAAGCATGTTCTCGTCGTCGAGATAGGCGACCACGGCGCCGGCGGCCTGCTGGGCCAGCCGACCGGTCTCGAAACGAATGGTCCGGGTGCCGAAGCTCCCGTTGTCAATGGTGGCGGTCGACTCGAACACGCCCTCGTCAATTTCAGATACAGACATCTGCGTCCGTACGGCCTCTCTGGTATCCGACTGTTTCGCGTCGTCGCACGCACCAGAGGGGTCACAGACCAGCGAGCCTGAATGCGGCTACGGCCATCGATCGAAGCGGCCGACCTGTCCCAGATCGGGAGAGCCCGGCAGCCACTACCGAGGACCGCCCGATGCAGACCGGGTTGTTCCTCTGGAATCGCGTAGTGACGCGCTGGAACGGCGCACGCGGATCTGCGCGAACCGCACCGTGTGCCCGGGCCGAAAACGACCCCGAGCGCCCTTACTCTACACGGGTCGGATGGTCAGCGACGCAGACCCAGTCGGTCGATCAGCGAGCGGTAGCGCTCGACATCAACCTCGGCCACGTACTTGAGCAGCCGCCGCCGGCGACCCACCAGCAGCAGTAGGCCGCGCCGGGAGTGGTGATCGTGCTTGTGGATTTTGAGGTGCTCGGTGAGGTCGGTGATCCGCTTGGTCAGCATCGCCACCTGCGCCTCCGGGGACCCGGTGTCGGTGTCGTGCAGGCCGTAGGAGCCCAGGATTTCTTTTTTCTGCTCGGCTGTCAGCGCCACGAGAACATCTCCATCGATAGGTTCGCGATCATCTACGGTGACGGCGCGGCCACCGCGAACCGCAGCTCGCGCCGATATCGTGACGAAGTCTAGCAGCGGTGTGGCCCCTGGACCCAACCGCGAGTCACCCCGCGGACAGGATCCGACGCACCCGCTCGGTGTCATTGCCCATCGCGACAACCAGGTCGTCCACCGAATCAAAGGCAAGCTGCCCGCGGATCCGCCCAACGAAGTCCAGCGCCACATACTGGCCGTACAGGTCGGCGCTGCTGTCCAGGACGAAGGCCTCCACGGTGCGGGCGCGCCCGGAGAAGGTCGGGTTGGTCCCGATGGACACCGCCGCCTGGTAACGCTGCCCTGGGACGACGGTGCCGGTCACCGGTCCACGCCCGATGGCGGTGAACCACGCGGCGTAGACGCCGTCGGCCGGGATGGCCGAGTACATCGGCGGCGCCACGTTGGCGGTGGGATAACCCAGCTCGACGCCCCGTCCAAAACCCCGAACCACGACGCCCTCGACGCGGTGCGGGCGGCCGAGCGCGTCTGCCGCCGCCACCACGTCACCGGCGTCCACGCAGGACCGGATGTAGGTGGAGGAGAACGTCACGGATTCGTTGCTGTGGTGTTCGGACAGCAGCGACATCGACTCCACCGCGAAGCCGAGCCGCTCGCCGGCGCGCCGCAGGGTGTCGACCTTGCCCGCCGCCTTGCGTCCGAAGGTGAAGTTGTCGCCGACCACGACCTCGACCACGTGCAGGTTTTCCACCAGCAGCTCGTGGATGTAGCGCTCCGGTGTGAGCTTCATGAAATCGGCGGTGAACGGCATCACGAGGAAGACGTCGACGCCCATCTCCTCGACGAGCTCGGCGCGCCGGGTCAGCGTTGTCAGCTGCGCCGGGTGGCTGCCCGGGTAGACCACTTCCATGGGGTGCGGGTCGAAGGTCATCAGCACCGACGGCACGTTGCGCGCGCGGCCGGACTTGACCGCGTGCGCGATCAGTTCGGCGTGGCCGCGGTGCACCCCGTCGAACACGCCGATGGTGAGCACGCATCGACCCCAGTCCGTGGGGATCTCGTCTCGGCCGCGCCAGCGCTGCACGATGCCAAGACTACGTGCCCGCGGCGCCGCCGGCTCAGCGTTGGGCTACGCGAGAGCTTGCTACAGGGTCGCTGGGCGGATCACCACCACCGGCTTGGTCGCCGGGCCCTCGTCGCGCAGTAGGGCGATCACCCGGCCATCGGCGGCACAGGCGGCGTAGACGCCGTCGATGCCGGCCGCCGGCAGGGGCCGGCCGTGGCCGGTGGCCTCGGTCTGCTCGGCGGTGAGGTCGCGGCGGGCGAAGATCAGGAGGCACGCCTCGTCCAGGGTCCAGCTCAGCCGGGGCCGCTCGGCGAGCTCGTCGAGGGAGAGCGCCTCGGCCAGGGTGAATCGCCCCACGCGGGTGCGCCGCAATGCGGCGAGGTGCCCGCCCACACCGAGTGCAGAACCGAGGTCGCGGGCCAGCGCCCGGATATAGGTCCCCGACGAGCAGTCGACCTCCGCGTCGATGTCGAGCAGGCCGTCAATCGGGCCGGCACTCAGGCCTTGGCTCGAGCCCTCGCCGGGCCGCACCGCCAGCACGTCGAAACGGTCGATACGCACCGGGCGGGCCGACAACTCGACGTCGTGGCCCTCGCGGACAAGCCGGTAGGCGCGTTGGCCGCCGACCTTGATCGCGCTGACCGACGACGGCACCTGCTCGATGTCGCCGCGCAGCTCAGCGACCGCGGCGTCGATCTCCCCCGCCGTCAGGTGTGCGGCCGAAACGGTCTGCAGCACTTCGCCTTCGGCGTCCTCGGTGGTGGTGGTCTGGCCCAGGCGGATGGTCGCGGCGTACGACTTGGGGGCCGCCGTCAGCAGGCCGAGGATCTTCGTGGCGCGTTCGATGCCGACCACCAGCACGCCGGTCGCCATCGGGTCCAGCGTCCCCGCGTGGCCCACCTTGCGGGTGCCGAAGATCCGCCGGCAGCGGCCCACAACGTCGTGGCTGGTCATGCCGGCCGGTTTGTCCACCACCACGATTCCCGGATCGGGGATTCCCGGATCGGGGATTCCCGGATCGGGGATTCCCGGATCAGGCCCGGTGCGGCCCTCGCTCACAGGACGATCGCGGTCAGCACCAGCCCGCGCTCGACCGACCAGCGTCCCCGCAGCGCGGTCAGCGGCGGACCGGATAGTGCAGCGGTGTCGATCAGGATCGTCGACACGAACACACCGGTGGAGCCCGGCCCGGACGGGTCGACGTCGAACACGATGTGGGCGTCCTCGAAACCCAGCCAACGCCTGGTCAACGGGTACCAGGCCTTGTAGGTTGCCTCTTTGGCGCAGAACAGGATCCGGTCCCAGTGCAGACCCGCGGGCAGGGCGGCGATCGCGCGGCGCTCGTCGTCGAGCCCGATCGCGCCGAGCACCCCGTCGGGCAGCACGTCGTGCGGTTCGGCGTCGATGCCGACCGAGCGCACCGGGCCGACCCGACCCACCACCGCACCCCGGTAGCCCCTGCAGTGCGTGAGGCTGCCGACGACCCCGTCGGGCCAGCGCGGTTCCCCCTTGTCGCCCTTGAGGATCGGGGCGGGCGGCACCCCGAGTTGGCCCAGCGCCCGCCGGGCGCAGTGCCGCACAGTGATGAACTCGTTGCGCCGCTTGGCGACCGACTTGGCGATCAGCGCCTCCTCCTCGGGCAGCGGCGCGAGGTCGGGCGGGTCGTCGTACAGCTCCGCGTAGGCCAGATCGTCGGCGCCGGACTCGAGCAGGGTGAGCGGCAGCACGGACGACACGAGTGCGCGCGTGGTCATCGTGATTTCCTCATCGGGATTGCCTGCGCTGCAACCGTTCCCGGACTTCTGCGGACTGCTCGCGCATCTCCGGGGTGATGACGAAGTGGCCGCCGAAGTCGTTGAGGTAGCCCGGCGGGTACTGCGGGTCGGGCAGTACCTGGCGCAGCCAGGAATACGGTGTGCGGCGGCGCCACTCCCGGGGGTATCCGACCGACACCTCCTCGAAGCGCACGCCGTCGTAGAACGTGGTGCGCGGGATGTGCAGGTGGCCGTAGACCGAGCACACGGCGTTGTAGCGGGTATGCCAGTCGGCGGTCTTGGTGGTCCCGCACCACAGCGCGAACTCTGGGTAGAACAGCACGTCGCAGGGTTCGCGCACCATCGGGAAGTGGTTCACCAGGACGGTCGGCGTCATCCAGTCGAGCTTGTCGAGGCGGGCGCGGGTGAAGGCCAGGCGCTCACGGCACCAGGCCTCGCGGGTGGCGTACGGCTCGCACGAGAGCAGGAACTCATCAGTGCACACCACGTTGCGCTCGCGCGCGATGATCATTCCCTCGGCCTTGGTCGCCGCCCCCTCGGGCAGGAAGCTGTAGTCGTAGAGCAGGAACATCGGCACGATCGTGGCCGGCCCGCCGCGCTCGGTCCAGACGGGGAAGGCATGTTCGGGGGTGATGACGCCCATCTCGTCGCACATGGTGACCAGGTAGTCGTAGCGCGATTTGCCGAAGACCTGCGCGGGATCGCGGGTGGTGGTCCACAACTCGTGGTTGCCGGGCACCCAGATCACCTTGGCGAAGCGGCGCCGCAGCAGGTCGAGCGTCCAGCGGATCTCGTCAGTGCGTTCGGCGACATCGCCGGCGACAATCAGCCAGTCGTCCGGGGACGCCGGGTGCAGGTCCTCGACGACCGGCTTGTTGCCGGAGTGACCGGTGTGCAGGTCGGAGACCGCCCACAGCGTCGGCTGCGCACCGTTCCCCGCTCCGTATCCGGCCACGAATAACCACCCTAACGGGCGCTCCTGAGTACACTCCCGCACGTGAACGGACTGGAGGCCCTGGGCGGCAAGGCCCTGGCCAGGCTGCTGGGGCTGCCGGCGCCGACGACGGACTACACCGTCAACCGCGTGCACGTGCCGATGCGCGACGGGGTCCGGCTGATAGCCGACCACTACTCGCCCCACACGCCGACCCCCGCCGGGACCGTGCTGGTCCGCGGGCCCTACGGGCGGGCCTTTCCATTCTCGCTGGTCTACGCCAAGCTTTACGCAGCCCGGGGCTACCACGTTGTGCTGGCGAGCGTGCGCGGGACGTTCGGGTCGGGCGGGACGTTCGAACCGATGGTTAACGAGGCCGCTGACGGCACCGACACGGCGGCCTGGCTGCGCGAGCAGCCCTGGTTCACCGGCCGGTTCGCCACCATCGGGGTGTCCTACCTGGGTTTCACCCAGTGGGCGCTGCTCACCGATCCCCCGCCGGACTTGGCTGCGGCCGTGATCACCGCGGGCCCGCACGACTTCGCTGCCTCCACCTGGGGCACGGGGGCGTTCTCCGTCAACGACTTTCTGGGCTGGTGTGACCTGGTGGCCCACCAGGAGGATCCCGTGCGGGCTCGGGCTGCGCTGCGCCAGGTGCAGACCCGCCGCACCGTGCCCCGGGCGGTCGCCGCGCTGCCGTTGGCCGACGGGGCGCGGTCGCTGCTGGGCGCCGGCGCGCCGTGGTTCGAATCGTGGGTCGACCACGCCGACACCACCGACCCGTTCTGGGATGCGTTGCGCGTCACCGAGGCGCTGGATCGCGTCCGGGTGCCGGTGCTGCTGCTCGGCGGCTGGCAGGACGTGTTCATCAGGCAGACACTGCAGCAGTACCGGCGCCTGCGCGACCGCGGCGTCGATGTCGCGCTCACGGTCGGCCCCTGGACACACACCCAGCTCCTGACGAAGGGACTCGCCGTCAGCGCGCAGGAATCCCTGGCGTGGCTGGACACCCACCTCGGGGGCGCGACCGCGTCGCACCGGCCCAGCAGGGTCCGCGTCCACCTCACGGGCAAGGGCTGGCGCAACCTGCCCGACTGGCCGCCGGAAACCACCGAACGGGCACTGTACCTGCGTCCCGGCCGCCACCTGAGCGAGACCGCGCCGACGGACACAAAGGCGCTGGCGCCAGCCAGGTTTCGCTCCGACCCCGACGACCCCACGCCGACAATCGGGGGGCCGCTGCTGTCCGCCGACGGCGGGTACCGCGACGACAGCCGGCTCGCGTCGCGAGGCGACGTGCTGGCGTTCACCAGCGCCACTCTGACTGAGGATCTGTGCGTGTACGGCAGCGCGATCGTTGAGCTCACGCACGGCGCCGACAATCCCCACGTCGATCTGTTCGTCCGCGTCAGCGAGGTCGACGCGCGGGGCCGGTCGCGCAATGTCAGCGACGGCTACCGGCGACTGGACTCCGCCCAGACCCGGGCGCGGACCGTGCGCCTAGAACTCGACGGGATCGCGCACCGGTTTCGCGCCGGATCCCGCATCCGCCTGCTGATCGCCGGCAGCTGGTTCCCCCGCTACACGCGCAACCTCGGCACCGGCGAACCGGTGCTCACCGGCACCCAGACCAGGCCGGCCACCCACACCGTGCGCTACGGCCGTTCGCGCCTGCTGCTCCCCGTAGGCCCGGGAGAACTGCCGGACTGAGACCGGACTGACTACGGTTGGGCCATGACCGGTGACCGCATGACCGACGACATCCTGCTGATCGACACCGCCGAGCGGGTACGCACCCTGACTCTCAACCGTCCGCAGTCCCGCAACGCGCTGTCCTCCGCGCTGCGCGACCGGTTCTTCGCGGCCCTGGCCGACGCCGACACCGATGCCCATGTCGACGTCGTGATCGTCACCGGCGCCGATCCGGTGTTCTGCGCCGGACTGGACCTGAAGGAGTTGGGCAACCAGACGGCACTGCCGGACATCTCGCCGCGGTGGCCGGCGATGATCAAGCCGGTGATCGGCGCCATCAACGGCGCCGCCGTCACCGGCGGGCTGGAGTTGGCGCTGTACTGCGACGTCCTCATCGCGTCGGAGCGGGCGCGCTTCGCCGACACCCACGCCCGGGTCGGGCTGCTGCCGACCTGGGGGCTCAGCGTGCGGTTGCCGCAGAAACTCGGCGTGGGCCTGGCCCGGCGCATGAGCCTGACCGGTGACTACCTGTCTGCCGCCGACGCGCTGCGCGCGGGGCTGGTGACCGAGGTGGTGCCGCACGAGGAACTGTTGAGTTCCGCCCGTGGGGTGGCGGCGTCGATCGTCGGCAACAACCAGGACGCCGTGCGGGCTCTGCTGGCGTCCTACCACCGGATCGACGAGTCGCAGACCGGCGAGGGGCTGTGGCTCGAGGCGGCCGCGGCCCGTCGTTTCCGGATCAGCGGCGACGACATCGCCGCGAACCGCGACGCCGTCCTGGAGCGCGGCCGGGCGCAGGTGCGTTAGCCCAGCGCCGCGCACAGCGACGCCACGGCATCGCCGATCGAGCCGGTGGTCGAGTAGCCGGCCGCCAGCCGGTGACCGCCACCGCCGAACATGGCAGCCACCGACGACAGATCGATGTCGGCCTTGGCCCGCATGGACACCGACCACTGCTGCGGCTGAACCTCTTTGAAGACGGCCGCGACCTCGGCCTCCTGCGTGGTACGCACGACGTCGACGATGCTCTCGACTTCCTCGGGGCGCGAACACTCCCAGTCCCGATTGCTGACGACCGCGTAGACCAGCCCGCGGCCACCGACGGCGTCGGGCAGTAACTGCGCAGAGCCGAGCACGCGCGACAGCAGCGACATCCACCCGAAGGGGTGGCTGTCCATCAGGGTCCGGCTGATCGCGGTGTTGTCCGCGCCCGCCTCGACCAAGCGGGCCGCCAGTCGCAGCGCGCGGGCGCTGGCCCACCGGAACGATCCGGTGTCCATCGTCAGCCCCGCGTAGATGCAGTGCGCCACATCCGGGTCGATGCGCTGGCCCCACGCGTCGAGGATCTCAGCGACCAGCATGGTGGTGGAATCCGCGGAGACGTCGACGAAGTTCGCGGACCCGAACATCTCGGTGCTCGCGTGGTGGTCGACCACCAGCAGCGGCCGGCTCCCGTCGGCCAGGTCGGCCAGCGGGCCCAGTCGCGTGGCGGTCGGAACATCGACGGTCACCACCAGATCGACCTCGCGGCGCATCACCTCGGGGCTGACCAGCAGGTGAATGCCCGGCAGCGACGCCAGCGACTCCGGCAGGCCGGGGGGCGCCCCAAAACCGACCTCGACCCGGGTGCCGCACCGGTCGAGCACCAGGGCCAACGCGAGGCCGGCGCCGATCGTGTCGGCGTCGGGATGGACGTGGGCGACCACCGCCACCGTCGCGGCAGCGGCCAACAATTCGGCGGCGCCGGCGGCGTCGACCCGCGCCCCCGCAGCCGGGGCCCCGGCCAGGTCAGGCCTCGAGTTGATCGTCGTCATCGGCGTCTCCC
>CAZZHX010000012.1:10378-28846 GCA_964653535.1 uncultured Mycobacterium sp. | reverse complement strand
CATCGACGCCGTGCGGGACCTCGCATCGGAGTCGTGACCGGCTAGTGCGGCGACGCCGTCGCGATCCCGAGATCGGCCGCAGCTGAGAGCATTCGGGAGTCATAGGTGATGACCGAACGCAACACGTCACCAGCTCGCTGCGCGGCCACCAGATGTATGGCATCCAGGCTGCGCAGTCGCAGCGGCAGAACAGTGCCGGCGTCGTCGAGCAGCCGTTGCGTCAACGTGACAAAGTCCAGGCTGTTCAGGAGGTCTCGAGCATCGGCGATGGCCTGGGCGCCGTTGGGGGCTACGGCACGTATCAGTTCAGTACGGGCCAGAGCTGCCGAAAACCAGCTGTCGTCGGGCCACGCGCTGAGATATGACCGCAATGGCTCTGATCCATTCTCGACAACAACGAGTTTGACCAAAGCGGAGGTGTCCAGATAGATCCGCATCCGGGCTAGCGCTCGTCGCTCCGAAGTCGCTCAAGCGTTTCCGAGGCGCTGTGGGGGTACACCCTGGGTGTGAGGTCTTCGATCTTCGTCGACCGAGCAGCCGACACAACCTCGCCACCGCTAATCAGGTTCTGCCATGGATCGGCGGCGATAGGCACCAGTCGCGCGACGGGACGGCCCCGATCCGTGATTTCGATCGATTCCCCGGCGGCCACTGCGTCGAGGTACCTGCTGGCGTGTTGCCGCAGTTCCCGTACCCCGATCGTCTTCATATGCTACATAGTAGCACATTGTCCCTCAGCCGCCGGCGCGCTGCTCGAGCATCTCGACAGCGGGACCGCCGCCCAGCGCGGCCAACAGATGCTGCTCAATCAACGCCCGCGCCGCGTCCTCATCGTCGACCGACGGCACCGTCACGCAGAACACGTCGGCCGCCGTCGACCCAAACGTGTTGACCTTCGCCCACTGCACGTCCGCTTCCGCCCGTTCGAGAGCCGCCGTCAGCAGTGCGAGCAAACCCGGACGGTCGGTGGCGCGAACTTCGATGAGAAGCTGCCCGGACGTGCCACCGGCGAGCCACAGGATGCGCGGCGGCGCGGTCGACCGCGTAACGGGAACACCGACCGGGATCTCGCCGACAGGCCGCGCGCTGTCGGCGTCGCTGTCGCGTTTCTCCAGCGCGTCGAGCACGTCGATGTCGCCGCTCAGCGCTCCTGCGAACTGCTGGCGCAGCAGCCCGGCGTCCGGCGGCGAGCCGAACAGCGGTGCCGCCACGAATTCGGTGATCGCAACGCCGTCGCGGGTGTTGACCGTCGCCGAATGAATGCGCAGCGAATTCACGGCGAGCACCGCGGCAGCTTTGGACAAGGAGCCCCGCTGGTCGGGTGCGACCATCACCACGTCAAGGCGCTCACCGTCGCCAAGCGCTACCTCTACATGCACCCCGTGGTCAGCTCCAAGCGAAAAATACTGCGGATCAACGGGTTCCGCATGCGGCAGCGGCTCGCCGGCCATCACCGTCCGGCAGCGGTCCACCAGGTCGTCGATCAGGGACGCTTTCCAGTCGCTCCACACGCCGGGGCCGGTGGCGTTCGAGTCGGCCTCGGCCAGCGCGCGCAGCACTTCCAGCACCAGCGGATCACCGCCCAGCGCTTCCGTCACCCCTCTGATGGTCTCGGGATCCCTCAGGTCGTTCTGGGTCGCCACCACCGGGAGCAACAGGTGGTGGCGCACCACCGTGGCGAGCGCCTCGGTGTCCGTGGGCGATATCCCGAGCCTGGCGCAGATCCGCCGGGCCAACTCCTCCCCGACCACACTGTGATCGCCGCCGCGGCCCTTGCCGATGTCGTGCAGCAACGCGCCCAGCGCCAACAGGTCGGGCCGGGCGACGCGGGTGGCCAACGGCGCGGCGTTGACGGCCGTCTCAACGAGGTGCCGGTCGACCGTCCACACGTGCGCGATATCGCGGGGCGGCAGGTCGCGGACCGCGTCCCATTCCGGCATCAACCGGCCCCATAACCCGGCGCGGTCGAGCGCCTCGATCGTCCCCACCAAAGCGGGCCCGGCGGACAGCAGGACCAGGAAGTCGTCCAGGGACTCGCTGGGCCACGGCGTGGCTAGCTCCGGATCGCAGGCAGCCAGGCGGCTCAGCGTGACGGAGCCGATCGGCACCCCCGTGTTCGCCGACGCCGCAGCCACGCGCAGCAACAGACCGGGGTCGGCGTCGGGGTGGGCGTCGCGGGCGAGCCCGATCTCGCCGGCCATCTCGATGACACCCTCGTCCAGCGGTCGCCGCTTCGGCCGCCGCACCAGCGCCGTGAGACCGCGGCGCGGGAGGGCGTTCTGTGCGGTGCGCAGCCCGGTTTCTGCATGGTAGGCGATCGTGCGCGCGGCGCTGGAGACCTTGCGCGCCAGGTCGAATCGGTCACCGAAATGTAATGCCGCACTGATGTCGTCGGCGAACTGGGCCAGCAACGTATCGCGTCCGCGGCCGGACACGCGGTGCAGTTCGGTGCGCACGTCGAGCAGGGTCAGGTAGGCGGAGTCCAGTGAACCGCCGGGCGCTCCCGCGTTGGCCATGCCGTGACGGTCGATGAGCTGGGCGACACCCAATGCGTCCAGCAGTTGGACATCGCGCAGGCCGCCACGACCGGATTTCAGGTCCGGCTCGGCGCGTTGCGCGACGCGCAGATACCGAAGCCAACGGGCGTTTGTCAACTCGATCAGCTCGCCCATCCGGGAGCGAATTGCCTTGCGCCACTGGAGTCGTGCGCCGCCGATCAGGTTATCCGACAGCGTGGCGTCACCGGCGATGTGGCGGGCGTCGAGCATGCCCAACGCGGCGATCATGTCGTTGTCGGCGACGCCGAGCGCCCCGGACACGGTGCGCACGCTGTGGTCGATCCGAACGTTGGCGTCCCACAGCGGATACCAGAGCCGATCCGCGACACCCTCCAGGACTCCCGCCGGCTTGTTGTCGTGCAGCAGTATCAGGTCCAGGTCGGAGTACGGCAGCAATTCACGGCGGCCCAAGCCGCCGACGCCCACGATCGCAAAGCCGCTGCCGTCGGTGATGCCGACCTCGGCCGCCTTGGCGGCCAACCAGGACTCGTGCAACTCCAGCCAGGCCTGCCGCAGTGCCGCCGCGTCGAATCGGTCGGCGTCGGCCAGAAACTGGCGCCGCGAGGCAGCCAAATCGGTTGCCTCGCGGTCGCCCCCTGTCTCTGGTGTTTCGCCAGTCAGCAATCTGGTGTCATATGGCATCGGTTCCGCGTTCGCCGGTGCGCACCCGAATAATGGTGTCCACCGGGCTCACCCAGACTTTGCCGTCACCGATCTTGCCGGTGCGCGCCGACCGGACGATGGTGTCCACGACTTTGTCGACGAGGGCGTCATCGACAACAACCTCGATCCGCACCTTCGGCACGAAGTCGACGGAGTACTCGGCGCCCCGGTAGACCTCGGTGTGACCCTTCTGACGCCCGTAGCCCTGCACCTCGCTGACCGTCATACCCAGGACGCCCGCCTCTTCGAGTCCGGTCTTGACGTCATCGAGGGTGAACGGCTTCACAATCGCGGTGATCAGCTTCATGACTATTCTGCCTCCACTTTTTCGGCCTGCTCAGCACCGACGAACGCTGACGAGAGCGCCGACCCGTGTCCGCCGATCGCCCCGAAATCGTAACCGGTCTCCGCGTGCTCGGACTCATCGATACCCCCGTACTCCGCCTCGGCATCGATACGCAGGCCGATCGTGTGCTTGAGGATCAGGGCCAGGATGAACGTCACGATCCCGGAGTAGAAGAGGACGGCGAACGCGCCGATCGCCTGCCGACCCAGCTGGTCCCAGCCGCCGCCGTAGAACAAGCCCTTGGACACGCCGGTCACGCCGTTGATCGCGGTGCTCTCCGGGGCGGCCAGCAGGCCCACCAGCAGGGTGCCGACCAGGCCACCGATCATGTGCACCCCGACCACGTCGAGCGAGTCGTCGAAGCCGAGCTTGAACTTCAGCCCGACCGCCAGCGCACACACCACGCCGGCCACCACGCCGACCACGATTGCGCCCAGCACGTTGACCGACGAACACGACGGCGTGATGGCCACCAGTCCGGCAACGATGCCCGATGCCGCTCCCAGCGTGGTGGGCTTCCCGTCACGGATGCGCTCGGTGAGCAACCAGGCCAGCATGGCCGCGGCGGTCGCAATCGTCGTCGTCATGAACGTCGACCCGGCGGCGCCGTTGGAGCTGGTCGCCGAACCCGCGTTGAACCCGAACCAGCCGAACCACAGCAGCCCGGCGCCGAGCATCACGAACGGCAGGTTGTGCGGGCGGAACAACGTCGTGGGCCAGCCCTTGCGCTTGCCGAGCACGATCGCCAGCGCCAGGCCCGCGACACCGGCGTTGATGTGGACCGCCGTTCCCCCGGCGAAGTCGATCGCATGGATCTTGTTGGTCAGCCAGCCGCCCTTCTCGGAGGCGGCCCCGTCAGCCGCGAACACCCAGTGGGCGACCGGGAAGTAGACCAGGGTGGCCCACACTCCGGAGAACACCAGCCAGGCGGTGAACTTCATCCGGTCGGCGACGGCCCCTGAGATCAGCGCGACGGTGATGATTGCGAACATCAGCTGGAAGGCGACGAACACCGTGGCAGGAAGGGTGCCGACCAGCGGGATGTCGACGGCCGCGGCCGCCTTGCTCGGGTCGGCCTTGGCGGCGTTGCCGCCGATGAGGCCGCGCAGGCCCCAGTAGTCGCCCGGGTTGCCGACGACGCCGCCCTTGTCGTTGCCGAACGCCATCGAGTAGCCATAGAGCACCCACAGGATGGTCACGACGCCCATTGCGCTGATGCTCATCATGATCATGTTGAGCACGCTTCGGGTGCGCACCATGCCCCCGTAGAAAAACGCCAGCCCTGGCGTCATCAACAACACGAGGGCCGAACTCGCCAACATCCAGGCGGTATCGCCCGTATCGGGTTGGCCTAATTGCGGGAAACTCACTCGCCTTCACCTCCGGTCAGCGTGCAACCATCCACCGGGCGTATGCCCGACGACCTGACCCTGAACCTTGCGCAATGGTTGTTTCGGCAGTGGGACCGTCGTGTTTCGGTGGGATTAAGGTCGCGTGTTGACGTATCCGGGCATTCGTGTCCACGCGCTCAGCCGAGCAGCGCGTCGACAAACGCGGCCGGCTCGAACGGGGCCAGGTCGTCGGGTCCCTCGCCCAGCCCGACCAGCTTCACCGGCACCCCGAGTTCCTGTTGGACCCGGAACACGATGCCGCCTTTGGCCGTCCCGTCCAACTTGGTCAGCACCGTTCCGGTGATGTCGACCACCTCGGCGAACACCCGGGCCTGGGCCAGCCCGTTCTGTCCGATGGTCGCGTCGAGCACCAGCAGCACCTCGTCGACCTCGGTCCGTTTGGTCACCACGCGCTTGATCTTGCCGAGTTCATCCATGAGCCCCACCTTGGTGTGCAGCCGGCCGGCGGTGTCGATCAGGACGACATCGGCACCCGAGGCGATGCCCCGGTCCACCGCGTCGAACGCCACCGACGCGGGGTCGGCCCCCTCGGCCCCGCGCACCACCTCGGCGCCGACCCGCGACGCCCAGGTATGGAGCTGGTCGGCGGCCGCGGCCCGGAAGGTGTCGGCGGCTCCCAGCACCACGCGCCGGCCGTCGGCCACCAGCACCCGGGCCAGCTTCCCGACCGTGGTGGTCTTGCCGGTGCCGTTGACCCCGACGACGAGGAGCACCGACGGGCGGTCGGCGTGCGGCAACGCGCGGATCGAGCGGTCCATCGAGGGGTGCAGCTCGGTGATCAGCACCTCGCGCAGCGCGGCCTTGGCGTCGGCTTCGGTGCGAACATCGCTGCTGGCCAGCCGGCTACGCAGCTGCGACATCACCGACGCGGTGGCGACCGGCCCCAAGTCGGCGACGAGCAGCGTGTCCTCGACCTCCTGCCAGGAGTCCTCGTCCAGGTCGCCGCCGCCGATCAGGCCCAGCAGGCTCCGCCCGAACGCGTTGCGCGACGTGGCCAGCCGCCCGCGGAGCCGTTCCAGTCGCCCCTCGGTCGGCTCGATGGCGTCGAGCGGGGGTGGTTCCGGAAGTTCCTCCGGGAGTTCGACATCGGAGATCGAGCGTCGGGGCGCGTCACGGGGAACGGCCGCGTCGTCGCCCACCGCCGGCAGGCCGGTGGTGTCGATTCTCTCGGCCTGGCTGAACAGGATGCCGGTGGACGCGGCGTACCCCCCGGCGCGGTCGAGGACGCCGGTTTCGGGCCGGGCCGAGAGGCGGATCTGCCGCTGCCGGTATCGCACCAGCCCGAGGACCAGCGCAGCGACGGCAACCAGGACGGCGAGGGCGACCAGAACCCAGACCGCGACCCAAAGACCTTGTGACACGACGACATTCTTTCAGTGGCCGGATCCGGGGAGACCGCCGGCGGCCGGTTAGGAGGGGCTGGACACCAGCTGCTGCACCTGCTGACCGCGCATCCGCTGGGAGATGACCGCGGTGATGCCGTCGCCCTGCATGGTGACGCCGTAGAGCGCGTCGGCGACCTCCATCGTCGGCTTTTGGTGGGTGATGATGATGAGCTGAGACTTCGCCCGCAGCTCGTCGAACAGGCCGATCAGGCGGCGCAGGTTCGTGTCGTCGAGCGCGGCCTCCACCTCGTCCATGATGTAGAACGGCGACGGGCGGGCGCGGAAGATCGCCACCAGCATCGCCACCGCCGTCAGCGCCTTCTCACCACCAGACAGCAGCGACAGCCGGGTCACCTTCTTGCCCGGGGGACGAGCTTCGACCTCGATGCCGGTGGTCAGCATGTCGTTCGGGTCGGTCAGCCGCAGCCGGCCCTCACCGCCGGGGAACAGCGCCGCGAACACCTCGGTGAATTCGCGTGCCACATCGGTGAACGCCTCGCTGAACACCTGCAGGATGCGGGCGTCGACGTCGGCGACGACGTCGAGCAGGTCCTTGCGGGCGGCCTTGACGTCCTCGAGTTGGGTGGACAGAAAGTTGTAGCGCTCCTCCAGCGCAGCGAACTCCTCGAGCGCCAACGGGTTGACCCGCCCGAGCTCGCCCAGTTCCCGATCGGCCACCTTGGCCCGGCGCTCCTGGGCCGCGCGGTCATAGGGCATGGGCGCGGGCGCGACAACCTGCTCCCCGCGCTCCCGGGCCTGCTCGAACTCGGCGATCTCGAGTTCGCTGGGCGGTAGCGCCACGTGCGGACCGTACTCGGCGATCAGGTCGGCCGGCGTCATGCCGAACTGCTCGAGCACCATCTGCTCGAGCTGCTCGATCCGCAAGGCCGCCTGAGCGTTGGCCACCTCGTCGCGGTGCAGGGAGTCGGTGAGGGTGGCAACCCGGGCGTTGAGCCCGCTGACCTCGTCGCGCACCGCCGACATCGCCGCGGCGCGCGACTGACGTTCGGCGGCCAGGGTGTCGCGCACGGCCGATGCCGCGCGCACGACGCGGTCCAGCCGCTGCGCCAGGAGCTGCCCGGACTCGGCGACCGCCGCCGCCATCGTGGCCGCGCGCACCCGGGCCTCGCGTGCCTGATGGGCCCGCACTCGCGCCTCGCGTTCGGCGGCGGCCGCGCGGCGCAGCGAATCGGCCCGCCCGCGCACCGCGTCGGCGCGCTCCTCGGCGGTGCGCACCGCCAGCCGCGCCTCCACCTCGACGCCGCGGGCGCTGTCGGCGGCCACCGCGATGCGATGGCGGGCGTCGGCGTGACTGGGTTCTTCTGCGTGCCCGTCCTGGGTCTCCTGGGCGTTGCGCAGCCGAGTCTCGAGCGCGGTGACCTCGTCGACGGTCTGCACGCGCCCCGCTTCCAGTTCCTCGCGCTGGCGCAGCAGCCTGCTCCACTCGTCCCCGGCCGCGCGCGCCTCCTGCCCGAGCCGGCCCAACTGCTCGTACATCGCCGCCATGGCGGTGTCGGATTCGTTGAGGGCGGCCAGGGCCTGCTCGGCGGAGTCCTGACGGCCCGCCTGCTCGGTCAGCGCACCGGACAGGGCGGCGCTGAACTGGGCCACCTGGGCCTCGGCGGCGGTCAACGCGCCGCTGGCCTTGTCGATCTCCGAGGTGACCTCCAGGGTGGACAGCCTGCGGTCGGAACCGCCGTTCACCCAGCCCGCTCCCACCAGATCGCCGTCGAGGGTGACCGCCCGCAATCGCGGGCGCGCACCCACCAGGTCCAGCGCCGCGCGCAGGTCGTCGACCACTGTGACGCCCGACAGCATCGCGGTGATCGCGCCGCGCAGTCGCGCGGGCGCGTCGATCAGGTCGAGCGCCCACCGCGCGCCGCCGGGCAGGGGTTCCCGCCGCGCCGTGTCGGCGTCGTCGGGGACCGGCCAGTCGCCGAGCACGATGGCCGCGCGTCCGCCGTCGGCGGCCTTGAGCGCGGCGACGGCGGACTGGGCCACGCCGACGTTCTCGGCAGCCAGGGCGTCGGCGGCCGACCCAAGCACCGTGGCCAACGCCGTTTCGTAGCCGGAGTGAACCTTGACCAGTTTCGCCATCGACCCAAAAAGCCCTGTGCCGGAATGGTGTTGGGTGAGCCAAGCGGCACCGTCCTTGCGCTCCAAACCCACCGCGAGGGCGTCGATGCGGGCCTGCAGGGAGGCCACGCGGCGTTCGGCGTCGCGTTCGGCCGCCTGCAGTTCGGCCACGCGCGCGTCGGCCAGCCGCAGCGCGGCCACGGTGCGTTCGTGGTGTTCGTCGAGGCCCATCTCGCCCTGGTCCAGCTCCCCCACCCGGCCCTGCACGGTCTCGAATTCCGCTCGGGTCTGCTGCGCGCGGGTGGCGGCCTGTTCGATACTTTCGGAGAGGCGCGTGACGCCGTCGTCGATCGATTCGACGCGCGCGCGCATCGTCTCGACCTGACCGGCAAGCCGGGCGAGCCCCTCGCGCCGGTCGGCTTCCGCGCGGACCGCCGCCAGATGCGCCCGGTCGGCCTCGGTGGCTTCCCGCTCGCGCTCGGCGAGCTGGGCGCGGGCGGCATCCAGCCGGCCGCGCGCGTCGGCCAGTTCGGCCAGCAGCTGTTGCTCGGCCACTTCGACTTCCCGCGCCTCGGCGTCCAGGGCATCGGGATCGGTGTCGCCGGTGGCGACGGGCTCGATGTCGAGGTGCTGGGCGCGTTCGCTGGCGATACGCACCGTCGCACCGACACGTTCGGCCAGCGCGGATAGCCGAAACCATGTGTGCTGGACCGACTCGCCCCGGGCCGACTGCTCGGCCAGCGCGGTCTCGTGGGCGCTCAGCTCCTCGGACGCCGTGGTCAGGCGGGCCGCGGCCTCGTCATGCTCACGGCGCAGGGCGGTCTCCGCCTCGAAGATCGCGTCACGCTCGCCCTGGCGGTTGACCAGGTCGTCGGCCGCGAGCCGCAGTCGGGCGTCGCGCAGGTCGGCCTGGATCGTCTGGGCGCGACGGGCCATCTCGGCCTGGCGGCCCAGCGGCTTGAGCTGGCGGCGCAATTCGGTGGTCAGATCGGTGAGCCGCGCGAGGTTCGCCGACATGGACTCGAGTTTGCGCAGCGCCTTTTCCTTACGCTTGCGGTGCTTGAGCACGCCGGCGGCTTCCTCGATGAACGAGCGACGGTCCTCGGGTCGCGACTGCAGGATCTGGTCGAGCTTGCCCTGACCGACGATCACGTGCATTTCCCGGCCGATGCCGGAGTCGCTCAGCAGCTCCTGGACATCCATCAACCGGCAGCTGCTGCCGTTGATCTCGTATTCGCTGGCGCCGTCCCGGAACATCCGGCGCGTGATCGCCACCTCGGAGTATTCGATGGGCAGCGCGTTGTCGGAGTTGTCGATTGTGACGGTTACCTCGGCGCGGCCCAGCGGCGCCCGCGATGAGGTGCCCGCGAAGATGACGTCTTCCATCTTGCCGCCCCGCAGCGTTTTCGCGCCCTGCTCCCCCATCACCCAGGCCAGCGCATCGACGACGTTCGATTTGCCCGAGCCGTTGGGGCCGACGACGACGGTGATACCCGGCTCGAAGCGCAGAGTCGTTGGCGAGGCGAAGGACTTGAAGCCCTTCAGCGTCAGGCTCTTGAGGTACATGGCGGTGCCAGACTACCGGCCGGGCCGCCGCGTCCGGTCACTCCGCGGGGTGTCGCCGCGCCCGAACTTTCCACGTCGCCGCATCCGCCACACAGGTCACATCCGTCACTCGCTCGGAGGCGCTCAACGCTCCACGAAACCGGTGAACCGCTCTCGCGGCTCCGACCAGTCGACGACGACCTGGTCCACCCGACCGGGCCGCGCCGGCCAGGCATCGCCGCCCTCGAGCACCCCCAGCAGTTCCTCGCAGGCCCGCCGTGGCCCGTGCGCGACCACCCGCACGCGGCCGTCGGCCTGGTTCGCAGCGTATCCGGTGAGCCCCTGCTCGAGCGCCCGGCAACGAGTCCACCAACGGAATCCGACGCCCTGGACGGCCCCGTGCACCCAGGCGGTGAGCGCGACGTCAGGCTCCGGCATCAACGACCTCGAGCGTGACCGTGGTGCCGGACTTGAGCGTGCGCCCGACCGTGCATACCTGCTCGATCGCCCGATTGACCACCACGAGCAGGCTTTCCCTGTCGCCGTCGGACAAGCCGGACAGGTCCAACTCCAGGGTCTCCGCGAGCAGCGGATAACGCTCCTGCTCACGGTCGGCGGTACCGGACACCCGCAGCGTCGCCGCGTAATCGTCGCCAAGGCGGCGGCGCAGCGGGCCGTCACTGGACAGTCCGCTGCACGCGGCGAGCGCGATCTTGAGCAGCTCCCCGGGGGTGAACACGCCGTCGACGTCCTCCGAGCCGATGAGCACCCGGGCGCCGCGGGAGTTGTGGCCGGTGTAGCGACGGGTTCCGGTGCGTTGCACCCATAGTTCGGTCATGGTCACATTTCTACCGGGTGCGCTCTTCGCCCCGAAATCGACAACGGCCCGCTCCCGGACCGCTCAGGCTCACCGGGATATCAATGACAGCAATTTCTTACCCAACGAGATTGGGGCCGCATCGTTTTCAGAGACTACCGCCACCTGGTCGTCGTTGGCCCGTTGTCGCAGTTCGCGCTCAAACACGTCGCGGAGCGTGGACACCGCGGCCGGGCATCCGCGGCAGGCACCCGACATCCGAACGGTGACTTTGTGGCCGACCACCGAAACCAGCTCGATCGACCCACCGTGCGAGGCGGCCAACGCGCCGACCGGACCGGCAAGCAGCTCAACTGCGACTGCTTCCAAATCATCTGGGCAGAAGGATGATTCGTCAACCGCCCAGCCGCCCGGTTCCAGGAGTGCCTCGCTGAGCGCCTCGCGAACATCGTGTCCGACCTCACGCCAGCCGTCGGCCGCACCGATCGTGATCAGGATGTCGGTGGCACCCACCACCACGCACTTGATCACTCCGCTGTCCAGCAGAGCACCCAGCCTCCCCGGGGCGCGCCGGACAGTGCCGCGTGGCGGCAGCCGATCAGGTGTGACCACCCAGCGCAACAGCGCGGGGTCCGCGGTGGCCGTGGCGTGGATCGGAATCACGCGCCAACACCCATGGCGACTGATCGGGCAGCGAACGCCATCATCCAGGCCAAAACGAACATGTAGCACCAGGCGAAGGCGGGCCACCGCCACGAGTTGGTTTCCCGGCGCATCACCGCGACGGTGGACATGCATTGCAGCGCAAAGATGAAGTACACCATCAGCGCGATGACGGTCGGCGCGGTGAAAATCTTATGACCGTCATCGCCGGTCATGTCGGCCAGTGCTTCACGTGGATCCTCAGGGTTTGTCGCCGCCGACACCTGGCCGAGAGTGGATACGAACACCTCACGCGCCGAAAAAGAGCCGAGCAGAGCCACGTTGACGTGCCAATCGAACCCAAGCGGCTTGAACACCGGGCCGATCGCCTTACCGACGTAAGCGGCGTAGCTGTGATCCATGACGTAGGACGTGGTCTCCGTCGGCGCCATGTGAGCGGTTTCCGCTTGGCGAGCAGGCAGATTGAGCAGCACCCACAGCACCACCGACGTGCCCAGGATGATGGTTCCGGCCTTGCGTAGAAACACCTTGGCCGAATCCCACACCGTGATCAGGATGTTTTTGGCCGACGGGAAGCGGTATGGGGGAAGCTCCATCGTGAACGGCATCAGATCGCTGCGCAGGATCGTTGACTTGAACACCGACGCGGCAATCAGCGCCGAGGTGCCGCCGCACAGATACAGCAAAAACATGGCGACGCCCTGTGCGCTCAAGCCCCACCACTTGGTCTGCGGCGAAACCAGCAGCCCAACCAGCAGGGTGAACACCGGAAGGCGGGCCGAGCAGGTCATCAACGGCGCCGTAATGATGGTGGCGATCCGATCCCGCGACGACGGCAGTGTCCGGGTGGCCATGATCCCCGGGATTGCGCAGGCGAACGACGAGAGCATCGCGACGAAGGCGCGCCCTTCCAATCCCGTCGCAGCCATCACCCGGTCCATCAAGAACGCGGCCCGCGCCATGTAGCCGACGTTCTCGAGCACCGCAATGAACAGGAACAACAAGACGATCTGCGGTATGAACTGCAGCACCGTTCCGACTCCGCCGATGATTCCCTGGCCGAGCAGGCCGCGCACGACGTAGTTGTCGACGTGGTTGCTGACCAGCGCGCCGAGCCAACCGAGCCCTTGGCTCACCCGTTCCTGCAGCGGCGCGGCGACGGTGAAGACAACCTGGAAGAAACAGAACATCGCCACGAAAAAGATCACCGTTCCCCACAGGGGATGCAGCACGATCGCGTCGATCCGCCGGGTGCGCCGATCAGGTCGTGGCGCACCGTATCCGGCCGCATACAGGACCGATTCGCCCCAGGCGTCGATGGCGTCGTCGTGGCCCGGGGGCAGGATCGGGGGCCGTTGCCACCGGCTGAAGGACGCCAGTTGGGCGCGCAAGGAATCGATGCCCATGCCACGGTTGGCGACAACCGCAACAACCGGGATACCCAGCGCCGTCGCGAAGGCGTCGACGTCAATGCCACCGCCGCGCGCGGTCAACTCGTCGGTCATAGTCAGGGCCAATAGGCACGGAATGTCGAGCCGCAGCACGTGGGCTATCAGGAGGACCGAGCGGTGCAGTGTGGTGGCGTCGGCCACCATGACGATCGCATCCGGGCGGCGGGTGTCGGAAACATTGCCGGCCAGCAGGTCGGCCACTACCCGCTCGTCCGGGCTGATCGGTTCGAGGCTGTAGGTGCCGGGCAAGTCCTCCATCTCGACTTCGATCCCGCCCACCTTGGCGATACCGACGCTGCGCCCGACGGTGACGCCGGGATAGTTGCCGGTCTTGGCGCGCAGCCCGGTCAGGTGGTTGAACACACATGTCTTGCCCGCGTTCGGACTGCCCACCAGGGCGATACGCGCTCTGCCCGCGACTGAGACCGCGGCGCCACCGTCCTCGTGACACGACGTCATGCGTGACTCCCCGGCTCGACTTCGATCAGCCGCGCCTCGCGCCGGCGTAGGCACAGTTCGGTGTCTTGAATCCGGTAGACGGTCGGGTCGCCCAACGGGGCCCGCCGAATCACCTCGACGTCGGAGTCCGGCCGAAATCCCAACTGCCGCAGTCGGCCCGCCACCGCGGGAGATGCCGCCGCCGCCACACCCACGATGGTTGCGCGCTGGCCAGGGCCGAGCTGGGCCAGCACAGTCGGCGGACCCGATCGACGGTGTGCCCTGCGCGCCCGGCTACGCATCACCCGCCCCGCCGCCAGAGGTTCTCCATTCGGTAAGGATAACCTAACTAGGAGAGGTGTGATCACCTTCTCGCGAGGCGGGGTCGCGGCTGACATCTCGGGCAGTAGAACGACGACCGGTTCATGAACTTCTCCCGGCGCATCATCGCGCCGCAGCGCCGGCAGTTTCGCCCCTCGCGGCCGTAGGCGTTCAGTGACCGGTCGAAGTACCCGGACTCGCCGTTGACGTTGACGTACAACGAGTCGAACGACGTCCCACCCTCGGCCAGCGCGTCGCGCATCACCTCCGCCGCGGCGTCCAGCACGCCCGCCAATCGGGGCCGACTCAGCGTCGCCGCGATCCGTGCGCCGTTCACCTGTGCCCGCCACAGCGCCTCGTCGGCGTAGATGTTGCCGATCCCCGACACCACTTGCTGATCAAGGAGCTGCCGCTTGAGCTCGGAATGCTTGCGCCGCAACACAGTGACGACGGAGCCGGCGTCGAACCGCGGGTCAAGGGGGTCGCGGGCCAGGTGGGCGACGGGGGCGGGCACGACGCTGCCGTCGACGTCGACCAGGTCGGCCAGTAGCCACCCGCCGAATGTGCGCTGATCGACGAAGCTCAGCGCGGTGCCATCGTCGAGCAGCGCCGAAATCCGGACGTGGTCGGCCCGCGGCACCGCCCCTAGCAGCATCTGGCCGCTCATGCCCAGGTGCACCACCAGGGCCGTGTCCGACTCGGCCCCCGGCGGTTCGGTGCCGAGCAGCAGCCACAGGTACTTGCCCCGCCGGCCGGTTCCGGTCAACCGCGCCCCGAGCAGTCGCGCGGTCAGGTCGGCAGGCCCGGCCTCGTGGCGGCGCACCGCGCGGGGATGATGCACGCGGACCGAGGTGATCGTCTGGCCCACCACACGGGCCTGCAGGCCGCGACGGACCACCTCGACCTCGGGTAGTTCCGGCATGCGACTAGACGGGCGTCTTGCCTGTGTTGTCCGTCGCCTCGACGCCGGCCGCGCGAGAGAGCGCATTCCACGTCACCGCCGCGGCCTTTTGCTCCGCCTCCTTCTTGGAGCGGCCGACACCTGGCCCATACTCGGTGCCCATCAGGACCACGACCGCCGTGAATTCCCTGTCGTGGTCGGGCCCGGTGGAGGTCACCACGTAGGAGGGTGCTCCCATGCCGCGGGCGGCGCTGAGCTCTTGCAGGCTGGTCTTCCAGTCCAGGCCGGCGCCCAGCGTGGGCGCAGCATCCAACACCGCGCCGAACAACCGCAGGACCACCTGACGTGCCGTCTCGAGGCCGTGCTCGAGGTAGATCGCGCCCAGCAGCGATTCCATGCCGTCAGCGAGGATGCTCGACTTGTCGGCGCCGCCGGTGTTCTCCTCGCCGCGACCCAGCAACAGGTGGGCGCCGAGGCCCCCGTCGGACAGGGTGCGCGCCACATCGGCCAGCGCATGGGTGTTGACCACGCTCGCCCGCAGTTTGGCCAGATAGGACTCTGGGCAGTCCGGATGACGATGGTAGAGCTCGTCGGTGACGGTCAGGCCCAGGACGGCGTCACCGAGGAACTCCAGACGCTCGTTGGTCGGCAGGCCACCGTTCTCGTAGGCGTAGCTGCGGTGCGTCAAGGCCAGCGAGAAGAGCTCCTCGGGGAGCTCGACCCCCAGCGCGTCCAGCAACGTCCGCCGCGATGTCACCGCTCACCCCGCGGCGTGTCCGACCCGGCGGTGAACATCCCGGACAGCTTGGCCCACCGCGGGTCGATGAGGTCGTGGCGGTGGCCGGGCTCGGCCGCGAGCGCTACCCCGCACTCCGGGCACAGTCCCGGGCAGTCCGGCGCGCACACCGGCACGAGGGGAAGTTCGAGCCCGACGGCGTCGATGATCGACTGCTGGAGGTCGATGGTTTCGTCGACCACGTGCCCGACCTCGCCCTCCTCGGTGGTCGCCTCGGTCGCGCTGTCGGGGTAGGCGAACAGTTCGGTCAACGCGACATCCACGCGACCGACGACCGGGGCCAGGCAGCGGGCGCATTCGCCTGCGGTGGGGGCGCTCACCGTCCCGGTCACCAGCACACCTTCGGACACCGACTGGATCTGCAGGTCCCGTTCCACGGGGGCCCCGGCCTCGATTCCGATCATGTCCAGCCCGATGCGCGCGGGGTTCGGGACAGTGTCGCGCAGCGTGACCATCGAGCCCGGGCGCCGTCCGAGGCGGGTGATGTCCACCGCCATCGGCCCGGGGGACCGTGACGATGCGCCGCGGGCCCTCGAGGTGCTGCGGTGGCGCGTCATAGGTGAAATCCTACGGTCGCGCGCCGCCAGTGCGCTGCGACGCGGGCGCTACCAGCTGCTGCCAGCTGCTACCAGCTATTACCGGGTCGCTACCGGGGTTGCTACCGGGTTGCGTAGTCGTGCGTCCCGGCGGCCGTGCGGAGCTGGTGGCGGCCACGCCCGACAGAGCGCAATGTGCCGTTGAGGAACTCCTCGAACTCGGCGAGCTTGTTGTCGACGTAGATGTCGCATTCGCCGCGCAACCGGTCGGCCTCGCCATGGGCGGTGTCGATGAGCCGCGTGGACTCCGCGTGGGCGGCCTGCACGATCTCGTTCTGCGAGAGCAGGCGTTGCTGCTCCTTGATCCCCTCCTGCACGGCCTTCTCGTAGGAGATGTTGCCGTTTTCGACCAAGCGGTCGGCCTCGGCCTGGGCGCGGCTGAGGCTGGCGTCGTACTCGCGTTTGGCCGACGCGGCCACCCGAATGGCCTCTTCGCGGGCCTCACCGACCATCCGCTCGCTGTGCTGGCGGGCCTCGCTCACCATCCGATCGGCCTGCGCTTTGGCGTCAGACAGGATCCGGTCGGCCTCCGCGCGGGCGTGGTTGACCATGGACTCCGACTCGGTGGTCGCCGAGGACACCATGGAATCGGCATGCGCTTTGGCGTCGTTCAGCATCGAATCGCGCGCGTCGAGGACGTCCTGGGCGTCGTCCAACTCGCCGGGGATGGCGTCCTTGATGTCGTCGACCAGCTCGAGGACGTCGCCGCGCGGCACCACGCACCCGGCGGTCATCGGCACACCACGCGCTTCTTCGACGATGGCGCCCAATTCGTCTAGTGCTTCAAAGACTCGGTACACGGCCCACTACCTCCTGGAATCCTGCAGAAACCCTGGTGTTACCAGTGTGCCTGCTGTTACAGCTGTGGCGGCGGTAGCGGGACCGGTGTGTCGGGTATTCGTCCGCCGCGGACCCCCAAGATAAGCGCGATAGGTTAGCCGCGGGGGCGAGAGAGGGAGGACTGCAATGGCGGTGCTGGCGGCGGTGGGACACGCGCTGGCGGTTGCGGGGTCGATGACCTGGGAAATCCTCTGGGCTCTGATCCTCGGGTTTGCCCTGTCGGCGGTGGTACAGGCCGTGGTGCAGCGCTCGACGGTCGTGTCGCTGCTGGGCGACGACCGGCCGCGCACCCTGGCGCTGGCGGCTGGCCTGGGCGCGGCGTCATCATCCTGCTCGTATGCGGCCGTGGCCCTGGCGCGATCACTGTTCCGCAAGGGCGCCAACTTCACGGCCGCCATGGCGTTCGAGATCGGGTCGACCAACCTGGTGGTGGAACTGGGCATCATCCTGGCGCTGCTGATGGGCTGGCAGTTCACCGCGGCCGAGTTCGTGGGCGGGCCGCTGATGATCATCATTGTCGCCATCCTGTTCCGGCTGTTCGTGCGCTCCCCGCTCATCGACGCCGCCCGCGAGCAGGCCGAGCGCGGAGTCACCGGGTCGATGGAGGGTCACGCCGCCATGGACATGTCGGTCAAAGGGGAAGGCTCGTTCTTGCGGCGGCTGTTGTCGCGGGAGGGCTTCACCTCGGTTTCCCACGTGTTCGTCATGGAGTGGCTGGCGATCGTGCGCGACCTCGTGATCGGTCTGCTCATCGCGGGCGCCGTCGCGGCATGGGTGCCCGAGAGGTTTTGGCAGGGCTTCTTTCTGACCGACCACCCGGTGTGGTCCGCGATATGGGGACCGATCGTGGGCCCCGTCGTGGCGATCGCGTCCTTCGTGTGCTCGATCGGCAACGTGCCACTGGCCGCGGTGCTGTGGAACGGCGGCATCAGCTTCGGCGGCGTCGTCTCGTTCATCTTCGCCGATCTGCTGATCCTGCCGATCTTGAACATCTACCGCAAGTACTACGGCACCAGGATGATGCTGACGCTGTTGGGCACCTTCTACGCCGCGATGGTCGGCGCCGGATATCTGGTCGAATTAATCTTCGGCGCAGCGCATCTCATTCCTACCCAGCGCAACTCCGCCGTGCTGGAAGCGGGCATCTCGTGGAACTACACCACCTGGCTCAACATCGCTTTCCTCGCCATCGCGGTGGCGCTGGTCGTGCGCTTCTTCACCTCGGGCGGGGCTCCCATGCTGCGCATGATGGGCGGTCCCCCGGACAGCGGGCACGAGCACCACGACCACTGCGGCTGACGCGGGCGGTTACCCGCCCGGAAACTCGATCCCGGTGAATAACGTGATCAGCGGCTGCAGCAGAACGATCCCTTCGAAACCGACCAGCAGCGGGATCAGGAAAAGATCAGCGGCGATCGGTAGGCCGATGGCATCGATCAGCCCCACAAGTGGCTGCCCGTTGACCATCTCCGTGATCCCGTCAAGTACCAGGTTGATGTCGTACGACGGAAGAGAGACTGCCACGGCAACCGTGATGTCTGCCGTGGGCAGCAGCGTTGCGTAAGCGGTCGAGAGCGCGGCAGAGAAGGAATCGGCGACGGTGGCATTGCTCGCCTCAAAGCGCGTGACGATCCCGTCCACAACGGACGCCACCGATGTC
>CAZZHX010000012.1:5556-10278 GCA_964653535.1 uncultured Mycobacterium sp. | reverse complement strand
CGCCTCAAAGCGCGTGACGATCCCGTCCACAACGGACGCCACCGATGTCCCGGCGGGCGGGGCTGTCAGGGGCTGTGCCAGGCCCGACAACGACAGATGTGGCAGCGTCACCGGGTGGGGCCCGGTGCCGTTGAAGTCGCCGTAGGCGTCGGCGATTCCCTGCTGGGTACCGCTGACCAACGCCGGCCCCAGGGCGATGGTGTCGCTCAGCGGAGGCAGGAATCCGAACGGGGTGGCCACATCGGCCGGCCCCGTCGACCAGCCGTAATCTGGGTTGCCGTATCCCCAGTTGACGAGACACTTCAAATCCGGTTGCAGCAGGTCCGCCAGCGGGTTCCCGACATAGGGGATGAGACGCAGCGGCGCGAGCAATGGCAGGTTCGGACTGGTGATCATGTAGTAGGTGGTACCCCCGCTGTAGCCCTGCGACGTCGGCAATGTGACCAATTCCGAGCCAGGGGGGAGCGCCGACGGATTCGGATAATAGTTGTGATAGAGCGCGAAGCCCGCGAAGGAGTTGAGGTCTGCGAGAACATTGATCGGGTACCGCGGGGTGTCGCTGGCGAAATCGTATTCGAAGGCATAGGAGTAGGTCTGGTACCCCGTGTTGGCCGGGGTCGCGCCGTAGAACGTCAGCCCCAGGCTGGGGAAGCTCAGGCCGGGAAACCGCGACAGCATGCCGCCGTTGGGGTTCATCGGATTATCAACGAGCACGAAAGTCACGTCGCCGGGAGGGACGTGGGCGTTGGCGAGGTTCGTCATCTCCAGCGAGGCCACGACAGCGCTCTGCGAGACGCCGAAAACACTGACCGGGGTCCCGAGTGTGAGCTGCCGTTGGATCGCGTTATCCAGGGTCAGGACGCTCTGGTGCACCGATACGTCCAGGGTGGGGCTCTTGACTCCGGTCGCTGGATAAAACAATCCCGTCGTCGTCAGGCCTTGCACGTTGGTCGTCGTGAAATGGGGCTTGACGTAGTCGTCGTAGATTTCCTGGGCGAAGGCTGATGACGGGGCCGAGCCGGAGGGGCTGGTGCCGCCCATGATCAACGAAACGGCGACCACAGCCCCCGCGCGGGGGCCTTCGGAGGCAACGAGGGCCGCCGCGCTGGCGACCTCGGTCTGCGTGTAGGCGTCGTCGGCGGCGGCAAGTACGTCCGCGAACCGCCCCTGAAACGCCACCGCCTGCTCAAGGACCGCGTGATACTCCCGGGCGCAGGCGGTGAACAGCGTTGCAGCCGCCGCTGACACCTCATCACCGGCCGGGGCCAACACACCGGTGGTGACACTCGCCGCGGCGGTCCCGGCGTCGACGATCACCGAACGGATTCTCGCCACGTCCGCCGCCCCCGCGGCCATCGCCTCGGGCGCCAGCAGCATGTGCGTCATCTGTGCATCCCGGACTCAGGACTGGCCGGAGAGCTTCTCGCGCAACCGGCGGTTGACCGGTTCGGGCAGCAGTTCGGAGACGTCTCCCCCCAGCATCGCGACCTCCTTGGCCAGCGACGACGACACGAACGAATAGCGCGACGACGTCGCGACGAAGAAGGTGTCGACGCCGGCGACGTGCTTGTTCATCTGCGCCATCTGCAGCTCGTATTCGAAGTCGGTGCCCGTGCGCAGGCCCTTGACGATGGCGGTCATCCCGCACGAGCGGACGAAATCGACCACCAGGCCGTGTCCCGCCTGCACCCGAAGATTGGGCAGGTGCGCCGTCGACTCCTCGACCATGGCGATCCGCTCGTCGAGGTCGAACATGCCTTTTTTAGCGGGGTTGGTGAGGATCGCCACCACCACCTCGTCGAACTGGGCCGCGGCGCGCTCGAAGACATCGATGTGGCCGAGCGTCACCGGATCGAAGGACCCCGGGCATACCGCGCCGCTCATGTCCGATGACGGTACACGCCTCGTCAGGGCCGTTCGGGGCGTTCGGCGAACTCCAGACGGGTGTCGCCATACACCCGGGCCGGCCACGCCGACCAGCCCGCCGGCCAGGTCAGCGGCGCGCTGCCGGCGGCGCGCTCGACCACCGCGACGCTGCCCGGGTGCACCCAGCCGTGCTCGGCCAGGGCGGCCAGGGCGGCGTCGACCTCGGCGGTATCGGTGGCGTAGGGCGGATCGGCGAACACCAGGTCCGCCGCGGCGGCGGTCCCACCCGCCAGGACACCGGCCACCGCACCGCGCCGCAGCGTCGCGCCCGGCAGCCCGACGGCCTCGATGTTGCGGGCTATGACGGTCGCGGCGCGCTGGTCGGACTCGACGAACACCGCGGACACCGCCCCGCGCGACAGCGCTTCCAGGCCCAGGGCGCCGGAACCGGCGTAGAGGTCCAGCACCGCCAACCCGGTCAGGTCGCGCCGCGCGGCCACGATGTTGAACAGCGACTCACGCACCCGGTCGGTGGTCGGCCTGGCACCCCGGGGCGGCACCGCGATGCGCCGTCCCCCCGCGATGCCGCCGATGATCCGCGTCACCTCAGGCCACCTAGAGCAGCGTCGACCAGTAGTCCTGGAAGCGCACCGCGATCAGCACGGCGACGGCCGTGAACCACACCACGGCGATCGACCACCGCCACCGGTGGACCAGGTGCGCTACACCAGGGTGCTGGGGTTCGAGCACCGGGCGGAAGACGATCGACGCCAACACCACCAGCAGCGAGATCGTCATCACCCACACCACCATGCAGTACGGACACAACGCCCCGACGCGGTAGAGGCTCTCGAAGATCAGCCAGTGCACGAACACCGCGCCGAGAAGGATTCCGGCCAGCAAACCAGCCCAATACCATCGGGGCAGTGAGACTTTCGCGACCGACAACACGCCGGTGACCAGCACGACGGTGAAGCCGACGATACCGAGCACCGGATTGGGCAAACCGAACGTCGACGCCTGCGGCGTCGCCATCACCGAACCGCACGCCAGGACGGGATTGATGTTGCACGACGGCACGTACGACGGATTCTGCAGGAGCGCGATCTTGTCATGGGTGAGCGTCAGCGATGCCAGCAACCCCACCGCCCCCGCGATCAGCACCCACCAGGCGCTAGGCGCGGACACGCGCGACGAGCTCGCTGTCGTCACGCCGCCGGTCGGGTGACGGCGGTGTCGATGCCGGGGATGTCACCGACGATCTCTTTGACCTTGGCGACCAGTGCCTCCGGCGTCGTCGGCTCGTAGTCGGCCCCGTTGATCTTGATGGTCGGGGTCCCGCTGATGCCGGCGGTCGCGGCCTCCCCTGACACCGCGGGCAGGTATTTGCCGCTGTTGATGCAGTCCGGGACCTTACCCGCGGCGCCCGCTTCGCGGGCAAGCTCGATCAGCCGGGCGTTGTCCGGGAAGCTGGCCCCGATCTCGCTGGGCTGATTGCTGGTGCTGTAGAGCATGCTGTGGAAGCGGCGGAACGCGTCGATCGACTCGTCGGCGACACACTTGGCGGCCGCGCCGGCCCGTGACGAATAGTTCTGGTTGCGGGGCTTATCCAGGATCGCCACCATCGAGTAGTCGGCCGCGATCGCTCCGATGTCGATGAGCTTGGACACCGTCGGTGCATAGTTGCGCTCGAAGTTACCGCAGGCCGGGCATAGGAAATCCTCGTAGATGACGACGACGGCCTTGGGGGTGGTGGTGCCCGGCTGGGTGACCAGCTTGCTCGACGTCACCCGCACCGTGTCGCCCGCACTGGCGGCGGCGACCTTCTTCTGGTGGGACGTCACGATGTAGAAGACGAGCGCGACCGCGAAGAGCACGACGACGGCGGTGCCACCGATCTGCACGAGCCGCCCCGATTTGCGATCGGCTGACGCGAGGTCGAATCGCGGGGGACGTTTGGGTGTGTCGGCCACGGGTTCGCTGATCCTTCGGTGCTCGGGCTCGTCCGGGTGATCGGACGACGGGCCTTCAGATTACCGGGTTCAGACCCGGCTCAGGTGGGCGCGCAGGGCCGAGATCAGCTCGCCCGTCGCGGTGGCGCTGCCACCGCCGAGTGAGAAGGCGTTGACGAAGCCGTGGCACAGCGGGCCCATGCGCCGCAGGTCCACCGTGACGCCGGCGGCCCGCAGCGCCGCCGCGTAGTCTTCCCCCTCATCGCGCAGCGGGTCGAAACCCCCGACCGCGATCAGCGCCGGCGGCAGCCCGGACAGCGACTCGGCCAGCGCGGGAGAGATCCGCGGGTCGGCCGGGTCGACACCGGAACCCCCCAGGTACTGCTCGGTAAACCAGTCCATATCCCGCTTGGTCAGCAGGAAACCCTCGGCGAACAGGCTCATCGACCGCGTCTGCGCGGTGAAGTCGGTCCGCGGGTAGATCAGCCACTGCAGCATGGGGACCGGGCTCGGTATATCCCGGGCCGCGTCCCGGGCCAGCTGACACACCACGGCGGCCAGGTTGCCGCCCGCGCTGTCCCCACCGACCGCGACGCGCCCGGGGGCCGCACCCAGGTCGGCGGCGTGCTCGCAGGCCCAGACGAAGGCCGCGTACGCGTCCTCGACCGCGGCCGGAGCCGGGTGCTCCGGGGCCAGCCGGTAGTCGATCGACAAGACATGGACGCCAGCGTCGCGACATGTCAGCCGGCACACCGCGTCGTGGCTGTCCAAGTCCCCGACCACCCAGCCGCCACCGTGATAAAAAACCAGCAGGGGCGCGGGCCCGCCGTGTGGGGGGCGGTAATGCCGTGCCCGGAGTTCGCCCCCGGGGCCCGGCAGGCTCAGGTCGTTAACCTCGACGTGG
>CAZZHX010000012.1:0-5456 GCA_964653535.1 uncultured Mycobacterium sp. | reverse complement strand
CGTCGACGAGCAGGCCGTCGATGCCGGACGCCCGGGACGCCGCCAACATCAGCTGCAACGTCGGGTCCAGCGTGTTGCCGTCGACGACGATCGACCGGCCGCCAGACAGCGCCCGCTTGACGAGGGTCGGGATCCGCGGGATGACCTTGAGGCCGACCCCGGCGGCCGTGTCCCGCACGCGACCGGCGACGCTGGCCGCGCCCGGCTGACTCCTGGGCATGAGAGGCCCCTTTCACAGTGATGGCGCGCGGCGACGGCGATCCGATCCCCGCCGCTGGGCTCGGAGTCTGCCAGGTACTGTCGTGATCCGCGAGGCGGTGGGCCCCCTAGACCGGGGTACGAGTAGCGTCGGGGAGATCCATCGCAGGCTCGACCACGGGAACATTCGATCTCACAGGCAGGTGAAAGACGTTGACGGGCAGGTCAAACGTTGTCATACCGTCCACTGCTCTCAGTGATGAGAACACGATGCCCGTGCTCGGCCTGAGCGTCGAGGACCTGTCGGACGACGAGGCGGAACGCGCGGTGGCGGCCGCCCTGGAAATGGGCTGCCGGCTCATCGACACCGCGGCGGCCTACGGCAACGAGGCCGGCGTCGGGCGCGCGATCGCGGCGTCAGCGATTCCGCGGGCGGAGCTGTTCGTCACCACCAAGCTGCACACGGCCGACCACGGGTTCGCCAGGGCGCCGGGGGCCTGCGTGGCCAGCCTGGAGCGCCTCGGCCTCGACTACGTGGACCTGTTCCTGGTGCACTGGCCCGCGCCGTCGTTGGGCACGTACGTGGACTCCTTCGGCGGCCTGATCCAGTCGCGCGGCGAAGGGCAGGCCAAGTCGATCGGCGTCGCCAACTTCACCCAGGAGCAGGTGGAGATGGTGATCGACCTCACCTTCGTCCCGCCGGTGGTCAACCAGATCGAGCTACACCCACTGCTCAATCAAACCGAGCTGCGCGCGGCGAACGCCCAGCACAACGTCGTGACGCAGTCTCACACACCGCTGGCACTGGGCACGTTGACCGACAACGCGACGGTCACCTCGATCGCCGGCGACTACGGCAAAACCCCCAACCAGGTGCTGCTGAAGTGGAATCTACAGCTGGGCAATGCGGTGATCTTTCAGTCGGCCGCGCCCGAGGAGATCGCCGCCAACCTCGACGTCTTCGATTTCGAACTGGCCGCCGAGCACGTCGACGCGATTCTCGGGCTGCACGACGGCACCCGGCTGCGCCCTGACCCGGACACCTTCACCGGGATCTGAGGAGCCGTCCGGCTCCGCTACCCCGTGGGGCAGGCGGCTGCGGCGCGCCTCAACACTCCCGCCGACGGCCGATCCACCGGCAATGAATACCCGCGCAGCACCGCGATGAACTGGATGGCGTACTGGCAGTCGAAGGCGTGGTTGGGCGGCATCCACTCGGCGGGCGGCAGGTCCCCCTTGTCCTGGTTGGCCTGCCCGTCGACGGCAAGCAGGTTGGCCGGGTCGTTGGCGAACCGCACCCGTTCGTTGACCGGCCAGCCGGAGGCGCCCATGTCCCAGGCATAGGCCAGCGGAACGATGTGGTCGATCTGTACGGCTTCGCCGACCTTCGCTCCGCGCCGGAAGTCGATGGTCTTGTTGGTGTACGGGTCGTGCAGGACCCCGGTGGCCACGGCCTTCGGGCAGCGCGCGGTCGACACGTAGGTCTTGTCGACGAGGTCGCGGGTGAGGATGTCGTCGCGGGTGTCGCACCCGTTGTGCCCCATCGGGGCGTCGTTGTCGTCGGTCCACGCGTCTCCGAACACCGACCTGATGTAGTCGTAGCGGTGCCGGCGCTGCGGCGCCACGGCGATGCCCGCGAGCACGTCGGCGCCGGGCTGCACCGTCGGGACGTCGGTGCGCGCGGCGACTTGCTCGGCGTGCCGTGCCGACGACGATCGCAGCGCCTGGTAGGCGACCAGCGTCGCGACGATCACGGCCATGGTCAGCCACAGCAGCATTGTGCGGTTCACCCGCGCTGCCCCTTTCCCCGTTTCCCGTCCCGGGCCTTTGGGGCCACCGCCGGCGATCATGCCTTGTCCAGGTATTCGATGCGGTCGGTCGCAGTGAATGGCGCCGCCAGCATCTCCAATCCGGCGTCGCGGGGGTTCTCCTCGTACGCGGCAACACAGAAGGCGCGGGCGGCCTCGATGATGTCGAGATGCTCGGCCAGGGAGAGCAGCCGGAGATTGATCGCACGGCCGGACTGGTTGCGGCCCAGCACATCGCCCTCGCGGCGCTCCTTGAGGTCGAGGTCGGCCAGCGCGAACCCGTCCAGGGTCTCGGCGACGGCGCGCAGCCGCGCCCCCGCCCTCGACCGCGGGGACACCCAGGTGGCCAACAGGCACAGGCTCGGGTGTTCGCCGCGGCCGATGCGGCCGCGCAGTTGGTGCAGCTGGCTGATCCCGAAACGGTCGGCGTCCATCACGAGCATGACGGTCGCGTTGGGGACGTCCACTCCCACTTCGATGACTGTCGTGCACACCAGCACGTCGATCTCGCCGGACCGGAAGCCGGCCATCGCGGCGTCCTTCTCGTCGGCCGGCAGCCCGCCGTGCATGATCCCCAGCCGCAGGCCGGCGAGCTCGCCGGTGCGCAGCCGGGCATGCAGGCCCTCGGCGGTGGCCGACGGGCGCGCGCCCTGCTGCTCGTCGGCGCTATCGGACTCATCGATCCGGGGCGCCACCACGTAGGCCTGACGGCCGCGGGCGACCTCTTCGGTGATACGCCGCCAGGCCCGGTCAAGCCACGCGGGCTTGTCGCTGACGAAGATGACACTGGTGGTGATCGGTTGGCGTCCGCGCGGGAGTTCCCGCAGCGTCAGCGTTTCCAGGTCGCCGTACACGGTGAGCGCGACGGTGCGCGGGATCGGTGTCGCCGTCATCACCAATAGGTGTGGCGTGATGCCCGCACGCGCCTTGGCGCGCAAACGATCCCGCTGTTCGACTCCGAAGCGGTGTTGTTCGTCGACGACCACCATGCCCAGGTTGTGGAATTCCAGCGTGTCCTGCAGCAGGGCGTGCGTTCCGACGATGATGCCGGCCTCACCGCTGGCGATCTCGGCGCGGACCTCCTTCTTCTGCGCGGCGGTCATCGAGCCGGTCAGCAGGGTCACCCTGGTCGCGTCGTCGACACCGCCGAGCCGGCCTTTCAAGCCCAACGGCCCCAGCACGTCGCGGATCGACACACAATGCTGCGCGGCAAGGACTTCCGTCGGGGCCAGCAGTGCGCACTGGTAGCCCGCGTCGACCATCTGCAACATCGCGAGCACCGCGACGATCGTCTTGCCGGAGCCCACCTCGCCCTGCAGGAGGCGGTTCATCGGGCGGATCGCCGCGAGCGCCTCGGTCAGCACAGTGAGCACCTCGCGCTGCCCGTCGGTGAGGTGGAAAGGCAACCGCCCCAGGAGTTGCGCCGCCAGGCCGTCGGGCCGCTGCGGCGCCGGGGGGCCCGATTCCGACAGCTCACCGTGGCGTCGGTCTAACAGCGCCCACTGCAGGCCGACTGCCTCGTCGAAGGTCAGCCGCTCCCGCGCCCGCCGACGTTCCTGCTCGCTCTCGGACAGGTGGATCGCGCGCAGCGCCTCGTCCTCGGAGATCAGGTCCAGCGTGGCGCGCAGGTCAGCGGGCAGCGGATCGGCCACCGGGTCGAGGACGTCGAGCACCTGGCGCACGCAGGTGAAGATGGTCCAGCTCTGGAGTTTGGCGCTGGCGGGGTAGATCGGGAAGAAGTGGCCCTGGAAGGCGTCCGCCAACTCTTCGCCCGTCGTGGCCTGGGCGACCGAGGCGAAGCTCTTGAGCGACGCGGTGCCGCGGTTCTTGCCGTCGGGTGAGTCGACGATGAGGAAGGCGGGGTGCGTCAGCTGCAGCACGTCCCTGTAGAAGCCGACCTCGCCGGACAGCATCACCTTGGTTCCCGTGGTGAGGTCCTTCTTGAGGTAGTTGGCGTTGAAGAACGTGGCGGTCACCTTGCCGCGGCCGGCTCCGAGCGTGATGCGGTGGCACCACTTCTTGCGGTCCTTCTTCATCGGAAACGACTCCGCCGAGACGATCGTGTCGACGATCGTGATGTGGGCGCCGGCGGGGGGCCGCTCGTCGTCGGTGCCCCAGCGGCTCGCGCCCTCGGTGTAGCTGCGCGGGTAATGGCGCAGCAGGTCGTTGACGGTCCGGATCCCGAACACCTCGTCCAGCGGACCCGCCACCTTGGCGCCCACGACGCAGTCCAGCCGGTCGGACAGCGACACCACGGGTGCGACCACCTCCTCTGTTCCCGCCTCGTGTTCCGCTAAAGCCTATCCAGCAGCAACGCCGACGCCGGTGACCGGCGTTTTGGTGGTTACCGGGACAGCCGGTACCCTTAAAGGATCCCCTCGAGTTTCAAGGAGTTCCAATCATGGCCGCTGTGTGCGACATCTGCGGGAAGGCACCCGGCTTCGGCAAGTCGGTCTCGCACTCCCACCGCCGCACCAGCCGCCGATGGGACCCCAACGTCCAGACCGTGCGCGCCGCGGCCCGCCCGGGCGGCACCAAGGTACGTCTCAAGGTCTGCACGTCCTGCATCAAGGCCGGCAAGGTCGTTCGCGGCTGACGCTGGCCCGCCCGACTCCTACTCCCCCTCCGCAACTCGCACGCCCACCGCGACGGCCTGCTGGTTCCCGTTGACCCGCGTCAGGTGGCCCTGGGTCCCTACATCGTCAAGCATGACCATGTCGCCCGTTGACATGGTGCGCTCCGTTCCGTCGCTGACCGTCACGGTGAGCGAACCCGACATCATGAAGAACCACTGCCGGTAGGGCGAAGGATGCCACGGCCCCGACCAGTCGGGAGCAAAGCGCACCACGGCGAATCCCTCGGCAGGCAGGAACGCCGAGACTTCCAGAGGTGTGGCCGGCGGAGCAAAGTTGCGGGACTCCAACGGCAGTTGGCAGTCCTCGAAGTGCGAGACGCCCGCGTCATCGACAAAGAGTCGGACGTAGTTCAGTGCAGTGACCATGGTGGGGCTCCTTCGTGAAGGTTTAGGGCAGGCGCCAGTCGATCGGGTCGGCATTCATGCCGGCAAGCAGTTCGTTGGCACGGCTGAACGGGCGCGACCCGAAGAACCCTCGGGACGCCGACAGCGGCGAGGGGTGCGGCGACTCGATCACCGCACAGGAACTATCCCCGGGACTATCCCCGGCCAGCATCGGTGCGAGTGCCGACGCGTCACGGCCCCACAGGATGGCGACCATGGGTTGCGGGCGCGCCGCCAATGCCCGGATGGCGCACTCAGTGACGGGCTCCCAGCCCTTGCCGCGATGCGACGCAGGATTGCCGGGGCGGACGGTGAGCACCCTGTTCAGCAGCAGGACACCCCGCTGCGCCCATGGGGTCAAGTCGCCGCAGGCGGGCCGGGGCAGGCCCAGGTCCGCGGTGTACTCGTCGAAGATGTTGGCCAGGCTGCGC
>CAZZHX010000011.1:17490-30342 GCA_964653535.1 uncultured Mycobacterium sp. | reverse complement strand
GCGTCATCCCGATCATGAAGCTGCTCGAGGACTCGTTCTCCTATGCCAACCAGCTGGGGGCACGTCAGGGCGCGGGCGCGGTGTACCTGCACGCCCACCACCCGGATATCTATCGCTTCCTGGACACCAAGCGGGAGAACGCCGACGAGAAGATCCGGATCAAGACGCTGAGCTTGGGCGTGGTGATTCCCGACATCACCTTCGAACTGGCGAAGAAGAACGAAGACATGTATCTGTTCTCGCCGTACGACGTCGAACGCGTCTACGGCGTCCCGTTCGCGGACGTCTCGGTGACGGAGAAGTATTACGAGATGGTCGACGACGCGCGCATCCGTAAGACGAAGATCAAGGCCCGCGAGTTCTTCCAGACGCTGGCCGAGCTGCAGTTCGAGTCGGGCTACCCCTACATCATGTTCGAAGACACGGTCAACCGCGCCAACCCCATCGAGGGCAAGATCACGCACTCGAACCTGTGCTCGGAGATCCTGCAGGTGTCAACGCCGTCGTTGTTCAACGAGGATTTGTCGTACGCCAAAGTGGGCAAAGATATTTCGTGCAACCTGGGCTCGATGAACATCGCCAAGACGATGGACTCGCCGGACTTCGCTCAGACGATCGAGGTGGCGATCCGCGCGCTGACGGCCGTCAGCGACCAGACGCACATCTGGTCGGTGCCGTCGATCGAGCAGGGCAATAACGATTCGCACGCAATCGGGCTCGGTCAGATGAATCTGCACGGTTACCTGGCCCGCGAGCGCGTCTTCTACGGTTCCGAGGAAGGCATCGACTTCACCAATATCTACTTCTACACGGTGCTGTTCCACGCCCTGCGCTCCTCCAATCGCATCTCGATCGAACGCGGCACGCACTTCAAGGGTTTCGAGCGGTCCACCTACGCCTCGGGAGAGTTCTTCGACAAGTACACCGAGCAGGTGTGGGAACCCAAGACCGACAGGGTGCGCCAGCTATTCGCCGACGCGAAGATCCACATCCCCACCCAGGACGACTGGCGGCGGCTGAAGGAGTCGGTGAAGACGCACGGCATCTACAACCAGAACCTTCAGGCGGTGCCGCCGACGGGATCGATCTCCTACATCAACCACTCGACGTCGTCGATCCATCCGATCGTGTCCAAGGTCGAGATCCGCAAGGAGGGCAAGATCGGCCGGGTCTACTACCCGGCGCCCTACATGACCAACGACAACCTGGAGTACTACCAGGACGCTTACGAAATCGGGTACGAGAAGATCATTGACACCTACGCCGCGGCCACCCAGCACGTGGACCAGGGGCTGTCCCTGACGTTGTTCTTCAAGGACACCGCCTCCACTCGTGACGTCAACAAGGCGCAGATCTACGCCTGGAGCAAGGGAATCAAGACCCTGTACTACATCCGGCTGCGGCAGCTGGCGCTGGAGGGAACCGAGGTGGAGGGCTGCGTCTCCTGCATGCTGTAGGCCTGGCGCTGAGTGACTCACACTCGCGGACCACAGCTCGAATCGCGGTAGGGTACGAGACGTGGCTGTGAAGGTCGACGCGCGTAGCGAACGCTGGCGCGATCACCGTACCAAGGTGCGCGCCGAGATCGTCGACGCGGCGTTTCGTGCGATCGACCGTCTCGGGCCCGAACTGAGTGTGCAGGAGATCGCCGAAGAGGCCGGCACCGCCAAGCCCAAGATCTATCGGCACTTCCGTGACAAGTCCGATCTGTTCCAAGCGATCGGGGAGCGACTGCGCGACATGTTGTCAGCGGCGATCTTTCCCTCGATCGACCTGAAATCCGACTCCGCCCGTGAGGTGATCGGCTGCGCCGTTGGGGAGTACGTCAACCTCGTCGACCAGCACCCCAACGTCTTGCGCGTCTTCATTCAGGATCGCTCCGCCGCCACCCCGCAGTCGACCGTCCAGTTCCTCAACGCAGGCCGCGGAATCACCTTGGCGGTGGCCGACATGTTCGACAACGAGCTGCGCGAGATGGAACTCGACCACGCGGCCATCGAACTGGCCGCGCACGCCGCATTCGGGTCGGCGGCGTCGGCCACCGAGTGGTGGCTGGGCCCCGACCACGACAGCCCTCGGCGGATGCCGCATGAACGGTTTGTGGCTCACCTCACAACGATCATCATGGGCGTCATCGCCGGTACCGCCGAAGCGCTCGGCATCACCATGGATCCCGACCTGCCGATCCACAGCGTGGTGCCCAACAACCCGACCGTCGCCTGAGCGCCCCGGCGTTCACAGCGATACCCTGGGGACCGGTATCGACCTCGCGCACGATCGACAGGAAAGACCACGAAACCATGACCGACGTCGTCACGGAAGCCGCCCCCCGGCCGCTGTCCGGAAAGCCGCCCGTGCGTACTCGCGCGGTCATCATCGGAACCGGGTTTTCCGGCCTAGGCATGGCGATCGCGCTGCAGAAGCGAGGCGTGGACTTCGTGATCCTGGAGAAGGCTGGCGACATCGGCGGCACGTGGCGGGACAACAGCTACCCCGGCTGCGCGTGCGACATCCCGTCGCACCTGTACTCGTTCTCCCGCGAGCCCAAACCGGACTGGAAGAACCCGTTCTCCTACCAGCCGGAGATCTGGGACTACCTCAAAGGCGTCACCGAGAAGTACGGCCTGCGCCGCTACGTCGAATTCAACTCGCTGGTCGATCGCGCGTACTGGGATGACGACGAGTACCGGTGGCACGTGTTCACCGCCGACGGCCGCGAATACGTCGCCCAGTTCCTGATCTCGGGGGCTGGTGCGCTGCACGTCCCCTCCGTCCCCGAATTCGAGGGCCGCGGCGAATTCGGCGGTCCCGCTTTTCATTCTGCGCAGTGGGACCACAGCGTCGACCTGACCGGCAAACGGGTGGCGATCATCGGCACCGGCGCGAGCGCGATCCAGATCGTGCCCGAGATCATCGGTCAGGTCAGCGAGCTCCAGCTGTACCAGCGCACCCCGCCGTGGGTGGTGCCGCGCTCCAACCCAGAGCTCCCAGGGGCGCTGCGGCAGGCCATGGCGAACGTTCCCGGGTTGCGGGCACTGGTGCGCCTGGGCATTTACTGGGGGCAGGAGGCGCTGGCGTTCGGCATGACCAAGCGGCCGGACGCGCTGACGTTCATCGAGAGGTACGCCAAATACAACATTTACCGCTCGGTGAAGGACCGCGAGTTGCGCCGCAAGCTGACGCCGTCCTACCGGATCGGCTGCAAGCGAATCCTGAACTCGTCGACCTACTACGGCGCGGTCGCAGACCCGAAGACCGACGTGATCACCGAGCCCATCGTGCGCATCACGCGGGACGGGATCGTCACCGCCGACGGCGCGGGCGGTGAGGTGTCGCGGCAGGCGGATGTGATCGTGTACGCCACCGGCTTCCACGTCACCGACTCCTACACCTACGTCGACATCAAGGGTCGGCACGGCGAGGACCTGGTCGACCGCTGGAACCGCGAGGGCATCGCGACGCTGCGCGGGATCACCGTCGCCGGCATGCCCAACCTCTTCTTCCTGCTGGGCCCGAACACCGGCCTGGGCCACAACTCCGTGGTGTTCATGATCGAATCCCAGATCCGCTACGTCACCGACGCCATCGCCACTTGCGACAAGAAGGGCGTGCAGGCGCTGGCCCCGATCCGTACCGCGCAGGACAGGTTCAACGACGACGTGCAACACCAGTTGGCCGGTTCGGTGTGGAACACGGGCGGCTGCCGAAGCTGGTACCTGGACGACCACGGCAAGAACACCGTGCTGTGGGGCGGCTACACCTGGCAGTACTGGATGGCGACGCGCTCGGTCAAACCCGCGGAATACGAGTTCTTCGGCCGCGAGGGCCGCCAGGGTAGCCTGCCCGCACGATCTGCATGACCCGCGCGGTCGCCGCGCTGCTGGCGGCCCTTCTCACCGTCGTCGGCGCGCCACCGGCCCTGGCCACCCCGGAGCCCGAACCGGTTGCGCCACCGGACTTCGTGGCGTTGCGCGACGTCGCCCCATCGATTCTGCAGGACATGCGCTACTTCACGGCCCACAACTTCACCGGGGGTCCCGTCGACGGGTACCTCGCGCCGGAGTGCATCCTGACCCGTGACGCCGCAGAGGGGCTCAAACGCGCTCAGCAACAACTGATTCCGCAGGGCTACAGTGTGAAAGTCTACGACTGCTACCGACCGCAACGGGCCGTCAACGAGTTCGCCGCGTGGTCCCGCGCCGCGGGCGGTCAGCCGATGAAGGCTGAGTTCTACCCGCGCGTCGATAAAGCGGACCTCTTCGGGGACGGCTATATCGCCGAGCGTTCGGGGCACAGCCGGGGCAGCGCCGTGGATGTCACGCTGGTGGGGTTGCCGGCCATGCAGGAGCCCGGGTACGTCCCGGGCGAGCCGTTGATCGACTGCACCGCGCCGGAGCCCGTGCGGTTTCCCGACGACTCGATCGACATGGGGACCGGCTTCGACTGCTTCGACCCGCTGGCGCACACGCTCGACCCGCGTGTCCAGGGCGCCCAGCTGGCGAATCGGCTGCTGCTCTGCAGCGCCCTGCAGGCCGTGGGCTTCGTCAACTATGAGAACGAATGGTGGCACTTCACCTACCAGCCGGAGCGCTATCCTGATACCTACTTCGACTTCCCGGTGCAGGACTTCGCGCGACACGCCTGAACACAAAATGTTGTGTTACGGGGGCTTGGCTTGTACCAGGGGTAGTGTTTTGATCAGAGAGAGCGACAGGCGAACGGCCCGTGGAAAACGGGCTTCCGGGAAGGCGGCGAGATGAAACTGATTGACCGCGCCACGGCGATCAACTGGAACCGTGTGCAAGACGAGAAGGACGCCGAGGTGTGGGAGCGGCTGACCGGGAACTTCTGGCTGCCCGAGAAGGTGCCGGTGTCCAACGACCTGCCATCCTGGGCGACGCTGAACGCCGCCGAGAAGCAGCTGACCATGCGAGTGTTCGCCGGGTTGACGCTGTTGGACACCATCCAGAGCACTGTGGGGGCGGTCAGCATGATTCCCGACGCGCTGACCCCGCACGAGGAAGCCGTCCTGACCAACATCGCATTCATGGAGTCGGTGCACGCCAAGAGCTACAGTTCGATCTTCTCCACGCTGTGCTCGACCGCCGAGATCGACGAGGCATTCCGCTGGTCGGAGGAGAACGTCAACCTGCAGCGCAAAGCCGAGATCGTCATGCAGTACTACCGTGGCGACGAGCCGCTGAAGCGCAAGGCTGCCTCGACGCTGCTGGAAAGCTTCCTGTTCTACTCCGGGTTCTACTTGCCGATGTACTGGTCGAGCCGTGCCAAGCTGACCAACACGGCCGACCTGATTCGGCTGATCATCCGCGACGAGGCCGTGCACGGCTACTACGTCGGCTACAAGTTCCAGCGCGGCCAGGCGCTGGTCGACGATGCCACCCGCGCCGAGCTGAAGGACTACACCTACGAGCTGCTTTTCGAGCTCTACGACAACGAGGTGGAGTACACCCAGGACCTCTACGACGAGGTCGGGCTGACCGAGGACGTCAAGAAGTTCATGCGCTACAACGCCAACAAGGCGCTGATGAACCTGGGCTACGAGGCGCTGTTCCCCCGCGACGAGACCGACGTCAACCCGGCGATCCTGTCGGCGTTGTCGCCCAACGCCGACGAGAACCACGACTTCTTCTCCGGTTCGGGTTCGTCGTACGTCATCGGCAAGGCCGTTGTCACCGAGGACGAGGACTGGAACTTCTAAAGCGGCATTTCAGCGGCCGGGTTCGGCCGGTTGCGCCAAACCGCAAAAATCCCCGCGGATGACTCCTATACTCCCCATTTATACTTCCGGTGGGGGGGATGGTCCGTAGGCTCCGGAGCAAGGGGGGGATATGTCGTACGTGAATGCGGCGCCGCAGCTCATGGCGCGTGCGGCGGCGGAGGTCGCGGGTATCGGATCGGCGATCGACCAGGCCCATGGGGTGGCAGCGCCGGCGACCACGTTCGTGTTGCCCGCTGCTGCTGACGAGGTGTCGGCGGCGGTGGCGGCGTTCTTCTCTGAGAGTGGGCAGTCCTTTTCGGACCTCGGGGCGAAGGCGGCTGCCTTTCACAGCGAGTTCGCGAACCTGTTGAACGGCGGGGCCGGGCAGTATCTGGACGCTGAAATCGCCAGTGCCCAGCAGATGTCGGCACCCGTCGTCAACGCTGCGGCCCGCAACGAGTCGGGCCAGCCCGGCTGGCGGAACGGGCTCTTCGGGGGTAACTCGAATGGCGGCGGGTCGGGCCAGTCCGGCTCAGGTAACGGGAACCTGTCCGGTAACGCGGGAGGCACCGGGTCGGGTCTGTCGGGCTTGGCGAACGGGATCCTCTCCGGCACCCCGTCGAGCCAGAATTTCAGCACTATGTATGGCCCGTTCACCATCTCGGGGACCCAGACGGTGACGCCCGCGGGCCAAGGGTTCGCGGGCACGACGAACGCATCCGTCGCCCTCGGCGTGGCGCCAGTGTTGACGGGTAACGCGATCGAAAACTTCTCCTTGGCCACCGGACTGGGAACGGCAACCTTCTCCGGCGAGGGACCGTTCTTCTCGTTCATGGGGAACGCGAGTTACTCGCTAATCACCGGCGGTTTCTCGGCAAACGTCGCCGGGACCGCTCCGCTTTTGGCGGTGGGGCTATCGGTGAACGGAACCTATCCCCTCCTCGGTGGCACGGGAACCCCCCACATCACTAGCACCGCACTGCAGATCGACGGTATCCAGGTGCCCAGCCAATTCATCACCTCGACCTTGAATTCGATTTTGTGATCCACGGTTCTTAACGCCGAACCTCTGAGCGGCGCGTGAACGGCACGTGAATTGTCCGGATCGGGCGACTCCGCTCTAGCGCTGACAACGTCCCTGCCGTGACACTGTGGGGGTGACGACAACAACCCGGCACGATCATCACCACAACTTTTTACGTTCAGTCGTGCGCTGGCTGCAGGTCGGCTACCCCGACGGAGTCCCCGGGCCGGACCGTGTTCCGCTGATGGCGCTGCTGCGCAGCACCCCGTTGAACGACGAGCAGATCCGTGAGGTGGTCCGCCGCATCACCAGGGAGGAAGGATCGCCCGAGACGATCGATCACGCGATCGATCGCGACGAAATCGCCGAATTCATCTCCGACATGACCCAATTCGACGCCGGTAAGGAGAATGTCATCCGGGTCGCCGCGACCCTGGCCGCCGCCGGATGGCCGCTGGCCGGTATCGACGTCAGCGAAGTGGTGCCCGGTGACGACGACGCCGAGGCCGCGGAGATAGCCGCGCGAAGTATCGCGGCCGCGGCGGCAGAGGCCGCTTTCTAGCTCGTCCTAGAGCTTCGGCCCTACAGCGTCGACATGTCGATGACAAAGCGATAGCGCACGTCACTGGCCAGCACGCGGTCGTAGGCCTCGTTGATGTAACCCGGCTCGATGACCTCGATCTCGGGGGTGACGTTGCGCTCGGCGCAGAAATCCAGCATCTCCTGGGTCTCGGCGATGCCGCCGATGTTCGACCCGGACAGGCTGCGGCGCGCCAGCGCCAGGGCGAACGCCGGCACCTCCATCGGGTGTTCCGGGATACCCAGCTCCACCAGCGTGCCGTCGACGTCGAGCAGGTTGAGGTAGGCGCCCAGCTTGAGGTTCGCCGACACGGTGTTGAGGATAAGGTCGAAGCTGCCACGCAACGTGCGGAACGTGTCGCGGTCGGACGTCGCGTAGTAGCTGCTGGCGCCCAGCCGCAGCCCGTCCTCCATCTTCTTGAGTGACTGCGACAGCACCGTCACGGTGGCGCCCATCGCCGCGCCCAGCTTGACGCCCATGTGGCCGAGCCCGCCCAGGCCGATCACGGCAAGCCGCGTGTCGGGTCCGGCATGCCAGTGCCGCAGCGGTGAATACAGGGTGATGCCCGCGCACAGCAGCGGCGCCGCCTGGTCCAGCGGCAGCGACGGCGGGATCCGCAGCACGTAGTTCTCGTCGACGACGATCGCCTGGCTGTAGCCGCCGTAGGTCGGGCGGCCGTCCTTGCCGATCGCGTTGTAGGTGGTCGTCATCCCGCGCGCGCAGTACTGCTCCAGCCCTGCCACGCACTTGGGGCATTCCCGGCAGGAGTCCACGAAACAGCCCACCCCGACGCGGTCGCCCACCTTGTGCTTGGTGACCTCCGAGCCCACCGCGCTCACGATGCCGGCGATCTCGTGGCCGGGAACCACCGGGTAGTTCGGTGTGCCCCATTCGGCCTTGACGGTGTGGATGTCGGAGTGGCAGATCCCGGCAAACTTGATGTCGATCGCGACATCGTGCGGGCCCGGTTCGCGCCGTTCGATGGTGGTTCTTGTCAGTGGGTCTGTTGGCGACGTGGCGGCGTACGCCGAAACGGTGCTCGGGCTCATGGTGATGTCCTCCGGTTGTGTCGAGACGAAGCTTAGCCACGTCGCCCGGGTGGGCTCAGTTGATCGGGGCGTTGAGCAGGCCCAGATCATCCAGGATCCCGCGGGCCGCGACCAGGCCCCGGCCGGTGTGCCACACCTCGTCGTCGACGACGTAGACCCGATTGTCACGGTTGGCGGACAACGCGCGCCAGGCGTCGCTGTCCAAGACCGTGGCGGCGCGCTCCGCGGCGGCGGGTGAGGCGCAGGACACGTAGACGACGTCGGCGTCGGCGACCGACAGGTTCGGCTTCTTGGCCAGCTCGGCGTCGGTGGCGCCGATCTCGATGTAGGGCTTGTCGGTGAAGCGTTGCGCGGCGGGCCGGTCGACGCCGGCCGCGGTGAGCACGCTGGCCGGGAAGTTGTCGGCCCCGTATACCCGAATGGTGCTGGTGGTGAGCTGCACGATCGAGGCCTGGACATGCGCCGCGTCGTGCACGGCCCCGACCTGGGACGCCCGTTGCTCGAAGGCACCGATGAGACCGTCGACGGCGACGCCGCGGGCCGTAGCGGCGCCCACGGCGCGCAGGTTGTCCTCCCATCCCGCACCCGGCGCGGCCGTGAACACCGTGGGGGCGATGGCGACCAACTGCGGGTACAACGCCGGCGTCATCGCCTGCGATCCGAGGATCAGGTCGGGGTGGGCCGCCGCGATGCGGCCCACGTCGGGATGGGTCCAGGTGCCGGCGCCGGGCACCCCGTGGACAACGGCCCCCAGGTAGGAGGGCTGACCCGCGGCGCCGTCCGCCAGTGCGGCCGCCACCACCCGCGATTGCAGGCCGAGCGCGCACAGCGCATCGAGCTGGTCGCCGGACAGCACCACGATGCGCTGCGCCTCCGCGGGCACCCGCTCCACGTCCGGGTTCACCCCTGGCGCGTTGTGGGCCTGGCGGGTCGCCGGCCCCGGGTCGGCGGGTGCGGCCTCGTGCGCGCAGGCCTCGTCCGGGTGGCGGTTGGTGCCGAGCACGCCGGCCCCGGCGATCTGGGTGGTGGGTGTCACCAGGGAACGGCTCGCGATGACCCGCCCGGATCCGCAGCCGCCGCAGCCGAGCGCGACCGCCACGATCACCGCGCCGGCCGCGAGCAGCCGGGCGGGCCGGGTCGTGTCGCCGGGAATCACGCCTGCGACGCTAACACCCGCCCCGCCGCGCGCGGCACCGAAAGCTAGGCTTGGCCGGGTGAGTGCGCCCCCGAAGGTGTCGGTGTTGATCACCGTCACCGGCGTCGACCAACCGGGCGTCACGTCGGCGCTCTTCGAGGTGCTGTCGCAGCACGGAGTCGAGTTGCTCAACGTCGAGCAGGTGGTGATCCGCAACCGGCTGACCCTGGGTGTGCTTGTCTGCGGCCCTCCCGATGTCGCCGACGGCGCCACGCTGCGCCGCGACGTCGAATCCGCCATCCGCGGCATGGGTCTCGACGTCAGCATCGAGCGCAGTGACGACGTTCCGATCATCAGGGATCCGTCGACGCACACCATCTACGTGCTGGGCCGCCCGATCACCGCCAACGCGTTCAGTGCGGTCGCCCGCGAGGCGGCGGCGCTGGGCGTCAACATCGATCTCATTCGCGGTGTCTCCGACTACCCCGTCACCGGCCTGGAGTTGCGGGTCTCGGTGCCGCCGGGTGCCGACGGATCGCTGCGGACCGCTCTCAACCGGGTCTCGTTGGACAAGCGCATCGATGTGGCGGTCGAGGACTACAGCTTGGAGCGGCGGGCGAAACGGCTCGTCGTGTTCGACGTGGACTCGACTCTGGTGCAGGGCGAGGTCATTGAGATGCTGGCGGCCCACGCCGGCGCCGAGGGCGCTGTCGCTGCCATCACCGAGGCCGCGATGCGCGGCGAACTGGATTTCGCCCAGTCGTTGCGGCAGCGAGTGGCGACGCTTGAGGGTCTGCCCGCGACCGTGATCGACGCGGTCGCCGCACAGTTGGAGCTGATGCCCGGTGCCCGCACCACGGTTCGTACGCTGCGGCGGCTGGGTTATCACTGCGGCGTGGTGTCCGGGGGGTTCCGGCAAATCATCGACCCGTTGGCCGAAGAGCTGATGCTGGACTTCGTCGCCGCCAACGAGCTGGAGATTGTCGACGGGACACTCACCGGGCGCGTCGTGGGGCCGATCATCGACCGGGCCGGCAAGGCCGAGGCGTTGCGGCGCTTCGCGCACGAGGCCGGGGTGCCCATGGCGCAGACCGTCGCCGTCGGTGACGGTGCCAACGACATCGACATGCTGGCCGCCGCCGGGCTTGGCGTGGCGTTCAACGCCAAGCCGGCGTTGCGGGAGGTCGCCGATGCGTCGCTGAGCCACCCCTACCTGGACACGGTGCTGTTTTTGCTGGGCGTGACCCGCGGCGAGATCGAGGCAGCCGACGCTGTCGACGGCGAGGTGCGCCGGGTGGAAATCCCCCCGGAATAGCCTCTGCGTCCGGTGACCCGGCAGCAGTGCGGGCGCCGGGGTACGGCACCATGAGCGGGTGCCCGAAACCGGAAGCGCGCCAGCCGACCCCGATCTGCTGATCGACTTCCGCAACGTGGAACTGCGCCGCGACAACCGTGTCCTGGTCGGGCCGCTGGACTGGGCCGTCGAGCTCGACGAGCGCTGGGTGATCGTCGGCCCCAACGGGGCGGGCAAGACGTCGCTGCTGCGAATCGCCGCGGCCGCGGAGCACCCGTCGTCGGGCGAGGCCTTCGTGCTGGGGGAGCGTCTGGGCCGGGTTCAGATGACGGAGTTGCAGGCGCGTATCGGACTGACCTCATCGGCGCTGGCGCAGCGCGTGCCGGGCGAGGAGCTGGTGCGCGACCTCGTCGTCTCGGCCGGCTACGCGGTGCTGGGCCGGTGGCGGGAACGCTACGAGGACGTCGACTGCCACCGGGCGATCGACATGCTGGAAAGCCTGGGCGCCGAGCACCTCGCCGACCGCACCTTCGGAACGCTCTCGGAAGGGGAGCGCAAACGGGTGCTGATCGCCCGCGCCTTGATGACCGACCCCGAGCTGTTGCTGCTCGACGAGCCGGCGGCCGGCCTCGACTTGGGCGGCCGCGAGGAGCTGGTGGCGCGGCTGACCGACCTGGCCGCCGATCCGGACGCGCCCGCGCTGGTGCTCATCACCCACCACGTCGAGGAGATCCCCCCCGGCTTCAGCCACTGCCTGCTGCTCTCGGAGGGTCGGGTGATCGCGGCGGGTCTGCTGCCCGACGTGCTGACCGCGGAGAACCTGTCGATCGCGTTCGGTCAGTCGATCGCCCTCGACGTCGTCGACGGCCGTTACTTCGCCCGGCGCGCCCGCGTTCGCGCCGCCCACCGGAGGCAAGCATGACCACACCGACCGACGAGCCGCTTGTGCCTCCTCTCATTCCCAGGCCGGCAGCCACCGTGATGCTGATCCGCGACGGGGCCGACGGCACGGGGACCGGGATCTTCTTGATGCGCCGACACGCCAGAATGCACTTCGCAGCCGGGACGATGGTGTTCCCCGGCGGCGGCGTCGACGACCGCGACCGCAGCGCCGCCGCGGAGCTGCGGCAGGCGTGGGCCGGGCCGGCGCCGGAGTGGTGGGCGCAACGGTTCAACATCGAACCCGATCTGGCTGAGGCCCTCGTCTGCGCCGCAGCCCGCGAGACCTTCGAGGAGTCCGGGGTGCTGTTCGCCGGGCCGGCCGACCAGTCCCTCACAGCGCCGGACAGCATCGTCGGCGACGCGTCGGTGTATCGCGAATCCCGCCGGGCGCTGGCCGAGGGCGCGTTGTCGTTCGCGGACTTCCTGCGCGCCGAACACCTGGTGCTGCGGTCCGATCTGCTGCGGCCCTGGGCCAATTGGGTCACCCCCGAAGCCGAGCGCACCCGGCGCTACGACACCTACTTCTTCGTCGGCGCCCTCCCGCAGGGTCAGCGGGCCGACGGCGAGAACACCGAATCCGACCACGCCGGCTGGACGACGCCCCAGGCTGCCATCGACGACTTCGCGGCGGGCCGCTCCTTCCTGCTGCCGCCGACGTGGACGCAGCTGGACTCGCTGGTCGGCCGCACGGTGGCCGACGTGCTGGCCGTCGAGCGCCAGATCGTCGCGGTGCAGCCGAACCTGGAAATCCACGGCGATAACTGGGTTTTCGAGTTCTTCGACTCCGACCGCTACCACCGGGCCCGCAAGGCGGGCGGGCAGGGCTGGCCCCTGTGACCGGGCCGGTGACCGCGTCGGTCGGCGAGTTCGTCAGCGTCGTGGTCAGCGACGGGTCCCAGGACGCCGGCCTGGCCATGTTGCTGATGTCACGACCGCCCACCAACACCATGACCCGCCAGGTCTACCGGGAGATCGTCGCCGCGGCCGGAGAACTGAGCCGCCGCGACGACGTCGCCGCGGTGATCCTGTTCGGGGGGCAGGAAATCTTTTCCGCGGGCGACGACCTGCCCGAGTTGCAGACCCTGACGGCCGCCGAGGCCGCGGTCGCC
>CAZZHX010000011.1:0-17480 GCA_964653535.1 uncultured Mycobacterium sp. | reverse complement strand
CCGACCGGGTGCGTGAGGAGGCCGTCGCCGCCGTGGCCGCCATCCCCAAGCCGACCGTCGCCGCCGTCACCGGATACGCACTGGGCGCCGGCCTCACCCTCGCCCTGGCGGCCGACTGGCGGATCAGCGGCGACAACGCCAAAGTCGGCGCCATCGAGATCCTGACGGGGCGGATCCCCGGCGGGGGTGGCCTGGCGCGCCTGACCCGGGCCGCCGGGGTGAGCAAGGCCAAGGAGCTGGTGTTCAGCGGGCGCTTCGTTGACGCCGAGGAGGCGCTCGGGCTGGGTCTGATCGACGAGACGGTGGCCCCCGACGACGTCTACGACGCCGCGGCGGCGTGGGCACGGCGCTTTCTCGACGCCCCGCCGGGTGCGCTGGCCGCCGCCAAGGCCGGCATCAACGGCGTTTAGGCTGCCCTGCATGTCCACGAGTTCGGCCGACGCCGTGCCCAACCCCCATGCCACCGCCGAACAGGTGGCCGCCGCCCGGCGGGACAGCAAGCTCGCCCAGGTGCTCTACCACGACTGGGAGGCGGAAAGCTACGACGACAAGTGGTCGATATCGTATGACCAGCGCTGCATCGACTACGCGCGCGGCCGATTCGACGCCATCGTGCCCGATCAGGTCCACCGCCAGCTGCCCTACGACCGCGCCCTCGAATTAGGCTGCGGCACCGGGTTTTTTCTGCTCAACCTCATCCAGTCCGGTGTTGCCCGGCGCGGATCGGTCACCGACCTGTCGCCCGGCATGGTGCAGGTCGCCACCCGCAACGGGCGGTCGCTGGGCCTGGACATCGACGGCCGCGTGGCCGACGCCGAGGGCATCCCGTACGACGACGACACCTTCGATCTGGTGGTCGGGCACGCGGTGCTGCATCACATTCCCGACGTGGAGTTGTCGCTGCGTGAGGTGATCCGGGTGCTGCGGCCCGGCGGCCGGTTCATCTTCGCCGGCGAGCCGACCACCGTCGGTAACGGCTACGCCCGCGCGCTGGCGAACCTGACGTGGAACGTCACCATCCGCGCGGTGAAGCTGCCCGGACTGGGTGGCTGGCGCCGGCCGCAGGCCGAGCTCGACGAGAACTCGCGGGCGGCGGCCCTGGAGTGGGTGGTCGACCTGCACACCTTCGAGCCGCGGGACCTGGAGCGCATGGCGGCCAACGCGGGTGCCGTCGAGGTGCTCACCGCCACCGAGGAGTTCACCGCCGCGATGTTCGGGTGGCCGGTCCGCACGTTCGAGTCGACGGTGCCGCCCGGCAAGCTCGGCTGGGGCTGGGCCAAGGTCGCGTTCGGCGGCTGGCGGGCGCTGAGCTGGGTGGACGCCAACGTCTGGCGGCACGTCGCACCCAAGGGCTGGTTCTACAACGTGATGATCACCGGAGTCAAACCCTCCTGAGTGCCGGGCTTGCCTTCGGCGCCGGCGACGTCGGCTACTTACTGTCGGCATCGGGCGCCGCGGCGCTGGCGGAGGTCGCCGGACTCGCCCTCACCGACGCCACCCTGCTCGCCGACGTCGCCGCCGTGCGGGCCCGGTTCCGCGACCGGGCGGCGGTGCTGGTGGAGACGACGCTGCTGCGCCGGCGCGCCGCCGACAAGCTTGACGGGCTCGGCGAAGTGTCACGGTGGCTGTTCACCGACGAGGCGCTGCAGCAGGCCACCGCGGCGCCGGTGGCGCTGCACCGGGCGCAGCGGCTGGCGGTCGGGCCGGGTGGCCCCGAGATCGTGGTGCATGACGCGACCTGTTCGATCGGCACCGAACTGGCGGCGCTGCGGGTCGCCGGGGTCCGGGCGGTGGGCAGCGACATCGACGCGGTGCGGCTGGCGATGGCGCGCCACAACCTGGGGGAGGCAGCGCAGGTCTGTCGTGCCGACGCCCTGCACCCGGTGACGCGCAACGCGGTGGTGCTCGTCGACCCGGCGCGCCGCCAGGGTGGGCGCCGCCGCTTCGCCGTCGACGACTACCGGCCCCGCCTGGACCGGGTGATCGACACCTACCGCGGGCGTGATCTCGTCGTCAAGTGTTCCCCCGGAATCGATTTCGAGCAGGTGCGGGGGCTCGGGTTCGACGGCGAGATCGAGGTGACGTCATACCGGGGCTCGGTGCGGGAGGCGTGCCTGTGGTCCGCGGGGCTGGCGCAGCCGGGTGTGCGGCGGCGGGCCAGCATCCTGGGCCACAGCGAACAGGGAAGCGAACAGGTCACGGATGCCGACTCCGACGACTGCCCGGTGCGGCCGGTGGGGCGTTGGATCGTCGACCCCGACGGCGCCGTCGTCCGCGCCGGGCTGGTCCGCCACTACGGCGCCCGGCACGGGCTGTGGCAACTCGACCCCGAGATCGCCTACCTGTCCGGCGATCGGTTGCCGCCGGGTATCCGGGGCTTCGAGGTGCTCGAGCAGCTGGCCTTCGACGAGCGCCGGCTGCGCCAGGCATTGTCGGCGCTGGACTGCGGGCCGCTGGAGATCCTCATCCGCGGCGTGCGCGTCGACCCCGACGCGCTGCGGCGCCGGTTGCGGCCGCCCGGGGGGCAGTCGCTGTCGGTGGTGATCGCCCGCATCGGGGCTGGGCGTGCGGGCCGGGCGGCGGCGTTCGTGTGCCGTCCGTCGCGCTAGGGCGTCGCCGAGCTAGTGGTGGCCCGGGCTTCAGGCCGGCGCAAAACTGAAGACCTGGCCGTCGCTGGTCGCGGCCACCACGTGCCGATCGGCGCCGACCGACACCCCGACGGGGTAGCCCGTCGCCGCGGGAAGCGGATAGCTGCCCAGCGTGCGGCCGCTGCCCGGATCGAACACCAAGATCGACATCCCGGGCGCGCCGTCCGCGGGCGGCCCACCGACCACGGTGTAGGCGACGCCCGAGCCGGCCAGGCTCGACGACGCCAGGGGGACGATGTCGTCGCGGCGCCAGAGGTGATCGGCGTGGTCGCCCGCGTCGCGGAACGCCACCAGGGCCGTGTCGGGACCCCCACCCGACACGATCAATCCCTGCGGGGTGACCGCGGGCGGCGTCTGCGCCAGGAAGCCCAGCGGCACCGACCATTTCACCTTCCCGTCGGCGGCACGCAGTGCCCACAGCTGCTGGTCGCGGCCGTTGACGTACACCGTCGACCCGTCCGCGGACAACACCGGGCTGGCGATCACCCCGGCGCTCACCGCGTCGCTGGTCCACTCGCGGCTCACCAGCGGGGTCTGGCCCGCGTGGTACTTCAGCCCGACCAGGCCCGCGGCGGGCGCGCCCGGCTGCCAGACGCCCACCACCACCGTCCCGGTGACCGGGGAGTAGGCGGGTGCGGCCGCGACCGGGCAGCCCTGCCGAGCGGGCGCACAGTCGCTCAGCCCGCGCGTCGCGTCGGCCGGGTCGACACCGTCCACCAGGTCCAGCGGACTGCCGGCCACCTCGCCGCGGTGGGCTTCGAATACCAGGACCTGCCCCAGGTGGGTGACGACCAGCAGCTGGCCGTGCCCCAGGAACCGCGCCGTGGTGGGCATCCCGATCACCGGCCGCCGCCACCGGGTCCACTGCGTCACCGGGAACGCGAGGAAAGCCCCGGGCTGGCCCACGTAGAGGTTGTCGAAGCCGTCGAGCAGGGGGCCGGCGACGTCGCCGCCCTGGACTAGCCGAACGCACCAGCGCTGGCGCCCGGAGTTGTCGTTCTCCCACTCCATCAGCGAACATCCCGCCGTGGTCTGCGCGTTGAGGGCGAGGTAGCTGCGCGCGCTGAGCGCCGGAGCGGCCGCCAGGGTGCCCTTGACCGAGCGCGTCCACCGCAACGTCAGCGCGGCGGCGCCGGTGGTCGCGGTGTAGCCGCTGTTGGCGGCGTCGCCGTACTGGGCGGGCCAGCCCCGCGCAGGGGAAGGCTCGACCCAGGCGTCGGTGGTGGCGCAGCCGCCCAGCCCCGCCATGAGCGCGCACGCCACGGCCACCGATGAGCAGGGCCCACGAACAAACCGAAGCCCACGAACACGTTGTCCGGCACGCACTGGGTGAGGGTAACCCGCGGTGGGCTGCCGCAACCCGATCGCCGCCCGCCCGCCGTGTCGGCGTGCGGCGACACCACGTTAGGCTGAGCGGCCATGACGTCCATGTGGGGCGCCCCGCTTCATCGCCGTTGGCGTGGGTCTCGCCTGCGCGACCCACGCCAGGCGAAGTTCCTTACGGTGGCCTCGCTGAAGTGGGTGCTGGCCAACCGTGCCTACACGCCGTGGTATCTGGTGCGCTACTGGCGGCTGCTGAAGTTCAAGCTGGCCAATCCGCACATCATCACGCGCGGGATGGTGTTCCTGGGCAAGGGCGTGGAGATTCACGCGACTCCCGAACTGGCGCAGCTGGAGATCGGCCGCTGGGTGCACATCGGGGACAAGAACACGATCCGCGCCCACGAGGGTTCGCTGCGGTTCGGCGACAAGGTGGTGTTGGGTCGCGACAACGTCATCAACTGCTACCTCGACGTCGAGCTCGGCGATTCGGCGCTGATGGCCGACTGGGTCTATGTCTGCGACTTCGACCACGTCATGGACGACATCCACACACCGATCAAGGACCAGGGAATCATCAAGTCTCCGGTGCGGATCGGACCCGACACGTGGATCGGCGTGAAGGTGTCGGTGCTGCGCGGAACCACCATCGGGCGGGGCTGCGTCCTAGGCTCCCACGCGGTGGTCCGCGGGGACATTCCCGACTACTCGATCGCGGTCGGCGCGCCGGCCAAGGTGGTCAAGAACCGGCAACTGGCCTGGGAGAGTTCGGCCGCGCAGCGCGCCGAACTCGCTGCCGCGCTGGCCGACATCGAACGGAAGAAGGCGGCCCGCTAGCGGTCGTCAGTCCCTACATGCCGCGGTAGCGGCGCAGCGCTTCGACGCGTTCGGCGCCGTGGTCAACGATCGGCTCCGGATACCCATGCGGGCGTTCGCCTTTAACCAGATGCGGGTCGTCGGCGTCGCGCAGTTCGGGCACCCAGCGGCGGATATAGTCGCCGGCGGGATCGAACTTCTGACCCTGCGTGGTCGGATTGAAGACGCGAAAGTACGGCGCGGCGTCGGTGCCGCAGCCCGCGCACCACTGCCAGCCGTGCTGATTGCTCGCCATGTCGCCGTCGACGAGTTGGTCGAGGAACCACTGCGCGCCCCATTGCCACGGCAGGTGCAGGTCCTTGACCAGAAACGATGCCACGATCATCCGCACCCGGTTGTGCATGAAGCCGGTCTCCCGGAGCTGACGCATGCCCGCGTCAACCAAGGGAAATCCGGTCTCGCCGGCCTTCCAGGACTCGAAGAGGCGCGTCGCCTCGGCTCCCGAGTCGGTCTCGATGGCGTCGAAGTCGCTGTTCCAGTTGCGCCACAAACTGGCCGGCCAGTGATGCAGCACGTCGGCATAGAAGTCGCGAAACGCCAACTCTCGCACGTAGGCGTGCGCGCCGGGGTTGTGCGCGTCGAGCGTGGCGACCATGGTGCGCGGGTGGATGGCACCGAACTTCAGGTAGGCCGACATCCGGCTGGTTCCGTTCACGCCTGGTCGGTCGCGGTCCTCGGGATAGCGCTCCAGCGCGTTGTCGACGAACGATGCCCATTGCGCGAGCGCCGCTCGCTCGCCGGCGGCGACGTCGAGGGTGAGGCCGGGATCGGGGATCTCGCACGGCGCGATCTGTAGTCCGGCCGGGTCGAGCCAGCGCGCCGACTCGGCATTCGATGCCGCGGGGGCCCGCCAGCCGAATTCCCGCCACTGGCGCATGAACGGGGTGAACACCCGGTAGGGCGAACCGTCCGCTTTGGTGACGCGGCCGGGTGACACCAGGTACGGCGACCCGGTCGCCACCAGCGGCACCGAGCCCAGGGCCGCGCGCACCCGGTCGTCGCGGCGCCGTCCGTACGGGGCGAAGTCCTCGGAGATGTGCACCGACGTCGCGTCGATCTCCGCGGCCAGGCGGGGGATCTGCTGCTCGGGTTCCCCCTCGGCCACCAGCAGGCGGCCATCGAGGTCGTCGCGCAGCCGCCGCAGCGAATCGCCCAGAAACTGCCATCGACGCCGGCCCGACGACGCCTCCAGGCGCGGGTCGAGCACGAAGCAGGCGAGCACCTCGGAGTTTGGGGCGTCTTCCGCGGCGGCGGCAGCGAGGGCGGGGTGATCGCCCAGCCGTAGGTCGCGGCGGAACCAGAGCAGCGTCGGCATACCGCTATCTCACCGTGGCCGTTGGACGGTGGTTCGCCCGGGTGCGCCCGGGCTCGGTGGGCCACCAGATGCGGTCGCCGATGAGAGCGAACAGTGCGGGAATGACGAGCGTGCGCACGACGAACGTGTCCAGCAGGATCCCCAGACTCACGATGATGCCCAGCTGGGTCATCACGATCAACGGCAGCACGCCCAGCACGCAGAAGACGGCAGCCAGAACGGTTCCCGCGCTGGTGATCACGCCGCCGGTGGCCGACACGGCACGGACCATGCCCCGGGCGGTGCCGCGGTGGGCGGCTTCCTCGCGGGCACGGGTGACCAGGAAGATGGTGTAGTCGACGCCCAGGGCGGCCAGGAACAGGAAGGCGAATAGCGGGGTGCTGTTGTCCAGTGCCGGGAAGCCGACGATGTGGATGCTTGACCAGCCGCCGATGCCCAGCGCAGCCACCGCGCCCAGGATGGTCGCCGCCAGCAGGATCGGCGGCGCCACCGCCGAGCGCAGCAACAGAAAGAGGACGGCCAGGATCACACCCAGGATGGCCGGAATCAGCAGCATGCGGTCGCGCGCGGCCGCGTTGCGGATGTCGAGCCCCTGCGCGTCCGGTCCGCCCACCAGCGCGGCGCGGGCAGCCGCGCGCGTCGAATTGCGCAGCGCCGCAATGTCGGTGAACGCCCGACCGGAGGACGGCGGGGCGTCGATCACCACCGACCACTTCGCCCACCCGGTCGGCGACTGGCCCGACTCCGTCGCCGAGACCACACCGGGGGTCGCGCGGATGGCGCGCTGCACAACCAGGATCGACACGGTGGGTGCGACAACCAGCGTCGGATTCGCCAGGCCGGCGGGGAAGTGCTCGGAGACGATGTCGTAGCCCGCCACCGAGTCGGCCCGCACCCGGAACTGTTCGGTCTGGGACAAGCCGACGTGCGTTCCGATCAGCCCGGTGCCCAGGGCCGCCAGGACCGCGATCGTGACGCCCGCGACGCCGGCCGGGCGCCTCGCCACCCAGGCGGCGATCCGGTGCCACAGCCCGGTGTCGATCCGGGCGCCGTCCCCGGGGCGCGGGACGAACGGCCAGAACAGCCGGCGGCCGAATATCGCCAGCAGCGGCGGCAGCACCGTCAGTACCGACACCGCGGCGACGACCAGACCACACGCGGCGAGCGCACCCAGGCTGCGGGTGCTGGGGGTGGATGCGAACAGCAGCGTGAGCAGCGCCAGCACCACGGTCGCGTTGCTGGCGACGATCGCCGGCCCCGCCGCGCGCACCGCCCGGTGCAGCGCGTGGCGATGCCCGGCGTGGCGAGACAGTTCCTGGCGGTAGCGCGAGATCAGCAGCAGCGCGTAGTTGGTGCCCGCCCCGAACACCAGCACGCTGGTGATCCCGGACGTGGCCCCATCGAAGCTCAGCCCGGTCCACGCCGCCACCGCGGTGCCCACCGCGGCGGCCACTCGGTCGGCGAATCCGATCACGATCAGCGGGATCAGCCACAGCACCGGCGAGCGGTAGGTGGCGATCAGCAGCAGTGCCACCACCGACGCGGTCACCGCCAGCAGGGTGACGTTGGCGTCGGCGAACGCGTTGGCGATGTCCGCGCCGAAGGCGGGTCCCCCGGTGACGTGGGCCCGCAGGCCCGCCGGCAGCCCGGTGTCGGCGGCCTTGCGCAGCGCGGCGATGGTGTGGTTGAGGTCCTCCCCCGACAGGTCGGCGCTCACCGGCACTACCCCGATCGCGGCCCTGCCGTCGGTCGAGACCACCGTGGGCGGTATGCCGGCGGCACCCTCCTGGCCGGCCGCGCGCAGCATCTGGTCTTCGGCGGCCTGGGCGGCGGCGGCGCCGTCGGGGCCCAGCACCGCGCCGTCGGCGCGGCTGATCACCACGATCAGCGGCGTCGTGTCGCCGCCCGGAAACTGGCGGACCAGGGCGTCGACCTTGGCGGAATCCGAGCCCGGGGGCAGCGACTGCGGCGCATCTCCGGCCGCGGCGTTACTCCCCACGAGCCCCATGATGCTGATGCCCAGGAGTGCCACGGCCGCGCCTGCCAGCCACGAGCGCCGGTCCGTCACGGCGGTGGCCAGCCCGTTTCGTCCACTCCACACCACCCCGAGAGTATTTCAGTGAATGAAACGTTGATCACTGAACTGCCGTAATGCCCTCACCGGGGCTCGCAGCAGGCAGGATGGTAAGCATGCAGACCGTCACCGATTCGGGCGCCGGTGCGGGCACCGGCACCGGCACGGGCACCGGCACGGGCTCAATGACGACCCGCAAGCGGCGGCACATCGATGTCTGCCTGAACGAGCAGGTCAACTACACCGACCTGACGACCGGTCTGGACCGCTACCGGCTGCCCTACAACGCGTGCACACAGACCAACCTGGGCGACATCGACACCTCGACCCGGTTCTTCGGCGTCCCCCTGCGGGCGCCGTTGCTGATCGGGGCGATGACCGGGGGCGCCGAGCTGTCGGGAACGATCAACCGGCACCTGGCGCTTGCCGCCCAGCAACTCGGCGTCGGGATGATGCTCGGCTCCCAGCGGATCATGCTGGACGGCGAGCTCGGCGAGCGGGCCGCGCCCAGCTTCACCGTTCGTGAGGTGGCCCCCGACGTCCTGCTGTTCGGCAACATCGGGCTGGCTCAGCTGACGACGGTCACCGTGCGCGACCTGGTTAAGGTGCTCGACCGGGTGGGCGCCAATGCGCTCGCGGTGCATACGAATCCGTTGCAGGAGGCCATGCAGCACGACGGCGACACCGACTTCTCCGGATCGCTGGAGAGGCTGCGCGAGGTGGCCGGCGAACTCGGCTACCCGGTGCTGCTCAAGGAGGTCGGCCACGGAATCGGGGCAGCCGCCGTGGCGGCGTTGCTCGGTACCGACGGTGACTCGCCGGTCGCCGGGATCGACGTCGCGGGCGCCGGGGGCACCTCGTGGTCGCGCGTCGAGCAGTTCGTCCGCTACGGCGAACTGCGCCACCCGCAGTTGGCCGATTGGGGCATCCCCACCGCGGAGGCGATCGTCGAGGTGCGCGCGGCGCTGCCGGACATCCCCCTGATGGCGTCGGGGGGGATCCGCACGGGCATGGATGCGGCCAAGGCGATCGCCCTGGGCGCCGACGTCGTCGCGATGGCGCGGCCGCTGCTCGCCGCCGCGATCGACTCCGCGGGCGCGGTGGTCGATGTGCTGGCGCCCATCATCGACGAGTTTCGGGTGTGCCTGCACGGGTGCGGTGTCTCCGACATCCAGGGTTTGCGCGATGTCACATTGGTCCCCCTCGCCTAGGGGACCCTGCGGATCACGGTTGCGACGTGCGTATGTGATAAAGCCGCTCGGCGTAGATGAGATCGTCGCGCCAGAGGCGGGCTGCCGCGTAGCTGATCAACGGCGAGACCATGCCAGACGCCCGTGTCGCGAAAGTGAAACCCGGGCGCTCGGAATGGGCGAACGTTGCTTCCAGCACGGCGGTGCGAGGACGGTTGTCGCCCCCCACACCGATCGGCGTTGCATGGGTTTCGACCGTACTGCCGGCGCCCTCGCCATCGACGATGCGCATCACGATCGTGCGCGCCTCCGGGCACGTGAACTCGGCTACGACGGGTACGCCGAAGGGGCCCAGCCGGAACGTGACAGCGACTAGGAATCGGTCGGCCTGTTCGGTGGGCGTGGTGAGAACCTCGAGCGCAGTGAACGAGTACGGATGAAACCATCCCCCGTGCCACGGATCGAGTCGATTGGCGAGGATGTCGGGCGGTTCGCAGACGCCCACCAGGCTGGTGACCGCGGTGATTTTTTCACCCGCCGGTCTGGCTGGAATCACGGGCTCCTCCAGAGGTTTCTCGCCGCCGACCGCGTCCAGGCGAACCCACACGAGCGCACCGTCATCGTGGCCAGGCAGAGGGTGCCAGCCGAGGTTGCCCTGCTTGCCGTCGAGTGCCAGGCCATGCCAACGACAGGTCAGCACGCCGTCGTGCACGACACCGGTGGCGAGGTCTGCTCCCAGGTGCGGGCAGTTGCGCGGGCCGACGCGAAGCTGGCCGAGGCGGTCTCGCCACGCGACGATCTCCACCCCGGCTATACGTGCGCCGAGCGGTCGGCCGGGGCGCACGGCGCTGCTCGCGGCAAAGGCGTACCAGTTGCCGGTGGGCATGTGTTGGGAACGTCGCAGCGCGGCCTCAATGACGGCGGGCTGGGCATCGCGGTAGGTAGGGCGCTGGCCGGACCAGGACGTGGGCGGAAGGCGTTGCAGGGGAAACTCTTTAGGCCACCGTCGCCGGAACCGCTCGCGGACGTTGCTCATCGAGTAGCGCTTTCCCGGGCGGCCAGCCACCGCAACAACGGCGAACGCCCGTTGGTGGGAACCGTATGCAACGGGTGCCCGGCCAGCCCCCACGACGTCAGCAATCGGTTGGCGGCGTACCAGCCGGTGGTCGCAGCGCGTTCCATCAGGGCCACCGGCAAGTCGATGCGGATAGCGTCGCCGGCCAGCATCAGGCCCGGCTGGGGCGTGACCACGTGCGGCCGCTGTTCATAGGATCCCGGTGGGAAGAGCGGACAGTCAGCGCGTTCCAGCGATCGTTCGCAGATCACCTCCGCCGCAGCGGTCTCCGGGTAGATCCGGTGCAGTTGGCTGACCGCGGCCGCGCGGGACGCTGCGGGGTCTCGGGGGGAGTCGAGGGCGGCGTCGAGAGCATAAGCATGCAATTCGACGACCGATCCGCCGTGCCTGCCTGCCCACTCTCGCGCTTCTCTTTCGTAGCGTTCGAGCACGCTGATGTTGTCCAGCGGCTTGTGGCCGGCGGTGCCCAGGAATGCGGGGCGGTCCGCGGCGACCGGGCGGTCGATCCACAGCCGATGCACCGCGAACGGCGGGGCGGCGCGCATCTGCGCGATCTGCGCCTGCCACGTGCCGCCGCCGAGGCCGCCTGATGCGGCGGCGATGCGCTGCAGTCCGGCAACGTTAGTGGCGAGCACCACTGCGTCCGCATCCAGGTGATCTCCCGAGTCGGTGTGCACTCGGAACGGTTGGGCCGCATCCGTTTCAAGGCCCAGCACCGTGGTGCCGAGCCGAAACCGGACGTCGCGCGCCTGCAGGTAGCGCCGCAGCGGCTCCCAGAGGGCGGTGTCGTAGTTCGCGGTCGGGACGTCGAAGATCAGGCCCTCGCTCGAGCCCAGGAAGTACAGATGGAACATCATGGCCAGCTCGGCGGCCGACAGCTCTGAGGTGTCGGAGAAGAAGCTGCGCGAGAAGACTTCGAATGCCAAGTGCCTGGCTGCTGCCGGGAAGCCTGTGCCCTCCATGAACGAATCGGCGTCCAGGTGATCGAGCTGCTGATAGATGTCGGGGACCGACACCGCCACCAGTGGCAGCAGCGCCTGGGAATCGATGTCGAAGACGTCGCGGAACCGGAAGGTGGGACTGCGCAGCGCGAAGGCCATCGCGTTCCACGGCGGGGTCTGCGGCAGCCCGCGGAAGGTGTCGCGCCGGCCCTCGCCGTCGATGAGCGGGTAGTCCTCGACGGCCGTGAGCATCCGCAACTGCGGGTCGATCCGCGCGAGCAGGGCGCGCAAGTTGTAGTACTGCCGGAAGAAGGCGTGAAAGCCACGATTCATGGCCAGCGGCTCGCGCCCGTCATGCGCCTCGGTCCATCCGCCGGCCCGACCACCGAGGTAGTTTTCGGCCTCGATCACCTCCACGGCGACCCCGCGTTCGGCCAGGCCGGTGGCGGCGGCCAGTCCCGCGATGCCGCCGCCGACGACGACCACGCGGGGACGCGAGGGCAGCGCGCGTGCGTCGCTCAAGCCCCCCGGGGCGGGGATCGTTTCGCGGCGCCGATCACGTCCGAGCGCGCTGCCGGGAACCGTCATCGTGGCGCGTCTGCGAGGAAGGTGTGCACGATGTTGGCCTCCCAGCCGGGCACCGTTTCGCTGTGTACTGCGGTGAACCCGGCATCAACGAGGCGCCGGCGCAGGCGCGCAGCGCCGTCAAAAGCCAGCACGCTGCGCCACAGGTAGCGATACAGCGTGGTGTCGCGGGTGCGCCACCATCCGGCGGGGATGATGATCCCCCAGCACGCGGCGTGCCAGACCATCCTGGCGGCGGGGGAGTCGCGCACCGAATACTCGTGCACGGCCAGCACGCCGCCGGGGCGCAGGATCGTGCGGAATACCTGTAATTGTGCGTCCGGGTCGGCCAGGTTGCGGATCAGGTAGGCGGCCAGGATGCCGTCGAACGGTCCGGTGATGCCGTGCTCGGCCAGCTGCTCGACGGGTGTGTGCACGAAACGCACCGTGTCGGGCCAGTCCTTCGCGAGCGCCTCGTCGATCATCCCCCCGGACGCGTCGATGGCGACGATGTCGGCCTCCGGTGCGACCGCGAGCAGGGCGGCCGTCGACGCGCCGGTGCCGCATCCGGCATCGAGTAGACGTAATCCTTTGCCGCGGTTCGGGATTCGCATACGGCGTGCCGTCAGGAGAAGATGGGAGTGATAGCACGGGTTGGCGCCGACCAGTTGGTCATAGGCGGCGGCACCAGCGTCGAATGCGGCCGAGAGTTCGACGGGCGCCAGCCCGGGATCACCGTCGCGCACGTTGCCGCTCCCAGAGCAGCAGCACCGCGGTGACCATGGCGAAACCGAACAGGAAATCCTCGACGGGGATATCAAACGGGAACCGCAGGCCACTGGTCTGGTGGTTGTCGTAGATCACGATCGGGGCGCTCAGTTTGGTCAGCCATCCGTCGACGGGTATCTGGAATCCGAGCACGATCAGCATCGACACCCAGTAAGCACGCCGCCGGAACAAGCCGGTGTGCAGGACCGCCAGCTCCATCGCACAGACGACCGCGACGGACAGGACGGCGGGCGCGGTGTAGCCCAGGCCGGTCATCGGCGAACCCCCCGGTCGAGCACCGTGCTGACGGCGTTGTAGGTGAGCAGCCCGCAGACCGGAATGACCAGGAAGAAGAACACCTCTTCGATGGGCACGTGAAACGGGATGTTCAGACCGGTGACGTAGGCGCTGTTGTAGGTCCACACGTGCGCGGCGACCGCGATCGCGTCCCAGACGACGAAGGCGCATGCCACCGGCAGGACCGCCCGGACGAGCCGGCGCCACTGGCGGTAGACGCCGGGGCCGAACAGTTCCAGGGGGGCGGTGATGGCCAGGCAAGCGGCCAGAACCAGAAGGTACTGCCACCTGTCGCTCATATGTCTCCCGGACGATCAGGAAAGTTGCCGACGCCGCTGCGCGCCCGCCACGACCGTATCAGTCCGGCTCCGGCGACCCGCAGACGTCGAGCCTTGCCCACGGTGGCCCGCTGGGTGAACACCGCGAAATCGCTCGCCTCGATGCGGTCCAGTATCTCGGAGTACAGCTGCGACGCGGTCGCCACGCACGGCCGTGAACGTGGTGCGAGCGTGCCGATTCCGGCGTCGGAGAACTGGTAGGTCTGCCGGGTGATGGCGTGCTGGGCGGCCAGGGCGTCACGCACGCGCGGGTCGGTGCGGCGGTGTTCGTGGCACCACATCAGCAGGTCGCGATCGACGCCGTGCGCGGCCAGTTCGTCGGCGGGAAGGTAGACCCGGCCGCGCAGCAGGTCCTCGTCGACGTCGCGCAGGAAGTTGGTGAGTTGGAACGCCCGGCCCAGTGCCGCGGCGTACGGCTCGGCTTCCGCGACCGGCACCACCGTGCCCAGCACGGGCAGCACCTGCAGTCCGATCGCCTCCGCGGAGCCGCGCATGTAGAGGTTGATCGCGTCGCGGTCGGGATAGTCGGTGATCGTCAGGTCCATCCGCATCGAGGCCAGGAAGTCCTCGAACAGTTGCGGGTCGATCCGGTAGCGGCGAACGGTGTGGGTGACCGCCGCGAGCACGGGATCCTCCGCGTGGTCGCCAGCGGCGAAGAACTGGTCGGATAACTGCTGCAGCCGTTCGGCTCGGACCTCGGGGCCGATCGTGGGATCGAAGTCGTCGAGGATGTCGTCGGCGTAGCGGGCGAAGCCGTACAGCGCGTGGATCGCGGGCCGCTGGTCGGGCGCCAGCAACCGGGTGGCCAGAAAGAACGTTCTGCCGTGGGCGGCGTTGAGTTCCCGGCAGCGTCGGTACCCCTCGCGCAGCGGTTCGTCGATTCTGGCCGCGTCCAACTCGGCGCGGCTCACGGCAGTGCGGCCTTCGGTTTGGCAGCCTTCGTGTCGATGTGCGTGGCCGCGCGGCCGACCCGGCCTGCCTCGGGACCGGTGATGCGGTCGGCGGCCAGCCGCCCCGAGATCAGCGCGGTGGGCACGCCCACCCCGGGCACGGTCGACGACCCGGCCAGCACCGCGTTCTCGATGCCGCGCACCATGTTCGCCGGGCGGAACGGACCGGTCTGAGCGAAAGTGTGGGCCAGCGCGAACGGGCTGCCGGCCGCCATACCCTGACGCGCCCAGTCGGCGGGCGTCACGACGTCGAGCACCTCGACATCGTCGCGCAGTTCGGGCAGCAGCCGGTCGGTGACCTCGTCGATGAGCGTCTGGGTGTAGGAGTCTCCGACGCTGGCCCAGTCGACGGTGCCGCTGTCGAGATTCGGGGCGGGGGCGAGCACGAACAGCAGGTCGCGGCCGGGGGGAGCCAGCGTCGGGTCGGTGGCCGTGGGTCGGGTCACCAGCAGGGACGGGTCCCGCATGAGGCGGCCGTCGCGAATGATGTCGGTGAAGGTCTCATCCCACGAGTCGCCGAAGAGGATGGTGTGGTGAGCCGTGTCCGGCGGGACGGCGCGGCACCCCATGTGGGCGACGACCGCCGACGGCGACGCACGATGCCCCAGGAGGCGGCGCGGCGTCCGGCCCAGCAGGGCGTAGGTCTGCGGCAGTTCGGTGGTCAGCACCACCGCATCGCAGGGGATGCGCCCGGACTCGGCGGTCCGCACGGCGGTGACTCGTCCGCCGGCGCTTTCCAATCCGGTCACCGCGGTGCCGTAATGGAATTGCACGCCGGCGTCGGTGGCTGCAGCGGCGAGTGCCTCGGGGAGCGCACGGACGCCGCCGCGGGGGAACCACACACCCGCGACCGTGTCCATGTACGCGATGACCGCGTACGCGGCCAGTGCGTCCTTGGGCGCCACGCCGGCGTACAGCGCCTGAAAGGTGAACACCCGCAGTAGCCGTGGGTCGGTGACGTAGCGCCGTACCATGCGCTCCCACTTGCGGAACCCGCCGATGGCGGCCAGCTGGGCCAACTGGGGAGTGACCAGCGACAGCGGGGAATCGAAGTTGGCGGAGATGAAGCCGTCCATCTCGACGCGGTAGAGGCGCTCTAGCCACTCGCGCAGCCGGAGGTAACCCGCCGCCTGCTCGGGGCCGGCGAACCTTTCGATCTCGGCGGTCATCCGGGCGGCGTCGGTGTGCACGTCGATCGCGCTGCCGTCGCGGAACTCGGCGCGGTAGGCGGGGTCGACCGGCAACAGCTCCATACGGCTGGACATCTGCTCTCCGACGGCCGCGAAGACGTCGTCGATGATGTCCGGCATCGTCAGCACCGTCGGGCCGGTGTCGACCCGGTAGCCATTCACGTCGAGCTGGCCGGCCCGTCCGCCCGGCCACGGGTGCCGTTCGACGACGGTGACGGTGCGCCCTCGTCCTGCCAGGTGCATCGCAGCCGCCAGGCCCGCGAAGCCGGCGCCGATCACGACCACGTGGTCGCTTGGTCCGACTGTGGTTCGAATGCTCATCGGGTTCCCCTCTCCGTCATGGTTAACGGTGTTGTCATGGGACCGGTTCATGCCGGCGGCCGCCTAGGTGTCCTGTTCGACTATAGGGCGGGCGGCCGCTTCATTTTCTGAAACGTTCACGCAGTGAATGTCACACGTGGTCGCCGGTTATGATTCGCACGCGATGGACGACGCACAGCAGCTCACGCAGCGGGCAGCTCTGGAGGCCCTGATCACCGGCGATCTGAGCGAGATGTCGAGCGAATCCGATCAGATCGGCCGGAGTTTCGCATCGTCAAGGAGCCTTCGGCCCAACGACTTCCGCGCCATCCTGCACGTCCTGGTCGCGGAGACCGCGGGCCGGCCGATGACCTCGGGCGACCTCAGCCATCGGCTGGGACTGTCCGGGTCGGCCATCACCTACCTGGTGGATCGGCTGATCGCATCCGGTCATCTGCGACGCGACTCGCACCCGAACGATCGCCGGAAGGTGATCCTGCGGCACGGCGACTCCGCCGTCGCCACCGCCCAGTCGTTCTTGCACCCCCTGGGCGCCCACGCCCGGGCGGCGCTGACGGACCTGCCCGACACCGACCTCGTGGCCGCTCACCGGGTCTTCACAGCCCTGATCGCCGCGATGCGCGGATTCCAGGGTGATCTGGGCGCCGCGCAGGTCTGAGACGGTGCGTGGTCAGGGTTGCGTGTCGCTCGCGTCGAGTTGCCTGCCCAGCAGGTGTCGCAACGCCTCCTCGAGGTGCGGATGGCGGAAGTGGTGCCCGGCCGCGGTGAGCTTCTGCGGATCAACCCGCTGGCTCGCCTGTGCGAGTTCGCGTGCCCCCTGCGCGCCCAGCAGCACCCGGGGCCCCAGCGACGGCACCGGCAGTACCGCGGGCCGGTGCAACACCCGGGCCAGGGTATGGGTGTATTCGCTGTTGCGGACCGGGTGCGGGGTGACGGCGTTCACCGGTCCGGACAGCGCGGTGTCCCACACCGCGCGGTGATAGACGTCGACCAGGTCGTCGATCTCGATCCAGGGCAACCACTGCTGGCCGTCGCCGAGCCGGCCGCCGAGGCCCGCGCTGAACAGGGGGCGCATCAGCTTCAACGTGCCGCCGCGGGGGGACTGGACGATTCCCGTGCGCACCAGCACGACCCGCACTCCGGCGCCCGCCGCCGGTGCGGTCGCCTCCTCCCAGTCGGCGACGACGTCGGCGAGGAATCCCTCGCCGCGCTCGCTGTCCTCGGTGAGCGTCTCGTCGCCGCGGTCGTACCCGTAGAACCCGACCGCCGAGGCGCAGATCAGGGTGACGGGCGCACTGCGGCGGGCCAGCAGTTCGGCGAGCCGGCGGGTGGGGGAGATCCTGCTGTCGCGGATCGCGCGCCGGTGGGCGTCGGTGAACCGTCCGGCGATCGAGGCACCGGCCAGGTGAATCACCGCGTCCACCCCGTCCAGCAGCCGCGGGTCGGGGTCGACGGGATTCCACGACCGCTCGTCGTCGCCGCGTGCGGCGCCGCGGACCAGCCGGATGACGCGGTGGCCGCCGGTGCTCAGGAACGCGGTCAGCGCCGAACCGACCAGCCCCGACGATCCGGTGACGGCGATGGTGGCCGGCGCCAGGCCATGCCCGGCCGCC
>CAZZHX010000010.1:6641-30795 GCA_964653535.1 uncultured Mycobacterium sp. | reverse complement strand
CCCTCTGAGACTAGAACATGTTACAGAAATCCGATAAGAGTCGCTGCCAGCCGCAGCAACACACTGCTCGACACGAATCGGAACGTGTTCTAGTCTTGGGGGTAAGTCCGCTCGTCCGGGAGGCAAACTTCAGTGACCACTATTCAACAACGCGACGCCCAGGCTGTGCTCGCCGCCATCGACGATTTGCTGCCGCGGATCAGCGACCGCGCCAGGGCGACGGAGGACCTGCGCCGGCTGCCCAAGGAGACGGTCGACGAGCTCGACGAGGCCGGATTCTTCAGCCTGCTGCAGCCCGAGCAGTGGGGCGGGTTGCAGTGCGACCCCACGCTGTTCTTTGACGCCGTCCGCCGGATCGCCAGCGCGTGCGGCTCCACCGGATGGGCGACCTCGATCCTGGGTGTGCACAACTGGCACCTTGCCCAATTCGATCAGCGGGCCCAAGAGGAAGTGTGGGGTGAGGACCCGACCGTGCGGGTCTCCTCGTCGTACGCCCCGATGGGCGCGGGCACCGTGGTCGATGGCGGCTACCTGGTCAACGGGGCGTGGCACTGGTCGTCGGGATGCGACCATGCGACCTGGGCCTTCGTCGGCGGGCCCGTCATCAAGGACGGCCGGCCGGTCGACTTCGGCAGCTTCCTCATGCCCCTCGGCGACTACACCATCGACGACGTATGGCACGTGGTCGGCCTGCGCGGCACCGGCAGCAACACCCTGGTGGTCAAGGACGCCTTCGTTCCCAGCCACCGGTTCTTGTCCTACAAGGCGATGAACGACCACACCGCCGCGGGGCTGCAGACCAACACCGCGCCGGTCTACAAAATGCCCTGGGGCACAATGCATCCGACGACGATCTCAGCGCCGATCGTCGGCATGGCCTACGGCGCCTACGCGGCTCACGTAGAACACCAAGGCAAGCGGATGCGCATCGCGTTCGCCGGCGAGAAGGCCAAGGACGACCCGTTCGCCAAGGTCCGCGTCGCCGAGGCCGCCAGCGACATCGACGCCGCGTGGCGACAGCTGAGCGGCAACGTTGGCGAGGAGTACCAGTTGCTGCTCGACGGCAAGGAGATTCCGTTCGAGCTGCGCGCCCGCGCGCGCCGCGACCAGGTGCGTGCCACCGGGCGGTCGATCTCCGCCATCGACCGGCTGTTCGAGGCATCCGGCGCCACCGCCCTGGAAAACGTCGCACCGATCCAGCGGTTCTGGCGCGACGCCCACGCCGGTCGGGTGCATGCCGCCAACGACCCCGAGCGGGCGTACATGATCTTCGGGAACCACGAGTTCGGGCTGCCACCCTCCGACACCATGGTGTGAGTGTGAACGTGACCGCCGACACCGGCATCCGGTCTTTGGGGTACCTGCGCATCGGCGCCACCGACATAGCGGCGTGGCGCGAGTACGGGCTGAAAGTGCTCGGCATGGTCGAGGGCAGCGGTGACACCGAGGGCGCGCTGTATCTGCGGATGGACGATTACCCCGCCCGCCTGGTGATTGTGCCGGCGGAACACGACCGGCTCATCGAGGCCGGGTGGGAATGCGGAGACGCCGAAGGCCTGCAAGAAATCCGCAATCGGCTCGAGGTTGAGGGCGTCCCCTACAAGGAGGCGACCGCCGCCGAGTTGGCCGATCGCCGGGTGCACGAAATGATCCGCTTCTCCGATCCGTCGGGCAACTGCCTGGAGGTCTTCCACGGAGTGGCGCTGGAGCACCGCCGGGTGGTCAGCCCCTACGGGCACACGTTCGTCACCGGCGAGCAGGGCTTGGGTCACGTGGTGTTGTCCACCCGCGACGACGTCGAGGCACTGCACTTCTACCGGGATGTACTGGGCTTCAAGCTGCGTGATTCGATGCGGATGCCGCCGCAGTTGGTGGGCCGGCCTGCCGATGGCGAGCCGCCATGGCTGCGGTTCTTCGGCTGCAATCCGCGGCACCACAGCCTGGCTTTTCTGCCCATGCCGACGCCCAGCGGCATCGTGCATCTGATGGTCGAGGTGGGTAACTCCGACGATGTGGGACTGTGCCTGGACCGTGCGTTGCGCCGCAAGGTGCCCATGTCGGCCACGCTGGGCCGCCATGTCAACGACCTGATGCTGTCGTTCTACATGAAGACTCCGGGTGGGTTCGACGTCGAATTCGGTTGTGAGGGGCGCCAAGTCGCCGACGAGGATTGGATCGTCCGGGAAAGCACTGCTGTCAGCCTGTGGGGCCACGACTTCGCGGCCGGCGCCCGCGGCTAACCTGGGCCCTATGTCGGCTCCGATAGATCCGCGTGCCTTCCGGCAGGTGCTGGGCCAGTTCTGCACCGGCATCACCATCATCACCACCGTGCACGACGAGACACCGATCGGCTTTGCCTGCCAGTCGTTTGCGGCGCTGTCGCTGGATCCGCCGCTGGTGCTGTTCTGCCCGACCAAGGTCTCGCGGTCCTGGACGGCCATCGAAACCAGCGGCCGGTTCTGCGTCAACGTGCTGCGGGAACAGCAGAAGGATGTCTGCGCGCGCTTCGGATCCACCGAACCTGACAAGTTCGCCGGCATCGCCTGGCATCCCTCGCCGCTCGGCTCGCCGATCATCGACGGATCGCTGGCCCACATCGACTGCACGGTGGCCTCCGTCCACGACGGCGGTGATCACTTCGTGGTGTTCGGCGCGGTCCGATCACTCTCGGATTCGTCCGCGGCCAAGCCGCGGCCGCTGTTGTTCTACCGCGGCGAATACACCGGCATCGAACCGGACAAGACGACCCCGGCCCCCTGGCGCGACGACTTGGAGGCGTTTCTCACCGCCACGACGCCGGACACTTGGCTGTAGGCCCCCCTCGGTCACCCGCGCGCTGGTGCGCCGTTTCGGGGCCGGGAGAATGTCAGGGCGGGCCAACCGCGTTGGGTCGCTTCCCTGCGCAGACCGCGGCCCGGGTTGACCACGCTGGGGTAGCCCACCGCCTCGAGCATCGGTAAGTCGGAGATCGAGTCGGAATAGGCGTAGCAGGATTCGAGCGGATAGCCCTCACGAGCCGCCAGCTCGCGGATCGCGTGCACCTTGCGTTCGCCGTAGCAGTGGAATGCCACGTCGCCGGTGTACTTCCCCTCCTCGACCGCCAGCCGGGTCGCCATCGCGTGGGTGGCGCCCAGGGTGCTGGCAATCGGTTCGACGATGTCTTCGGCCGACGCCGAGACGATGACGACATCGTGGCCGCGGCGTTTGTGGTCGGCGATCAGGTCCGCGGCACCCGCGAAGACCAGCGGCAGCGCGATCTCGTCCATCATCTCCTCAACGATCGACCTGACATGCGCCACGTCCCAACCGGTGCACATGTTGGTCATGTGGACTCCCATCCGGTGCAGGCGGTCACGCCCCAGGAGAAGGCAGGTGAGCTCGTCGTAACCCGACTTGAGCAACGCGCGGCGCCGCAGCAGTCCGCGGCCGACAAACTGTTTGCCGAACGCGACCGTGCTCGACTTGGCAAGGATCGTCTTGTCCAGGTCGAAGAACGCGGCGGTGCGTGCGGTCGGGATGGAACTGGCCGCCGTCTGCGGGGACGGTTGTTGCGGCACGGTCCTAGGCGGCGACCTGGTTAGCGAGGTCGTCCATCCATTCCTGCATGCCGGCGCAGACACGGTCCGCGAACGCGGCCAACGAACGGTCTGCGACAACCATGATCGACAGGTTGCCGTTGTGCGCCGACCCGACCAGCCCCATCGACTTCGTGCCACCGGGCAGCGCCGAGATCATGCACTGCTCCAGCAGGCTGCCGAAGGTCGACAAACCGTCCGGCGGGCCGGTCAGCATTGTGGCGGTGACGTTCCACTTCATCGGCCAGCTCTGGACCGCCCCACCCTTGCCGAGCATGGAGCGGAGCCCGGGCTCGTCGGAGTCGAGGGCGTCGCGCAGCCGGTCGGTGATGGTCTGCAGGAGCTCCGCGGGCGCCTGCCGCTCCAGGGGCGCCGCGATGACCAGGTTGGACGTCAGCGTGCACGAGTTGACGGCGACGTTGGCGGTGTCTTTACGCAGACTCTTGGGGATCCCGATTTTCAGCGGCGCCTGCAGCGGCTGGCCCTCCACGGCCAGCGCTTCTTTGAGGGCGTTGGCCGCCGCGGAAAGGAACACGGTGTTCACCGTCGCCCGAGGGGTGCTTGCGGCCAGATCCCGAAGTTCACCCAGCGGTCGTGAGGTGGTGCGGAAGACCCACTCGCCGCTGGCGGGCAGGTTGATCGCGGCCGGCTTGTACGGGTGCCGAATTTCGCGCCACACGAGTTTCGACAGCCGAACCAGGTCGTACGCCAAGGTCTTTGCGCGCCTGGGCGACCGCAGCGCCGCCAGTGCTTTGCGGTACCTCTGTGCGACGCTGTTGGCCTGCCAGGCCACAGCATGCCGAATGAGTTCGCGTGCGGGCGGGGCGTAGACCTTGGGTCGGTTCAACTCGGGCGCCACAAAGTCCACGTCGGCAAAGGCGGCGCCGAACAGCGCGATGCATGCCGCCCCATCACCCAGGACGTGGTGGGCCTGCAAGACCATGGCCCACTTACCGTCGTCAAACCCTTCGACGACGTAGACCCGCCACGGCGGGCGTTGCATGTCCAGCGGGTCCATGACGTCTTCGACCGCGCGCATCAGCTCCGTGATCTTCCCACCGGGAACACGCTTGCTGCGGACGTGGTAGTCGAGGTCGATGTTTTCCGCGTCGAACCATGCGGGCGGGGCCATCTTCATCGGCGTGGCGACGACTCGCTGCACCAGCCGGGGCATCAAGTTTGCCCGGGCGCTCAGGCGCTCCCGCATCAGGTCGACCAGGGATTCAGAGTCGTCAGGCGGGCTGTCCATGAAGCACGTCCCGATGACCTGGCTCTGCGTGTTCCCGCCCCGGTAAAAGGCCAGGGTGTCTCGCGCGTTCAGATAGTCAGGCGTGTAGCGCAGGTCATTCATCTCGACTCCTTCGCCGACACCCGGTGTTACCTGTGTCATGAGAATCCTCCCCCTTCACCGCCGGTCATATCGGCGATTGCCCTAAAAAAGTTACTGACGCCTGCTCCGCCGCGATCAGAATTTTCCCCGTGACCGCGATGGTGTAGAAATCTTCAGGACGGGTAAGCGCCCAGAACAGAGTTTACCGTCGCCTAGCGGGTGGTCGTTGCACCAAATTTCGGGCTCAGGCGTGGCCACTGAATATACTCGAGCAGGCGTTAGACGGAGCGGTCGTGCAGACGGGCGCCAAGCTGGGTAGCAGCTGAAAGGGGTGTCCGTTAAAAATGCAGTCTGAGCAGCGCTTGCGCGACGAGCTGGCGGGTGTCCTGAGGGATGCGGGCCTCGATCCGGTCGATGATCCCGACATTCTCGACATGGATTTCGAGGAACAGCTCGGGCTGGGCAGTATCGAGCTCGCCGATCTGTTGATCCGGGTGGGGGACGCCTACTCCGTTGAGCTGCCGTCGGACGCGATGGGGCGGTTCCGCCGGCCCCGTGACGTGCTCGAAGCCGTCGAAACAGCGCTCGGTGGCCATGCGTCCGGCGGCGGTCAGCCGGCTATCGCGCGGCTGCCGAAGGCGCCGGCCCGCGACGATTCGACATCGAGCATCGAGATCACGAGCATCGATCAGCTGCTGCCCGGAGTGTCGACCCTGCTTGAGCTGCTGCGTGTCCGCGCCGAGACCACCGGCCCCCATCCCCACCTGAAATTCCTGACGCCGGACGGCGAGGTGAGCGATCTCACCTACGCCGACCTGTGGGAACGCGGGCGCCGCGCAGCCGCGGGCCTGGTCAACCTCGGCCTGGTCCACGGAGAGCGGGTCGCGATCGTGACGGCGACGGGGCCCGACTTCTTCGTCGCCTTCGTCGGCGCGCTGTGTGCGGGCGGGGTGCCGGTGCCGATCTATCCGCCCGTGCGACTCGACGACCTGGATGGCTACGTCGAGCGGCACGGCCGGATCCTGCGCAGCGCCGGGGCGGCCATCGTCATCTCCGATCCGATGTTCAAGGCGGCGGGCGATCTGCTGTGCACGGTCACCCCGTCCCTGCGGGCATCCGTGACTCCGGCCGACCTCGGCGATGCCACTACGGGGCTGTTCTGTGTCGAGACGCCGCCGGAGCTGGCCTTCATCCAATACACGTCCGGGAGCACGGGCGACCCCAAGGGCGTGGCGCTGACCCACGCCAACCTGCTGGCGAACACCCGGGCGATCAGCGAGGCCACCATGGCCGGCGGCCTCCGTCCCGGCGACACCGGGGTGTCCTGGATGCCCCTCTACCACGACTTCGGGCTCATCGGGACGTGGATGGGGATCGCGCTCTGCACGGGAGCCACGGTCGTGCTGATGTCGCCGATCGACTTCCTCACCAAACCGGCGTCGTGGCTGTGGGCCATCGACAGGTTTCGTGCGAAGGCCATCGCCAGCACGCCGTTCGGGCTCGACCATGTCACCGGGCGCGTCTCGGACGACCATATCGCCGGACTTGACCTGTCCAGCGTCGAACTCGCGGTGCTGGGGGCAGAGCCCATCCGGGCCAGCGGCCTCGACGACTTCTGCCGCCGCTTCGAGCCGTACGGCTTCCGCCGCAGCGCCCTCGCCCCGGCCTACGGACTCGCCGAAACGTGCGTCGCGGTGACGATCGCGCCGTGCGAGCCGCAGGGCCCGCGCGTGGACATCGTCGACGCAGATCGGCTGGCGGTAGACCGTGTCGCCGTGCCCGCGGGCCCCGGGGCGCGGACCAGGACCCTGGTGACCGCCGGCACGCCGATCGGTGATCAGCAGATCCGAGTCGTCGGGGCGACGGATACCGACCATCACCCGGTGCCGGATCGCCACGAGGGCCGTGTGCTGATCCAGGGGAAGTCGGTGATGTCCGGCTACTTCGGCAGGCCCGACGCCACCGCCGCGATCCGGTTCGGTGACTGGCTCGACACCGGTGACCTCGGCTACCTCGCGGACGGGGAACTCTTCATCACCGGCCGCATCAAGGACCTGATCATCAAGGCCGGACGCAACTATCACCCGCAGGACATCGAGCGGGCCGTCGGCGAGGTCCCCGGGGTGCGCAAGGGGTGCGTCATCGCGTTCGGCGAGGACATGCCCGAGCACGGCGAGGGGATCGTGGTGGTCGCCGAAACCGCCACCGAGGCGGCCCGCCACGACGAGATCAAGGCCGCGATCCGCGCGGCGGTGGTCGCGACGACGGGAACCTCGGCCGACGACGTGGCGCTGATCCCGAGAGGCGGCGTGCTCAAAACCTCCAGTGGCAAGCTGCGGCGCCAAGAAACCCGTCAGGCGTATCGGGACGGAACCTTGGGCAAGCCTGCGGCGGGACGGTTGCGGCTCGCCATGACGATGGCCCGCCTGGGCTTGTTCCGGGTGCGAACGTTCGCCGACCGGTGTCGTCAGAGCGTTGTCGGCGCCTACATCGCGGGCGTTACGATCATTGTCGTCCTGCTCACTGTCGGCTCGGCACTGGTGCCGCGGAGCCGGGCCGCCACCTGGCGGGCTGCCCGACGCAGGGTTGGGCTGATGTTCGCGCTGACCGGAATGTCGTTCCGCCGCACCGGTGTTCCGCTCCCGGAGGGGCAGGCGCTCTATGTGAGCAACCACCCCACCGACATGGATCCCCTCCTGCTGATGGCCGCGTTCGACCGGCCGGTGTCGATGACGGGAAAGGGGCGGTTGTTCTCGGGACTGTTCGGGGTGATCGCCGAACGCCTCAGTGTCATCGCCCTCGAGCCGGCCTCGTTGGAGTCGTCGCTGGCGTCCTATGAGCGGATGCAGACGCTGCTGACGCAGGGCGCGTCCATTCATATTTTCCCCGAGGGCGAACGCCGAGACACCCCCGGCACATACCCCTTCCGGTTGGGCGCCTTCAAGCTGGCCGCCAGTGCGGGGGTCCCGATCGTCCCGCTGGCCCTCAAGGGTCCGCGGGAGGTGATGCGCGGCCGGCCCTACCGGCCCGCCGCCCTGGAAGTCGAGGTGCTGCCCGCCGTGCGGCTCGACTGCGACCCGTCCGACCTGGCCGCGTTGGCCGAGGGGCGGGCGGAGATCCGGCGGATGATCGCCGACGCGGCCGGCGAGCCGCTCGTTGACATGCGGGGCTTCAGGAAGCCGGTCGTCAAGGACTCGGTCGCCGCCCGGTTCACCACCTGGGGCGGCCGCCGACGGGCCCGGTCTAAGTAAGTCGCGCTAACGGGGCGCCCTCGGACTCGACGGCGTGGCCTGGGCACCACTGCGACTCCGGGACGCCTGTGCGGACCTCCTCCACGTGGTCTCCGCAACCGGCCCAGGTCGTTTTTCCGCAGGTGTGGCATGCGACGGGATAGCACATGGGCGGGGGCCCCTTTCGGAAATCGGCGGCCCCCGCAGAATAGCTCCATGATGTTCGACCTGAACGCGTACTTCGCCCGCATCGGCTACCGCAGCGCCGCCGAGCCGCCGCTTGACGTACTCCGGAATCTGGTCACCGCCCACACCCGGAGCATCCCTTATGAAAACCTCGATCCGGTGCTGGGCCGGCCGGTCGACGACCTGAGTCCGGAAGCCCTGAGCGACAAGCTGGTTGGCCGGCGCCGGGGCGGCTTCTGCTACGAGCAGAACGGGCTCATGGGGTATGCGCTGGCCGAGATCGGCTTTCGGGTGCGGCGCCTGGCAGGCCGGGTCGTGTGGATGCTCCCGCCCGACGCGCCCGTGCCCACGCAGACGCATACGGTGCTGGCGGTGACGTTCCCCGGCTCCGAGGGCCCCTACCTGGTCGACGTCGGCTTCGGCGGCGAGACACCGACCTCGCCCCTTCGGATGGTGACCGGCAGCACGCAACAGACGCCGCACGGGCCCTACCGGCTGACCGATGGCGGCGACGGGCTCGTCCTGCAGGCCCAGATCCGCGGCGAATGGCGGTCGCTCTACGAGTTCAGCACCCGCAGCGTGCCGCAGGCGGACCTGGGGGTGGGCAGCTGGTTCGTCTCCACCCACCCGTCCTCGATCTTCGTGACGGGGCTGATGGCCGCGATCGTCACGGACGACTGCCGCGTGAACCTGGCCGGACGTGAGCTCACCGTGCATCGCTCGGACGCAGGAGAAGGCATCAGCGAGAAGGTCCAGTTGCGCGACGCCGGCGCCGTCGTCGACGCCCTGATCGAGCGCTTCGGCATCAACGTGGCCGACCTGGGTGAGCGCGCCGCCCTCGAAGCCCGCCTCGACCGAGTGCTGGGGGATTAAGAGATGTTCAGCGGGCGCTGAGCCAGGGTCCCAGTCGGTGCAGGGCCTCGTCGATGTCGCTCGCGGGCCCGGCGAATGACAGGCGGACACACGAGGTGCCGCGGACGGTGTCGAAATCGACACCGGGTGCCAGGGCGACGCCGGTGTCGGCCAGCAACGTCGAGCAGAACCCGAGGGAGTCGTCGGTGAACTCCGAGACGTCGGCGTAGACGTAGAACGCGCCGTCGGTGGGCGCCAGCCGGTCGATGCCGATGCGGCGCAGCCCGTCGAGCAGCAGCGAGCGGTTGGCCGCGTAGTGCCGCAGGTTGCCGTCGGCTTCGGCGGTCGCCTCCGGGGTGAACGCCGCGACCGCGGCGATCTGCGACAACACCGGCGGACAGATCGTGAAGTTCCCGGTCAGGCAATCCACCGCCCGACGCAGCGCCGGCGGCACCAGCAGCCAGCCCAACCGCCAGCCCGTCATCGCGTAATACTTGGAAAAGCTGTTGACCACCATGGCGTCTCGTGACGTCTGCCAGGCGCAGCTGGTCTGCGGTGCGCCCTGGTAGACCAGGCCGTGGTAGACCTCGTCGCTGATCAGCCGCACCGAAGACTCCTCGCACCAGGACGCGATCGCGGCAAGCTCGGCCGGCGGTATCACCGTCCCGGTCGGATTGGCTGGGCTGGCGACGATCACGCCCTGCACCGGCGGGTCGAGTGCGGCGAACATCTGCGCGGTCGGCTGGAAGCGCGTCTGCGGCCCACACGGGATCTCGACCACCTCGCACCCCAACGCGGACAGGATGTTTCGGTAGCACGGGTAGCCGGGGCTGGCCAGCGCCACCCGGTCGCCCACATCGAAACAGGCCAGGAAGGCGAGCAGGAATCCGCCCGAGGACCCGGTGGTCACCACCACGGCGTCGGGCTCCACATCGATGCCATGGCTACGCCGGTAATCCGCGGCGATCGCTGCGCGCAGCTGTGGGATGCCCAGTGCCACGGTGTAACCGAGTTCGTTGCGCTGCAGGGCGGCGGCCGCAGCCGCGCGCACCGGCTCGGGTGCGCCGACGCTGGGCTGGCCGGCCGAGAGGTTCACCAGATCGCCGTGGCTGCGCTGGCGTTCGGCCGCCGCGAGCCACACATCCATCACATAGAACGGGGGGATGCCGGCACGCAGCGCGACATGCTCGTTCATGCGAACGTTCACGACGACGTGAACACCTCGGATGCGAGCCGGGCGAGCAGTTCTCGCGGCGAGTCGAGGAGGTGCGCGCTGCCGTGTGCGCGTTTGAAGTACAGGTGCATGTCGTGTTCCCAGGTGATCGCGATTCCGCCGTGCAGTTGGATCCCCTCGGCGGCCACGGCCTGCAGGGTCTCGGTGGCGGCGAGACGCGCGGCGGCGGCGTTGGTGGGCGTGGGATCGGTGCACGCGTCGGACACGACGGCTGCCGCAGCGGCGACGGCGACATACAGGTCGGCCATCCGATGCTTGAGCGCCTGGAAGCTACCGATCGGACGGCCGAATTGCACGCGTGTCTTGGAATAGTCGACCGTCAGTTCCAGGCACCGTTCGGCGGCGCCGACCTGTTCGGCCGCGACCAGGACGGCCGCGACGTCGGCGAGGCCGGGGTCGGCGCCCAGGTCCGCGGTCTCTTCGGGTCGCACGCGGGCTAGGCGGCGGGTGGGGTCCATGGTGGCGACGGGCTCCGCGCTGAACCGGGTCCAGCGGCTCAGACGGCCCCCCCGTCCCTCCGGTGCGGCCACGACGACGTCGGCGATGTCGCCGTTGACCACGTAGTCCGGGTCGAGCACCAGTGCGCCGATCAGGCTGCCCTCAGCAAGGGCCGCCAGCGTCTCGGCGTCCGGTTCGGCCGCGGCCAGCAGCGCCAACTCGGCCAGGGTGGTCCCCAACAGGGGCGAAGGCACCAGAGCCCGGCCCAATTCACGCAGAACCGTTGCCGCGTCGGCCAATTGCCCGCCCGCGCCGCCGAGTTCCTCGGGTATCACCAGCGCCGCTGCGCCGACCTGCTCGCACAACAGTTGCCACAGCGACTCGTCGTAGCCGCGGCCGGACGCCATCGCCGCGCGCACCGCGGCCGGGCTCGCGTGCTTGGCGACCATGGCCGCGACGGTCTCGCGCAGCATCTCGCGTTCCGCGGACGCGGTCACAACGCCTCCAACACCCGGCGCCGGTGGGCCTCCGGGGTGCCCCAGGCCGACCGCAGCGCCTGCACCCGCAGCAGCCACAGTGACAGGTCGTACTCAGCGGTGTACCCGATCGCGCCGTGGGTTTGCAACGCCGCGCGCGCCGCATGGGTGGCCGCCTCGGCTGCCGCCGCTTTGGCGGCGCTGACATCGCGGGCGTCCATCGACAGCGCCGCGCCGTAGACCAGGGGGCGTGCCAATTCGATCGCGATGTGAACGTCGGCGAGCTTATGCTTGATCGCCTGGTAGGAACCGATCACGCGGCCGAACTGGGACCGCTGCTTGGCGTAGTCGACCGAGGCGGCCAGCAGCGCCTCCGCACCGCCGATCAGCTGCGCCGCGGTGGCCAGCACCCCGAATTCCCTGGCGCGCTGGATATCTGCGCTCCAGCTCCGACCGGTCGCGGTCACGTCGTAGAGGCGGCGGCTGGGGTCGACGGACTCGTGGCGGTCACCGGCCGCGCCCTCGCTGACACCGTCGTCGCCTGCCAGCAGCACCAGGTCGGCGGTGTCGGCGTCCACGGCGCGGGGGGTGTCCGGCGGCATCGCCACGGTGACCAACAGGTCGCCGGAGGCCAGTCCGGCGCAGCGATCGGCCTCATCAGCGGCGACGAGCAGGGTCGGGGCGACGGCGATCGATTCGGTTACCGGGCCCGGCACGCACCATCGCCCGAGGCGCTCGAGGGTGACGACGAGGTCCACCGGATGGGCGTCCAGGCCGTCGAACCTCTCGGGTACGAGCAGGGCGGTGACGCCGAGGCCGGCCAGCAGCTTCCACACCCTGCGGCCGGGTGCGGAATCGCCCGCCGACCACGCGCGCACCGCGGCGGGGGTATCGGCGGCCCCCAAGGCGGCGTCGATACTGGCCGCGAAGTCCCGCTGCTGGTCGTCCAGCGCAAACCTCACTTGCCGCCTCCGGACTTCTCCCGCGGCAGGCCCAGCAACCGCTCAGAGATGATATTGCGCTGAATCTCGTTGCTGCCAGCATAGATCGGCCCGCCCAGCGCGAAGAGCAGGCCCTCGGTCCACGTGCTGGCGAGCTCGCCGTCGGCGGCGAGAATGTCCAGAGCGGTCTGGTGCAACTCCACATCGAGCTCGGACCAGAAGACCTTGGTGACCGACGACTCCGCACCCAGTTCGCCGCCGGCCGCCAACCTGGTGACGGTGTCGAAGGTCTGCAACCGGTACGCCTGCGCCTTGATCCACCCGTCGGCCACCCGGTCGGCGAACGCCGCCGGCGAGCCGCTGTCCTTCCACAGCCGCACCAGCCGCTCGGCTGTCGCCAGGAAGCGGGCGGGGCTGCGCAGGGACATGCCGCGTTCGTTGCTCGTCGTGCTCATGGCCGCCCGCCAGCCGTCGTGGGGGGCGCCGATCACGTCGGCGTCCGGGACGAAGGCGTCGTCGAGAAAGATCTCGCCGAAGCCGGTGTCGCCGCCCAATTGCACGATCGGGCGCACCGTGACGCCCTCGGCGCGTAGGTCGAACATGAGGTAGATCAGGCCGCTGTGCCGTTCGGCCGCCGGGTCGGAGCGGAACAGCCCGAAACCCATGTCGGCGAACGGTGCCCGCGAGCTCCAGATCTTCTGCCCGTTGAGCAGCCAGCCGCCGTGGGTCTGGGTGGCGGTCGACCGCAGTGACGCCAGGTCGCTGCCGGACTCGGGCTCCGACCACGCCTGGGCCCAGATCTGCTCGCCGCTGGCCATCGCGGGCAGAATCCGGTCCCGCTGCTCAGGCGTACCGTGGGCAAACAGCGTCGGCGCCAGCATGGAGGTGCCGTTGGCGCTGGCCCGGCCGGGGGCCCCGGCGCGGAAGTACTCCTCCTCGAACACCAGCCAGTGCAGCAGCGGGGCGTCGCGGCCGCCGTACGCGCGCGGCCAGGTGATCACCGACAGGCCGGCGTCGAACAGCACGCGGTCCCAACGCCGGTGCTGGGCGAAGCCGTCGGCGTTGTCGTAGGACGTCGTGGGAATCACCGCGGCGTTGGCGCACAGGAACTGGCGCACCTCGGCCTGGAAGGCCAGCGTCTCGTCGTCGAGGTCTATGTCCATGCGATGTCCATTCAGTCCCATTCCCGCAGTTGAGTTTTGAGAACCTTGCCACCGTTATTGCGGGGCAACTCGTCGACGAACCGGACTGATCGCGGCGCCTTGAAGTTCGCCAGGTGCTCGCGGGTGTAGGCGATCACGTGCTGTTCGTCGAGTGTCGCTCCGGGCCGGGCGACCACGAACGCGCGGCCCACCTCGCCCAGCCTCTCGTCGGGGACGCCGATCACCGCGGCGTCGGCGATCCCGTCCAACCGCGCCAGCACCTGCTCGACCTCGGCGGGGTAGACGTTGAACCCCCCGCAGATGTACATGTCCTTGAGCCGGTCGGTGATGCGCAGATTCCCGGCGTCGTCGACGGCGCCGATGTCGCCGGTGTGCAACCAGCCGTCAGCATCGACGGCGGTGGCGGTCGCCTCCGGGTCGTCGAGGTAGCCGAGCATGACGTTGGGCCCGCGCAGCAGCACTTCCCCTGTCTCGGGGCCTGTTTCGCGGCCTGTTTCGGATCCGGTTTCGGTGTCGATGCGTAGTTCGAAGTCGGCGAAGGGGCGCCCGCAGGTGGTGGCGACGGTGACGGCGTCGTCATCGGCGCGACACATGGTGCCCATGCCGTTGGCCTCCGTCAGGCCGTACGCGGTGAGCACGATGTCGATGTCGAGTTCGGACTGCATGCGCTCGACCAACGCGATCGGCACCGTGGTCGCGCCCGTCACCGCGAACCGCAGCGAACTCAGGTCGTAGTCGCGGCGGGCCGGGTGATCGAGCAGGGTTTGGTAGATGGTGGGGGGTCCGGGCAGCACGGTGATGCGGTGCTGCTCGATCGCCTGCAGCGCCCGCAGCGGGTCGAAGGTCAGGTGCGGGATGAGCGTCGCGCCGGTCTGTAGGCAGGCCAGGATGCCGGCCTTGTAGCCGAAGTTGTGGAAGAACGGGTTGATGCACAGGTAGCGGTCGTCGCTGGTGATCTGGCCGTTGGCGGCCCACGCCGCCGACGCCGACAGCGACTGGCGGTGCGCGCACATCACCCCCTTGCTGCGTCCGGTGGTGCCGGAGGTGAACATGATGTCGCTGACGTCGTCGGGCTCCACGTCACGGGCGCGGGCGTGGACAGCGGCGGTGTCCGCGGCGGTGCCGCCGCGCGCCATGAAGTCGTCCCAGGTGCCGGTCCCGCTTCCGGCCTCGGGGACCTCGACCGGGATACGGACGACGTGCCGCAGCGCCGGCAGCGCGCCGTGGTCGAGCCCGGCGGGCCGGTCGGTGCCGAGGAACTCACCCATCGCGAACAGGACCGGCGCGCCAGTGCGGGCCAGGATATAGGTGGCCTCCTCGGCGGTGTAGCGGGTGTTCAGCGGGACCATGGCGGCGCCGGCGTGATGGATCGCCAGACAGGCCACCACCCAGTGCCAGGTGTTCGGCGACCAGATGGCGACTCGGTCTCCAGGGCGCACGCCGAGGCCGATCAGCGCCGCGGCCGCCCGGTGCACCTCGTCGCGCAGGGCGGCGGCGGTCAAGGTCCGCTCGTCGGTGATCACCGCGGGATGCTCGGGAAGGCGGGATGCGAGGCTATCCAGCGCCGCGGGCACGGTGCGGGGATCGCCGGTCATCAGTGCTCCTGGGTACAAAGCAAGTGCTTGGTAGGTTAGCCTACAGGTCATGCAGGATGTCGAGGACTTCCGGGCGGAGGTCCGGGACTGGCTCGCCGACAACCTCGTCGGCGATTTCGCCAAGCTCCGGGGGCTCGGCGGGCCCGGGCGGGAGCACGAGGCGTTCGAGGAACGCCGCGCGTGGAACCAGCTCCTGGCCGCCGCCGGCCTGACGTGTCTGGGGTGGCCGGTCGAGCACGGTGGGCGCGGGCTGCCGACCGCGCACCGGGTGGCGTTCTACGAGGAGTACGCCCGCGCCGACGCCCCCGTGAAGGTCAACCACCTCGGCGAGGAGTTGGTGGGCCCGACGCTGATCGAGTTCGGGACTGCCGAACAACAGCGGCGTTTCCTGCCGCGCATCCTCGACGTCACGGAGCTGTGGTGCCAGGGATATTCCGAACCCGGCGCCGGCAGCGACCTGGCCAACGTGTCGACCACGGCGGAGCTCGTCGGCGACCCGCTTTCCGATGGGCACTGGGTGATCAACGGCCAGAAGGTGTGGACCTCGCTGGCGCACCTGTCGCAGTGGTGCTTCGTGGTGGCCCGCAGCGAGAAGGGATCCAAACGGCACGCCGGCCTGTCATACCTGCTGGTGCCCCTGGACCAGCCCGGCGTGGAGATCCGCCCGATCAACCAGATCACCGGAACCTCGGAGTTCAACGAGGTCTTCTTCGACGACGCCCGCACCGACGCGACCATGGTCGTCGGCGCGCCGGGCGACGGCTGGCGTGTCGCCATGGCCACCCTGACCTTCGAGCGCGGGGTGTCGACGCTGGGGCAGCAGATCGTCTACGCGCGAGAGCTTTCCAACCTCGCCGAACTCGCACAGCGCAAAGGCGCCGCCGACGACCCGTTCATCCGTGAGCGGCTGGTCCGTTCGTGGGCCGGCCTGCAGGCCATGCGCAGCTACGCACTGGCCACCATGGACGTCGAGCAGCCGGGACAGGACAACGTGTCGAAGTTGTTGTGGGCCACCTGGCATCGAGACCTGGGGGAGCTGGCGATGGACGTGATCGGCAAGCCCTCGATGGAGCTGGCCGATGGCGATTTCGACGACTGGCAGCGGCTGTTCCTGTTCACCCGCGCCGACACGATCTACGGCGGATCCAACGAGATCCAGCGCAACATCATCGCCGAGCGGGTGCTCGGGCTGCCCCGGGAGGCCAGGCCATGACGCTCTCGACAGCGCCCAAAGAGATTGCCGGACATGGGCTTCTGGACGGCAAGGTGGTGGTCGTGACCGCGGCTGCCGGCACCGGTATCGGCTCGGCCACCGCGCGGCGGGCGCTGGCCGAGGGCGCCGACGTGGTGGTCTCCGACCATCACGACCGGCGGCTGGGGGAGACGGCCGACGAGCTGACCGCGCTCGGGCTGGGTCGCGTCGAAAAGGTGGTGTGCGACGTGACGTCGACCGCCCAGATCGACGCCCTGATCGATTCGACCACCGCGCGCATGGGCCGGTTGGACGTGCTGGTCAACAACGCCGGACTGGGCGGGCAGACCCCCGTGGTCGACATGACCGACGACGAGTGGGATCGCGTCCTGGAGGTGACGCTGACGTCGGTGTTCCGCGCCACCCGCGCGGCGCTGCGCTACTTCCGCGACGCCGGCCACGGCGGGGTGATCGTCAACAACGCGAGCGTGCTGGGCTGGCGGGCCCAGCATTCGCAGTCGCACTACGCGGCAGCCAAGGCGGGCGTGATGGCGTTGACCCGCTGCAGCGCGATCGAGGCCGTCGAGTACGGGGTTCGGATCAACGCGGTGTCACCGAGCATCGCGCGGCACAGGTTCCTGGACAAGACGACCTCGGCAGAGCTGCTCGATCGGCTGTCTGCCGACGAGGCCTTCGGCCGTGCCGCCGAGCCGTGGGAGATCGCCGCCACCATCGCGTTCCTGGCCAGCGACTACTCGAGCTACCTGACCGGTGAGGTCATCTCGGCGTCGAGCCAGCACCCGTGACCGCTCAGGCCCACAGTCGGCGAGACGAGCTACTGGGGCTCGCCGCGTCCATGTTCGCCGAGCGCGGGCTGCGGGCCACCACGGTGCGCGACATCGCCGACGGCGCCGGCATCCTGTCGGGGAGCCTGTATCACCATTTCGCCTCCAAGGAGGAGATGGTCGACGAGTTGCTGCGTAGTTTCCTCGATTGGCTGTTCGCCCGCTACCGCGAGATCATGGCCACCGAGGCCAACCCGCTGGAACGGCTCAAGGGCCTGTTCATGGCGTCATTCGAAGCGATCGAGCACCGGCACGCACAGGTCGTCATCTACCAGGACGAAGCCCAGCGCCTGAAGTCGCAGCCGCGGTTCTCCTACATCGAGGACATGAACCGCCGGCAACGCACCATGTGGATCGACGTCATCACACAGGGCATCGCTGAGGGCCACTTCCAGTCCGACCTCAACGTCGACCTCGTCTACCGGTTCATCCGCGACACCACCTGGGTGTCGGTGCGCTGGTACTCCCCCGGTGGACCGCTGACGGCGGACCAGGTAGGCCGGCACTATCTCGCCATCGTGCTCGGCGGAATCACCACGTAAGTAACACAGAAGTAAGGAGTCTCACCCATGTCCGAGGCGTACGTCATCGACGCAGTCCGCACTGCGGTAGGCAAGCGCAATGGGGCACTCGCCGGGATACACCCCGTCGACCTCGGTGCCCGGGCGTGGCGCGGGTTGCTCGAGCGGGTCGATGTCGACCCGGCCGCCGTCGACGACGTGATCGCCGGATGCGTCGACGCCATCGGGGGACAGGCGGGCAACATCGCCCGGCTCTCGTGGCTGGCCGCGGGGTATCCCGAGGACGTTCCCGGCGTCACCGTGGACCGACAGTGCGGCTCGAGCCAGCAGGCCATCTCCTTCGGCGCGCAGGCGGTCATGTCTGGCACGGCCGACCTGATCGTGGCCGGCGGCGTACAGAACATGAGCCAGATCCCGATCTCGTCGGCGATGACCGCCGGCGAGCAGTTCGGGTTCACCTCGCCGACCGCCGAGTCACAGGGGTGGCTGCAACGGTACGGCGATCAGGAGATCTCGCAGTTTCGCGGATCGGAGCTGATCGCGCAGAAGTGGAACCTCTCGCGCGAAGAAATGGAACGGTACGCACTGACCAGCCACGAGCGCGCGTTCGCCGCCATTCGCGCCGGGCACTTCGACAACGAGATCATCACTGTGGACACCGAATCCGGGCCGTTCCGGGTCGACGAAGGCCCGCGCGAATCGTCGCTGGAGAAGTTGGCCGGGCTGAAGCCGCTGGTCGAGGGTGGGCGGCTGACGGCCGCGATGGCCAGCCAGATCTCCGACGGCGCCAGCGCGGTGCTGTTGGCCTCCGAGCGGGCCGTCAGAGAGCACAAGCTGACGCCCCGCGCCCGCATCCACCACATCAGCGCTCGCGCCGCCGATCCGGTGTTCATGCTGACCGGTCCCATCCCCGCCACCCGCCACGCTTTCGCCAAGACCGGGCTGTCCATCGACGACATCGACACCGTCGAGATCAACGAGGCCTTCGCGCCGGTCGTCATGGCGTGGCTCAAGGAGATCAATGCCGACCCGGCGAAGGTCAATCCCAACGGCGGCGCGATCGCCCTCGGTCATCCGCTGGGCGCCACCGGCGCCAAGCTGTTCACCACTATGTTGAACGAACTTGAGCGCGTTGGCGGCCGTTATGGGCTACAGACGATGTGCGAGGGCGGCGGCACGGCCAACGTCACGATCATCGAGCGGCTGTAGCCAGCCCGCTTCTTGCCGCCGAGTTGCCGACCGCGACACATAAACCACGCACACGACACGCCGGAAAAGGTCGCCATGGTTTATGTCTCGACGACGTGTGTCGACGCGGCCCGCAGGTGAGTGATCGCGTCACGGACGATCGATTCGATGAGTTCCGCGCACGACGGCAGGTCGTCGATGAGCCCGGTCACCTGACCGGAGGCCAGCACCCCGGCCTCGGTGTTGCCATCGACCAGACCGGCCTTCAGCAGCATCGGGGTGTTGGCTGCCATCACCACTTGCGACCAGCTCAGGTCCTTGCCGCGGCGCATCGCCAGGCCGTCGATCATGATCGAGCGCCAGGTCATCTGCGACATCTTCTTGAACTTGGCCGCGTTGCCCACTGCCGCGACGAAACCCCTGGCCGGGGAGCCGCCTTCCAGCTTCTCGACCAGGCCGGTGCGCAGCACCCGGTGCGGCATGCCGTCGACGCGGGTGGTAACCACGGTGCCGTCCGGTGCGGCCTCCAGGTAGCGCTGCTTGACCGCGTCGGGCACGGTCGAATCGGAGGTGAGCAGGAACCGGGTGCCCATCGCCACGCCGGCCGCGCCGTAGCTCAACGCGGCGGCCAAGCCGCGCCCGTCGAAGAATCCGCCCGCGGCGATGACCGGGATACCGGTGCCCGCCACGGCGTCGAGCACCGACGGCAGCAGCAGCGTCGTGGGTACGGGACCGGTATGACCGCCGCCCTCGCCGCCCTGCACGATCATGGCGTCGGCGCCCCACGCCGCCACCTTGCGGGCGTGCTTCGCCGCGCCGATCGACGGGATCACCACCGCACCAGCCTCTTTGAGCCGGTCGATCAACTCCGGCTTGGGTGCCAGCGCGAACGACGCCACCTTCACGCCCTCGCGGATCATCAGGTCCACCCGGTCGCCCGCGTCGGCGGCGTCGGCGCGGATGTTGACGCCGAAGGGCTTGTCGGTGCCGGCCTTGACCTTGCCGATGGCCGTCGCCAACTCGTCCAGCGTCATAGTGGCGGCGGCGAGGATGCCCAGCCCGCCGGCGTTGGCCGTGGCGGAGACCAGCCGAGCGCCGGCGACCCAGCCCATGCCGGTCTGCACCACCGGGTGCTCGACGCCGACCAACTCGGTCAGTGGTGTACGCAGTCGCATCAGCGGAGCTCCTTGTCGCGCATCGCCTTAGGGTCGATCACCTCGCGGATCAGACGTAGCTCGTCATCGGTCGGCAGCCTGCTCGCAGCCGCCCCGTCCAGGCCGTTGATCTCGAACGAGGTGGCGGCGCGGACCTCATCGGCGGACACCCCGGGGTGCAGGGACAGCGCTCGCATGGTGTGGTTGGGGCCGCCGAAGTCGAAGACCCCGAAGTTGGATACCACCCGATAGGGGTTGGCGAACCGGAACGCCGGGTTAGCGGCGTCGATCTTGTCCCAGCCGATACCGCAGACGATGTCGACCTTCTCGCAGAACACCCGCGTGGAATGGTTGCCGACCCAGTAACTGGTCGCGTGGTTGACGGCGTTGCCGGGCGCGCCCCGCAGGCCGAACATCTGCCGTGTCGGGTGCTGCAGCGGGCCGAACGCCGAGATGTTCTGGTTGCCGAAGCGGTCGACCTGGTTGGCGCCCATCACCACGTGTCGCCGTCCCCACGTCAGGGTCTCGAAGACGCGGCCGAAGGGCATCCAGCCCTCGACGGCACCGGTACCGCCCAACGGTGGTGTGTCCGACAGCAGTTGGGCCTCGCCGTCGGTAAGCAGAATATCCGGCGAGAAGGTCAACCGGGCCAGCCGCGCACCGATCGACACCATGGTGGTCATCGGACTGACCATGATCTCGCCCGCATCTCTGAACAAATCGGCGCAGGCGACGGCGCAGATCTCGGCACGGGTGTTGACGCTGTCGGTCACTTCGCCGCCTCCTCCGCGAATATCCGGACGGCCGCCTGGTAGTCGTCCTCGGTACCCGACAGGTAGGTATCCACGAACTCCCGCCAGCCCTCGTCCGTCGACGCCGCCTCTGCGTAATGCCGCTGGAACTTCTCGTCGCGGCCGTAATCCGGCGCCGCGGTGGTGAAGTGGGCGCCACCGGGCGCCTCCACGACGGCGTCGACCATCATGCGGTTGACCAGCAAAGCCTGCGGCGGAACCGCGTCGACGAGTTCCTGGGTGGAGACGATCCGTTCGGCCGACAAGTAACGCCGTTCGGCGGCCATCAGGAAGAGGTCGTCGAAGTAGGGGTCGATGCCGGTGTAGGCGGCATTCCCGCGGCTGTCTGCGAGGTTGAGGTGCACGAAGGCGGCGTCCAGGCGCAGCGCCGGCATGGCGATCAGTGTCTCGTACCCACCGTCGGGGGCCGGGTACGGGCTGGTGACGGTGCGCAGTTCGCCCTCCCAGAAGTCGGGCACCGAACTGCCCAGACCAGCACGAGTCGGCAGGAACGGCAGCCGTTGTGCCGCGGCCTGCAATCCGCAGCGCAACATGCCCTCGTCCATCTCCCGCGCCTCGATCGCTCCGCTGGTGCGCGCTTTGGCGAACCACGGATCATAGAAAGGGGGCGAGTCCAGTGAGACGAAGCCGTAGTAGACGCGGGTGACCTTGCCGGCCGCGCAGAGCAACCCCAGGTCTGGCCCGCCGTAGGTGACGACGGTCAGATCGGTGACGTCGGTGCGCAGCATGGCGCGCACGAACGCCATGGGCTTGCGTCGCGAACCCCAGCCGCCGATACCGATCGTCATGCCGCTGCGCAACCGCGCGACCGCGTCGTCGAGGGTGGTTCTCTTGTCGGTGGTCATGGCTTCTTCACGAATGCATCGCGATGCTCGTCGGCCACCCCGGCGAGATTGAGCTCGAACGTGAAGCCCTGTTCCATGCGGTAGCTGGCGTTGACCCGCTGCACGTCGATGAGGTTCAGCGCCTCCTTGGCCGCACGGATCACCCGCGTGTCCTTTGCGGCGATGTCGCGGGCCACCCGTAATGCGGCCTCGTCCAACTGATCCCGCGGCACCACCTCGTGCACCGAACCGAAGTGGTGCAGCGTGGCGGCGTCCACGGTGGCGGCGGTGAAGAACAGCCGCCGCATCATGTGCTGCGGCACCAGCCTCGACAGATGTGTTGCCGCGCCGAGCGCGCCCCGTTCCACCTCGGGTAGTCCGAACGTGGCGTCATCAGAGGCGACGATCACGTCGGAGTTGCCCACCAGGCCGATACCGCCGCCGACGCAGAAGCCGTTCACCGCTGCGATCACCGGCACGGCGCACTCGTAGACGGCGCGGAACGCCGCGAAACAGCCGCGATTGGCGTCGATCAGGGCCGTGAAGCCCTCGGTCCGTTGCATCTCCTTGATGTCGACGCCCGCGTTGAAGCCGCGGCCTTCGGCGCGCAGAATCACCGCGTGCGTCTCGGGGTCGGCTCCGGCAGCCGTGATGGCGTCGCCGAGTTCGAACCAGCCGCGCGACGGGATGGCGTTGACGGGCGGGTAGTCGACGGTGACAGCGATGATGCCCGGTTCGACGGTGGTGGCGGTGATGGGCACAGTTGCACTCCCTGATGGACGGGGGCCTCGGACAGGGCTCCGGAAGGGCTGGAGCTACCTAAGCAAGCACTTGCTTGGTACGCTAGCACAGTGATCCGCGCCGATTCAGCCGACGCCATCAACATGGGCCTGGTCGGGCGGGTGGTCCTGGTGACCGGGGGTGTGCGGGGAGTCGGCGCCGGGATCAGTGCCGTCTTCGCCGGGCAGGGCGCGACCGTGATCACCTGCGCGCGACGCCCCGTCGAGGGCCTGCCGTATGAGTTCCACCCTTGCGACATCCGCGACGACGACGCCGTCAAGGCGCTGATCGACGAGATCGCCAACCGGCATGGCCGGCTCGACGTCGTGGTCAACAACGCCGGGGGTTCGCCGTACGTGCTGACGGCGGACTCCAGCGCAAAGTTCAACCGCAAGATCATCGAGCTGAACCTCATTGGAGCGCTGTCTGTTTCGCAGCACGCCAACGACCACATGCAGAGCCAGCAGCACGGTGGCGCGATCGTCAACATCTGCAGCGTCAGTGGCCGGCGGCCAACGCCGGGCACCGCGGCATACGGGGCCGCCAAGGCGGGCCTGGAAAGCCTCACCGAGACGCTGGCGGTGGAATGGGGACCGAAGGTCCGTGTCAACGCGTGCGTGGTCGGCATGGTGGAGACCGAACAGTCTGAGCTGTTCTACGGCGACGCCGACTCGATCGCCGCCATTGCGAAGAACGTGCCGCTTCGCCGGCTGGCCACACCCGAGGACATCGGTTGGGCCGTCGCATTTTTGGCCTGCGACGCGGCCTCCTACATCAGCGGTGCCACATTGGAGGTGCACGGGGGCGGCGAGCCGCCGCACTACCTCGCCACCACGAGCGCGATCACCTGAGACACGTAGAAACATAGAGGAGACACAGCAATGGGAGTGGTTGACGGCCGCATCGTCATCGTCACCGGAGCCGGGGGCGGCATCGGCCGCGAGCACGCGCTCGCGTTCGCCGCCGAGGGGGCGCGCGTGGTGGTCAACGACATCGGGGTTGGGCTCGACGGGTCGCCGGCGGGCGGCGGCAGCGCCGCCCAGGGCGTCGTCGACGAGATCACCGCCGCCGGCGGCGAGGCCGTCGCCAACGGATCCAACATCGCGGACTGGGACCAGGCGGCCAGCCTCATCGCCACCGCCGTCGACACCTTCGGTGGCCTGGACGTCCTGGTGAACAACGCCGGCATCGTGCGCGACAGGATGATCGCCAACACCAGCGAAGACGAGTTCGACGCCGTCATCGCGGTGCACCTCAAGGGCCACTTCGCCACGATGCGGCACGCCGCGTCCTACTGGCGCGGCCGGTCCAAAGCGGGCGACACCGTCGACGCGCGGATCATCAACACCAGTTCCGGCGCGGGCCTGCAGGGCAGCGTCGGGCAGGGCAATTACAGCGCCGCGAAGGCCGGGATCTCGGCGCTGACGCTCGTCGCGGCGGCGGAGATGGGCCGCTACGGCGTGACCGTCAACGCCATCGCGCCGTCGGCGCGCACCCGCATGACCGAGACCGTCTTCGCCGAGATGATGGCCAAGCCCGGCGAGGGTTTCGACGCGATGGCGCCCGCGAACATCTCGCCGCTGGTCGTCTGGCTGGGCAGCGCCGAGTCCCGTGCCGTCACGGGCACGGTGTTCGAAGTCGAGGGCGGCATCATCCGGGTCGCCGAGGGCTGGGCGCACGGGCCGTCGGTGGACAAGGGCGCCAGGTGGGACCCCGCCGAGTTGGGGCCCGTCGTCGCCGGCCTGCTGGCCGAGGCGCGCCCGCCGGTCCCCGTCTACGGGGCCTGACCGCACCGGGGAGGTCGCGCCGAGCGTGCCG
>CAZZHX010000010.1:0-6541 GCA_964653535.1 uncultured Mycobacterium sp. | reverse complement strand
GCGCCGAGCGTGCCGGTTGCGCCGAGCGTGCACTCAGCGCGAAATAGGGGCCTATTTTTCGCACTCAGTACACGTTCGGCGAGGGCGTTACGGGTCGCAGATCACCACAGGGATCACCCGCTCGGTCCAGGACTGGTAATCGTCGAAACTGGTATACATTGCGACCATTTTGGGCCAGTAGAGCGCCCGCTCGTCCTCGGTGGCGTCGCGGGCCGTCAGGTCCAGCACCTCGTCTTTGATCTGCACCGACACCTTCGGGTTGGCCTTGAGGTTGAGGTACCACATCGGGTTGTCCGCCGCCCCGCCCTTGGAGGCGATTAACACGACGCGGTTGCCCTCCCGCAGATACAGCAGCGGACTCAACCGCGGCTCCCCGGTCTTGCGGCCGGTGGTCGTCAGCAGCGCTACCGGCGCGCCCTGCAGGAACGTGCCGCCGAACCGGCCGTCGGTCTTGCGGTAGACCCACGTCTGCGCCCGCGACATCCACTTGATGATCGCCTCCGTGCGCGGCGAGTTCAGTCCTCGCGGTGGCTTGGCCGCCACCTCAGATGCGCTCGATGATGGTGCCGGTGGACAGGGCCCCGCCCGCGCACATCGTGATCAACGCGGTGCTGGAGTCGGAGCGCTCGAGCTCGTGCAGCGCCGTGGTGAACAACCGGCTGCCGGTGCACCCGACCGGGTGCCCCAGTGCGATGGCGCCCCCGTTGACGTTGACCCGTGACATGTCGGCGTCGTAGACCCGCGCCCAGGAGAGCACCACTGAAGCGAACGCCTCGTTGATCTCGACGATGTCGATGTCGCCCATCGTCATACCGGCCTTCTCCAACACCTTCGCCGTCGACTGCACGGGGCCGTCCAGGTGGTAGTAGGGCTCGGCGCCGACGAGCGCCTGGCTGACGATCCGCGCCCGCGGCCGCAGACCGAGCGCCTTGGCCTTGTCCTCGTCCATCCAGAGGACGGCCGCGGCGCCGTCGGAGATCTGCGATGACGTCCCCGCCGTGTGGATCCCGCCCTCCATGACGGGTTTCAGCGTGCTCAGTCCCGCCAGTGTGGTGTCGCGCAGGCCCTGGTCGCGGCTGATGGTCACCCGCTCCGCCGTCGGCTGCTTGTTCTCGTCGAGTGCGGGTGCCACGAGCGGGGAGATCTCGCGATCGAAACGACCCTCGTCCCACGCCTGTTTCGCCTTGGCCTGGGACTGGTAGCCCAACTCGTCGATATCCTCGCGGGTGATGCCGCGCCGAGTCGCGATGCGCTCGGCCGCCTCGAACTGGTTGGGCATGTCGATGTCCCACGACGACGCACGCCAGTTGTGGTCGGGCCCTGCGTTCGCGCCGAGGCCGACCCGGCTCATCGCCTCGATCCCGCACGCGATGCCGACGTCAATGGCGCCGGTCGCGATCAGGCCCGCGATCAGGTGGTTGGCCTGCTGACTGCTGCCGCACTGGCAGTCGACGGTGGTGGCGCCGACCTGTTCGGGCAGGCCCGCTGTCAGCCATGAGGTCCGGGTGACGTTGTTGGACTGTTCGCCGTACTGCGTCACGCAGCCGCCGATGACCTGCTCGACCTCGCCGGCGTCGATCCCGGCCTTGTCCACCAGCGCCTTCTGTATGTTGCCCAGGAGTTCGGTGGAATGCAGGCCTGACAGCCATCCGCCGCGCTTGCCGATCGGACTGCGCGTGGCCTCGACGATTACCGGGTTACCCATGGGGTCAGGCTAGAACACGTTTCATTAGTGTGACAAGCGAGGACACCGCCGGCGCCTTTTGTCTACGGTGGAGGCATGTTTTACTGGCAGCACGGCTTCACTAGAAGAGTTCGTGTTCTGGGACCGTCCGTGACACCCCGCCGGGCGAGCACACGCACAGACTCTGCATAACCTACGCGCGACCCAGTTAAGGAGACACACACCGTGCCCAGCCCCCATCTCCCCGCCGGGATCGATCTGACCGATCCTGAGCTCTACGTGGAGCGGCTTCCCCTCGAAGAGTTCGCCGAGTTGCGGGCGAACGCGCCGGTCTGGTGGAACGCCCAGGCGCCGGGCACGGGCGGCGGCTTTCACGATGGCGGCTTCTGGGCGGTGACCAAGCACAAGGACGTCAAGGAGGTCTCGGTGCGCGGCGACCTGTTCTCCAGCCAGGAGAACGGGGTGATCCCGCGGTTCCACAACGACATCTCCCGCGACGATATCGACATGCAGCGGGTCGTGCTGCTCAACATGGATGCGCCCCAGCACACGCGGCTTCGCAAGATCATCGCCCGCGGCTTCACACCGCGCGCGATCGGGCGGTTGCGTGACGAGCTCAACGAGAAGGCCCAGGGGATCGTGAAAGCGGCGGCGGCGACGGGCACCGGAGACTTCGTCGAGCAGGTGGCGTGCGAGCTGCCGCTGCAGGCGATCGCCGAACTGCTCGGCGTGCCGCAGGAGGATCGCGACAAGCTTTTCCGCTGGTCCAACGAAATGACCGGCAACGACGATCCCGACTACGCCGACGTCGATCCCAAGATGTCGTCGATCGCGGTACTCACCTACGCGATGGAGATGGCCGCAAAGAAGGCCGAGCACCCCGGCGACGACATCGTCACTACGCTGATCAACGCCGACATCGACGGGGAAAAGCTCTCCGACGACGAGTTCGGCTTCTTCGTCATGATGCTGATCGTGGCCGGCAACGAGACCAGCCGGAACTCGATCACCCAGGGGATGATGGCGTTCGCCGACAACCCCGACCAGTGGGAGCTCTACAAGAAGGAGCGCCCGGAATCCGCCGCCGACGAGATCGTCCGCTGGGCTACCCCCGTCACCTGCTTCCAGCGCACCGCGTTGCAGGACTGCGAACTGTCGGGCGTCAAGATCGAGAAGGGCCAGCGGGTGGTGATGTTCTACCGCTCGGCCAACTTCGACGAAGAGGTCTTCGAGAATCCCTCCACCTTCAACATCATGCGAAACCCCAACCCGCACGTCGGTTTCGGCGGCACCGGGGAGCACTACTGCATCGGTGCCAACCTGGCCAAGTTGACGATCAACCTGATCTTCAACGCCATCGCCGACCACATGCCGGACCTCACACCGATCGCGGCGCCCGAGCGGCTGCGGTCGGGCTGGCTCAACGGCATCAAGCGGTGGCAGGTGGACTACAGCGGAAAGTGCCCGGTGGCGCACTGATGGACCCCACGATGACGATGGACTTCAGCCTGACCGCCACGCAGCAGGCCGTTGCCGATGTGGTCACGTCCGTCCTGGAACGGGATCTGACCTGGGAGGCGCTGGTGAGCGGTGGCGTGACGGCGCTACCGCTGCCGGAACGCCTGGGTGGCGACGGCCTGGGCTTGGCCGAGGTCGCAACGGTGCTGACCGAGGTGGGGCGTCGCGGCGCGATCACGCCGGCGCTGGCCACGCTGGGGTTCGGTGTCGTGCCGCTGCTCGACCTGGCGACCGACGCCCAGCAGGACCGCTTCCTGGGCGGGGTGGCCGCGGGCGGGGTGCTGACTGCGGCGCTCAACGAACCCGGCACTGCGCTGCCCGACCGGCCGGTCACCACGTTCGCCGGCGGGCGGCTCTCGGGCACCAAGGTCGGTGTCGGGTATGCGGAACAGGCGCAGTGGATGGTCGTGACCGCCGACAGCGCGGTCGTCGTGGTGTCACCGAAGGCGGACGGCGTGGTGCTGGCCCCCACCCCGACATCGAACGGTTCGGAGGAGTACACGGTCACGTTCGCTGACGTAGCGGTCGACACCGCCGATGTCCTGGTCGGCGCCGACAGCGGCGGGGTGCACCGCGTCAACCAGCTGGTGCTGGCGATGACGGGCGCGTACGCCGACGGTCTGGTGGCCGGGGCGCTGCGGCTCACCGCCGACTACGTCGCCAACCGCACGCAGTTCGGCAAACCGCTGTCGACCTTCCAGACGGTCGCGGCGCAGCTCGCCGAGGTCTATATCGCCTCGCGAACCATCGATCTGGCGTCGAAGTCGGTGATCTGGCGGCTGTCCGAAGAGGTGCCCGACAGTTTCGCCACCGATTGCGACCTCGACGTCCTGGCGTACTGGGTCGCGTCCGAGGCGCCGCCCGCCATGCAGACATGCCACCATCTCCATGGTGGCGCAGGAATGGATATCACTTATCCTATGCATCGGTACTACTCCACAATCAAGGACTTAACCCGCCTTTTGGGTGGTCCGTCCCACCGCCTCGATCTGGTTGGAGCGCAATGTACATCGAACTGACCCACGCACAACGGCAGCTGCAGGCCGAGATCCGGCAGTACTTCTCCAACTTGGTCACACCCGACGAGGCGGAGGAGATGGAGAAGGACCGCCACGGCGGCGCGTACCGCTCCATCGTCCGGCGGATGGGCAAGGACGGGATGCTCGGCGTCGGCTGGCCGAAGGAATTCGGTGGCCGCGGTTTCGGTGCGATCGAGCAGCAGATCTTCGTTAACGAGGCCCATCGCGCCGACGTGCCGCTGCCCGCCGTGACACTGCAGACGGTGGGTCCCGTGTTGCAGACGTTTGGCACCGAGCTGCAGAAGCAGAAGTTCCTGCCGGGGATCCTCGCCGGTGAGATCCACTTCGCGATCGGCTACAGCGAACCCGACGCCGGCACCGACCTGGCGGCGTTACGCACCTCCGCCGTGCGCCAGGGCGACGAGTACATCGTCAACGGCCAGAAGATGTGGACCACCGGCGGCCACGACGCCGACTACGTCTGGCTGGCCTGCCGCACCGACCCCACCGCCGCCAGGCACAAGGGCATTTCGATCCTGATCGTCGACACCACCGACCCCGGGTTCTCCTGGACGCCCGTCATCCTGTCCGATGGTGCCCACCACACCAATGCCACCTACTACAACGACGTTCGGGTGCCGGCCGACATGCTGGTCGGCGAGGAAAACGGCGGCTGGCGGCTGATCACCACCCAGCTCAACAACGAACGCGTCATGCTCGGCCCGGCCGGGCGGGTCGGAAGTATCTACGACCGGGTTCATGATTGGGCGGCAAAGCCGGGCGCCGACGGGGTCACTCCCATCGACCATGACGACGTCAAGCGAGCCCTGGGTGAGATCTATGCGATGTGGCGGATCAACGAGCTGCTGAACTGGCAGGTCGCGGCCGCCGGGGACGACGTCAACATCGCCGACGCTGCTGCCACCAAAGTCTTTGGCACGGAGCGCATTCAGCGCATCGGCCGGCTCGCCGAGGAGATCGTCTTCAAGTACGGCAACCCGTCCGAACCGAACACCGCCGAGTTGATCGACTGGCTGGACTCGCAGACCAAGCGCAACCTGGTGATCACCTTCGGCGGGGGTGTGAACGAGGTGATGCGCGAGATGATCGCGGCCTCCGGCCTGAAGGTGCCGAGGGTGCCCAGGTGACCGGGGCGACCGGCATCCAGGAGAAAATTGCGGAGATCATCGCGGGCGGCAATGCCGCACCGCGCGCGGCGCGGGACCCGGTGAATCAACCGACCGTCAGCAACTGGGTTGAGGCCCTAGGCGACCGCAACCCGATCTACGTCGACGACGCCGCGGCCCGGTCCGCCGGGCACCCGGGGATCGTCGCACCGCCCGCCATGATCCAGGTGTGGACGATGTTCGGCTTGAGTGGGGAGCGCCCCACCGACGACCCCATGGGCCCCATCATGAGTCTGTTCGACGACGCCGGGTACATCGGCGTGGTCGCCACCAACTGCGACCAGACCTACCACCGCTACTTGCGGCCCGGTGAACAGGTGGTCACCACCTCCGAGATGGGGGACGTGATCGGACCCAAGCAGACCGGGCTCGGCGAGGGCTACTTCATCAACCAGCACATCGCCTGGCGGGTTGGCGACGAGGTCGTCGCCGAAATGGAATGGCGCATCCTGAAGTTCAAGCCGCAGGGCGAGTCTTCTGCAGCATCTTTGGTGCCCGCGGACTTGGACGCCGACGTCATGATGCGTCCGGGGTCGTCGCGCGACACGGCGTTCTTCTGGGAAGGGGTCAACTCCCACGAGCTGCGAATCCAGCGTCGGCCCGACGGCAGCCTGCAGCACCCGCCGATACCGGCGTTATGGCGAGCGGCGGACGTGGAGGTGACGCCGTCGGACTATGCGGTGGCCAGCGGCAAGGGCACGGTGTACAGCTACGTGGTGCACCACGCACCGAAAGTCCCCGGCCGCACGCTGCCTTTCGTCATCGCGCTCGTCGAACTCGAGGAGGGTGTGCGGATGCTGGGCGAGCTGCGCGACGTCGACCACGCCGAAGTGACGGTCGGGATGCCGGTGCGGGCAACATATATCGACTTCCCGGCCGGCGATGCCGGCCCGGCGTGGAGCCTGTACGCCTGGGAGCCCCTGGGGGCCGGAGCGTGAGCGCGCCTGCCGTCGCGGTGGGCGCGACACTGCCGGAGCTCAAGCTGTACGGGGATCCCACGTTCATCATCTCCACGGCCATCGCCACGCGCGACTACCAGGACGTCCACCACGACCGCGACAAGGCCCAGGCCAAAGGCTCCAAGGACATCTTCGTCAACATCCTCACCGACACCGGCCTGGTGCAGCGCTACA
>CAZZHX010000009.1:29333-31684 GCA_964653535.1 uncultured Mycobacterium sp. | reverse complement strand
CCCTGGTGATCCGCTCGTTCATGACACCGTCGATCGCGGCCCTGTTGGGCAGATGGTTCTGGTGGCCTCAGGTCGTCCGTCCGCGGCCGATCCCCGCGGCCTGGCCGGAACCGGCAGCAGGCCCCGCCTCTCAGCCGAATTCGACCACGGTTGTGGGAGCCCGAAGCCGGTCGAGCCCGGGCAGTCTGTAGACCAGCGGAGCAGCCCAGCCCAGAATCTTTCCGCGCCCCCGCAGCATCGCCAGCTCGCGCACATTGCGGACGCCGGCGACTGCCCGCAGTTCGTCATACTGGTTTGCGGTGAACCAGAACGGCATCGGGGGCGCCGTGTAGTGCTTGCTGAGCCTGATCCCGCGTCGGCGCGAATACACGCTCAGGAACTTCGGGACGCTGTCGAAGACCAACTCACCGCCGGGGAATCGCTTGGCGCAGGCCGCGATCAGGTCGAAGACCGGTTCGCGCTCCAGATACTGGAACAGACCCTCGGCGGTGATCAGCACGCCGTTGGAATCATCGACGGCGTCCATCCAGGAGTGGTCGAACGCCGACTGGGCGCAGTAGCTCAGCCGGTCCGATGCTGGAAGCAGCTCCTGGCGCAACCGCACGATGGGCGCCAGGTCCACCGAAACCCAGGTCAGCTCGCCGTTGTCGAGGCGCCAGAAACTGGTCTGCAGCCCCTCGGCGAGGGCGACCACGGTCGCGCGCGGATGGGTGTCCAGGTACGCCCTCGACGCGGCGTCGAAAATCAAGGCCCGCATGGCGGTGGCTTGATGCGTACGACCGAAGTGTTTGTAGTCGTAGTCGAGGCTGTCCTGCAATGCGATAGCCATCGGGTCGGTGATGATGCCGTCCGGGCGAGCAGCCTCGGCCGCTCGCTGATGCAGGGTGAGTAGCGCGGTTTCCGATATCCCGTCGAGATGACGGGCGTCAATGATCGGCAGCTCTGCCATGCTCCGTTCCCCTCCCTGGCTACGCCATCACAAAGGGGCGTTCAGCTATACAGTCGCGCGAGAGCAGATTCTGGTTCCCCGCGCCGGTGTTTGCGCGCTCGGGAACTATCGTCCCGGCCCAGCCGACTAATCGGCCAGTCGCGTGGAAGGAGGTCAAGGAGCTGTGACGACCCCGATCTGGATGGCCGTCCCTCCCGAAGTGCACTCGGCCCTATTGAGCGGCGGCCCCGGTCCGGGGGCATTACTTGCCGCCGCTGCGCAGTGGACGGAGCTCAGTCTTCATTACAGCGACACGGCCGCTGAATTAACCCGAGTGCTGGCCGAGGCGGGGGCAGCGAGCTGGCAGGGGCCCAGCGCCACGCAGTATGTGGCCGCGCACGCCCCCTGGCTGGCCTGGCTCGAACGGGCTTCCGTCGACAGCGCCGCCGCCGCCGCCCAGCACGAGACGGTCGCCGCTGCCTACGGTGGCGCCCTGGCTGCCATGCCCACCCTTGCGGAACTGGCCGCCAATCACCTCGCCCACGGCGTGCTGATCGCCACCAACTTCTTCGGTATCAACACCATCCCGATCGCCCTCAACGAGGCCGACTACGCCCGCATGTGGGTGCAGGCCGCTGAAACCATGACCGTCTACCAGGCCATCGCCGCGGCGGCGACTTCTGCAATCCCGTCCGCCCAACCCGCGCCCGCCATCCTTGCCCTCGGCGCCGAAGCCCTCGGTATCGGATCCCCCGGTGACGTAGCGACGTGGATCAAGCAACTCATCGACGACATCGTGAAATTCATCGAGGATCCCTACAAGTACTTTCTGCAGTTCTTTCAGCAGTTCGGACTCAGCCCAGCCGCTGCAGCTGCATTCGCCGCCATCGCATTCGTTTTGTACGACGCGCTCTTCATCCCCTACTACCTGTCCTATTCCCTGTTGCTCGTCCCGTTCTTCAGCCCCGCCTTGAGTGCCCTGAGCGCTCTGGGCGCGCTGCGCTTTCTGCTGGATCCAGCGGACACTGAGCTGCCGGCCGAGCCGCTTCCAGCGCCCGGGCCGGCGGAGCCGTTCACCGTGCCTTCGCGCCAGGCCGACTCAGCGATACAGGCCGGGGTCGCGGTGACCGCCCCGACAAGTCCTGCCAGTGCATCCCCGCAGGCCGGCACCCCCGCGCCGAGTGCATCCGCCGCGTCCCCGGCGGCCAACCCCGCACCTTCCCCGCTGATCAGCTATGCCGTACCCGGTCTGGCACCACCCGGGGTGGGCTCGGGCCCCAAAACCGGAACGGGCGCGACCGACACCCTCAACGAGGCCGTCGCCGCTGCCGCCGCCGCACGGGCGGCGGCCCCCGCCGGTCGGAGCCGTGGCCGGCGAACCAGCAAGAGCAGAGCGGGCGCACGCGGGTACCGGTACGAGTTC
>CAZZHX010000009.1:0-29323 GCA_964653535.1 uncultured Mycobacterium sp. | reverse complement strand
GAGTTCATCGAGGAGCCGGCGAGCATGAACAGTTCTGCGAGCCCCGCGGACGCCGGACCCACCACGGCGGCGAGCCGGCAGGGCGCTGGCCCCCTCGGTTTCGCCGGCGCCGCCCCGAAAACCGCCAGCCCCGCCGCCGCGGGAATGGCCCAGCTCTCATCCGAGGGTGAACCCCCGACCGTCCCACTGCTCCCCGCCACCTGGCCGACCGGCGCCGAGGATACAGCCAGAAACGAGTAGGGAACTTTTCGCCGTCTCATCCGACTGTTCTTTCGAGTGCCCGCGCGTAAGCGGGGGCTCCCCGACAGCCGCGGACGATCAGGACAGGAGAGACAGATGACCCTCAATGTGAAAGGCGAGGGCCTCGGCGCGCAGATCACCGGGGTGGATCCCAAGGACCTCGGGGATCTCTCGAGAGACGAGATCCGCAAAATCGTCTACGAGAACAAGCTCGTCGTCCTCAAGGATGTCCATCCGTCTCCGGAGGAATTCATCCAGCTCGGGAAAATTCTCGGCGACATCGTTCCCTACTACGAGCCGATGTACCACCACGAGCAGTATCCGGAAATCTTCGTCTCGTCGACCGAGCAGGGCCAGGGGGTGCCCAAGACGGGGGCGTTCTGGCATATCGACTACATGTTCATGCCGGAACCGTTCGCCTTTTCCATGGTGCTGCCGCTCGCGGTGCCCGGGAGCGACCGCGGCACCTACTTCATCGACCTCAACAAGGTCTGGGAGTCCCTACCCGCCGCCCAGCAAGACCCGGCCCGGGGAACATTCAGCACCCACGATCCGCGCCGGCACATCAAAATCCGGCCCAGCGATGTCTACAAGCCGATCGGCGAGGTGTGGGCCGAGATCACCAAGGCCACCCCGCCCATCAAGTGGCCCACGGTGATCCGGCACCCGGCCACCGGCGAGGAGATCCTCTACATCTGCGCGTCCGGCACCACCAAGATCGAGGACAAGGACGGCAATGTCCTCGACCCGGCAATCCTGCAGGGACTCATGACCGCGACCGGTCAGCTTGATGCCGAATTCAGCTCGCCGTTCATCCACGCCCAGCACTACGAGGTCGGCGACATCGTGCTGTGGGACAACAGAGTTTTGATGCACCGAGCCAAGCACGGCACCGCCGCGGGCACCCTGACGACCTACCGCCTGACCATGCTCGACGGCCTCGAGACACCGGGATATGCCGTATGACCGCCGCCGGGCTGACGCCGTCCAAGCGCGCCGAGTCGGAATCGGTGGATATGGCGCCGATTGCCGAGGATCTGCTCGCCAGGGTGCTGGAGCCGTACGCCTGCAAGGGCTCCCGGTACCTCATCGACGCGACATGCAGAGCCACCGAAGATTCGGTTCTCGCGTACGGGAATTTCAGCATCGGCGATTCCTCGTACATTCGCAGCACAGGCCACTTCAACGCGGTGGAATGGGTGCTGTGTTTCAACCAGCTCGCCTACAGCGCATTCGCGCCCGCCATCCTCAATGGGGAGATCGCCGCTCTGCGGGGTTGGTCGATCGACGATTACTTCAACTACCAGCTCCCCAGCATGTTGATCAAAAACACCGCATCGCGGTTTAAAAGGCCGATCAACGCCCAGAAGTTCTCCGCGCGTCTGCTCTGCAAGGACTTCGAAGTCATTGAACGAACCTGGCCCTATCTGAAGGTCCCCTGCGCCATCGAGTTCTGGGACGAGCAGGGCGGTGCCGCATCCGGCGAGGTCGAGCTGGCGGCTCTGAACATCCCATAGCTCGGCTGGAAGGGAACATCGTTGTGAAGGAAGCACCGCCGACCGTTCTGGACCGGATCCTGGTACAGGCACGCCAGCGGCCCGAGGCCGTGGCTTTGCGCCGCTGCGACGGCACCAGCGAAATCCGCTACAAGGAACTTGTCTCCGAAGTGGACAGACTCGCACGGGATCTGCGCGCTGACAGGGTCTCTCGGGGATCCCGGGTGATCGTCCTCTCCGACAACGGGCCCGAGACCTATCTCTCGGTGCTGGCCTGCGTGAAGCTCGGAGCGATCGCCGTCATGGTGGACGGAAACCTTCCGCCGGCCACCATCGAACGCTTCTGCCAGATCACCGAGCCAAGCGCGATTCTCATCGCACCGGCAAGCCGGATTCAGGCATCCGATCTGCCCGACGCCCTCGGATCGATACCGGTGAACAGCGTCGTCGTCTCCTCGGGCCCAGCGGATGTCATTGCGGCCTCGGCTTCCCAGGATATTCCCGCCGAACCCGATCTCGGTGCCGACGATCCACTGGCGATGATCTTCACCAGCGGAACCACGGGCGAGCCGAAGGCCGTACTGCTGCCGAATCGGACGTTTTACGCCGTGGCGGACATCCTGCAACGGGAGCAGTTGACGTGGGTCACCTGGGTCGTCGGCGAAGCGACCTACTCACCACTTCCGGCCACACATATCGGCGGCCTGTGGTGGATCCTCAACTGCCTGATGCAAGGCGGGTTGTGCGTCACCGGCGGTGAGGGCGGATCGTCGCTGCTGGAGATTCTCACCGCACATGACATCGCGACGACATGCCTGGTTCCGACCCTGCTGACCAGACTGGTTGCCGACTTGAAGTCCACCGGAGCGCCGCTGCCGGCGTCGCTGCGTCTGGTTGGGTACGGCGGCTCGCGGGCGATCGCCACCGATGTCCGATTCGTCGAGGCCGCCGGAGTCAGCACCGCGCAGGTCTACGGATTGAGCGAAACGGGCTGTACCGCTCTGTGTCTGCCCACCGATGACGGGTCGATCTCCAGAATCGAGGCGGGAGCTGTCGGACGTCCCTACCCTGGCGTGCTGGTCTATCTGGACAGCGACGGAAGTGGACCGCCCACCGGCACAGGATCTTTCAGCTCGGCCTCCTCGGGCACCCTGTGGATCAAGTCACCGGCCAACATGTTGGGTTACTGGGCCAATCCGGAACGCACCAAAGAGACCCTGATCGACGGTTGGGTCAACACCGGCGACCTTCTGGAGATTCACGAGGACGGCTTCTTCTATATCAAGGGCCGATCGTCAGAGATGATCATCTCCGGTGGCGTGAACATCGTCCCCGACGAGGTCGACCGCATTGCCGAGGGCGTGCCGGGCGTCCGGGAGGCCGCGTGTTTCGAGGTCCCGGATCCGGAGTTCGGAGCGCTGGTGGCACTTGCCGTGGTTCCGTCGGCAGAACTCGATGAATCGGATGCCCGAAAGCTGAAGCAGGCCATAGCCCGTCGATTTCGGAGCGAATCGGAGTCGATGGCGCGGCCATCCACGATCGTGATCGTCGCCGACATCCCGCGCACGCAGTCCGGCAAGGTCATGCGGGCATCGCTGGCTGCGGCGACAACCGGAGGCGGAGCGGTCGTTGGTGGCTGAGACGGTCCGGGAAAGGGTTCTCGCCGCGCTCGCCGAGGTGCTCTACATCGATGAGTCGGATCTGGTCGACGGCGACGCAACCGATCTGAGGGACCTCGGTCTGGACTCCGTCCGGTTCGTACTCCTGATGAAGCAGCTCGGCGTCGACCGGGAGTCCGACGTGCCGGCACGATTGGCGGAGAACCTGTCGATTGCCGGCTGGGTTGGGGAGCTGGAGGGTCTCCGTGACCCCGCCTGACGACCCTCAGGTGCCTCGAATCGCGCTCAGCAGGTCCCAACAGAACATCTACAACGGAGTGCTGCAGGACAGCGACCCGGATTTGTACCTGATCGGCCGCAGATACCGATTCCGCCAGCAGGAGCTGCCGCCGTTCCTGGCGGCACTGGAAGCGACGATTCTGAACAACCCGGTCCAGCTGTGTGTGCTCGAGGCGCCACTGGCGGGGGCCGGCTATCCGGATCTATTGCTGCGACTGCAGGTCGGCGACATCGTGCGCGTCCGATCAGACGGTGAGTACCAGACAGACCGCGAGGACGGAGGCCTGATCCGCACCTGGGACTCCGGCATCCTCGCCACACCACTCGTGCGCTACACCGTGCGGACCGACGAGCACGGCTGCGTGTCAGGACTCGATGTTCATACCCACCACATCGTGGTCGACGGCGGCGCCACGGGACTCATCGAGGCCGATCTGGCACGCAACCTTGCAGCCGGCAGTTCGGACGAGGTCCCCTCTGCCACAGAGGGTTTGACCAAGTTGGCGGATGCGCATAGACGTGAGGCGAGCAAGGCCGAGGAGGCACTCCAGCGATTCGGCGATCTGGTGAAGAAGGAGCTCACCGACGAGGCGCATCACGGTGGGTACGGGCAGAGCTCGAACGACACCGTCGGAACCGCAGCCAAAGGGGTTCTTCGGGAATCGGTGCGAATCTCCGGCGCCGCCTACGACGCAATCCTCGCGCTCTCGGAGGAGAAGCAGGTTCCGCTCAACGTTCTGGTGGCTGCGGCGGCGGTTGCGGTGGATGCGAGCCTTCGGCAGAGCACCGAGGGCCTGCTGGTTCACGCAGTGGACAACCGCTTCGGAGAGCCGGATCTCAATGTGGCTTCGTGTCTGGTCAATTCGGTCGCGCACTCGGTCCGGTTTCCGCCGTTCGCGTCGTTCCAGGACGTCGTTCGGATACTGGACCGGGGCTACGTCAAGGCGGTCAGGCGCCGGTGGCTTCGCGAGGAGCAGTACCGCAGGATGTATCTGGCGATCAACCGGACATCTCATGTGGAGTTGCTGACGCTCAATTTCCTTCGTGAACCATGTGCGCCCGAGCTTCGTTCTTACCTACTTGAGCCGCCGGCGACGACGGATATCGGCCCGGTCGAGAGCATGACGGTGGCCAGCGTCCTGGACGAAGAGCAACGCATACTCAATCTCGGCATCTGGAATAGAGCGGATCTGCCCGAGAGGTCCACCCCCTCCGGGGTCGCGGAACGTATCGCCGTGGCGCTGGAGTCGATGACAGCGATGTGGCACAACCCGATCGCGATGACCGTCGGCGAGTGGCTCGAGGTTGGCGCAGAGGGGGACTGCCACCGAACCGATCAGCTAGTGCAAGAAGAACAGCTGCTGCCCCCAGCCTGGTTCCTTGACCGCGCCGGCGGTGTACACCGGACCCTTGAAAGGCGTCGCGACGTCTACCCATGGGTTGCTTGGTTGGTGCAGAACGGCGCCGAACCGGGTGATGTTGTCGTGTTCACCGACGACAACACCGGCAAGACCATTGACTTGCTGATCGCGTGCCATCTCGCGGGCTGCGGATACAGCGTCTGCGATACCGCCGAGGAACTGCGATCCCGGGCGGACTCCATTTCCGACCACGGTGATGGGCTCAGGACTCACATCGTGGACGTGGCTGATGCCCGGCTCGCGCTGGTCCTGGAGGACGAACTGCGGGAGCTGATTGACGAGCGCATTCAGCAGGTGACACAGGACACCGCACTGACCACCAAGACGGCCTACATCATGCCGACCTCAGGATCGACCGGTAAACCCAAGCTGGTCCGAGTCACCCATCGTTCGCTCGCCCTCTTCAGCGACGCGGTCAGACGCGCCTACGGATGGGGGCCGCACGACACGATCCTTCAGTGCGCGCCGTTGACATCGGACATCAGCGTTGAGGAGATCTTCTGCGGTGCGCTCTGCGGTTCCGAGTTGGTCCGATCCACGGCGATGCGCGCGGGCGACCTCCAGGCGCTCGCGGAAGACCTCCTTACCAAGAATCCGACAGTCATCGACCTGCCGACCGCCATGTGGCATCTGCTGTGCGACGACGCCGACGCTCTGGACGCGGTCCGGCGATCTCACCTCCGCCAGATCGTCATCGGCGGTGAAGCCATCCGTCCCGCCGCCGTCGACAAGTGGATCGATTCCACTGCAGCCCGGGAGATTTCGCTGATCTCAACCTATGGTCCGACCGAGACCACAGTCATCGCCACATACTTGCCGATCGCATATGGCGGAACATTCGTGGCGAGCCGCGCCCGGACCAGGCTTGGCCGACCGATAGTGCCGAACACAGTTTTCGTCGCGTTCGGCGAAGTCGTCATTGCCGGTGATCTGGTCTCCACCGGCTACCTCGGGATCGACGGCGGCAGCTTCGGCACCGTGACCACCCCTGCGGGTTCGCGTCGCCGAGCGTTCGCCACCGCTGATCGCGTGACCCTTGATGGCGACGGCTTTCCGGTCTTCTCCGGTCGCCGAGACGCGATCGTCAAGATCTCCGGCAAGCGTGTCGACACAGCCGAGGTGACCAGGCGCATCTCCGAGGATCCCGCCGTATCCGATGTCGCCGTCGAGGTACACAACGGTGGTCTAGGGGTGTGGGTCGAGACACATCGCACGCGCGGGGGTGCCGACGATGCCGCGGCCGCCAGCCGAATCCGGCGCATCCTCATCAGTTTGGGAGTGTCCTCCTTCTTCGTCGTCGAAGTGCCGAACATCCCGAGGAAGCCCAACGGCAAAATCGACAGCGACAACCTGCGGACGATGCCTCAGTTCGTGGACGCAGCGCCAAACGACGCCGAGACCGGTGAGAAAGCACTAGAGCTCGCCGCAATCTGGAGCCGGCATCTTGGGAGGCCTGTCGGGCCAGACGCATCGCTCCTCGCCGAGGGGATCGGCTCGCTGGATCTCATCAGAATACTGCCGGACACCCGACGGTTTCTGGGCCGGCAGGTCTCCATTCTCGATCTGATCAGTGCCGACACCGCCGCCAACCTGGTTCAGGACGCGCCGGCAGGTGACACATGGATGGACGCCGCCACGGCTGCCGAGATAGACCGCGACTTCGCTGCAGTCGGGCGCCGACCGCCCGCTCCGAGCTTGATCGCCACGCGGTCCCCGAACAGCGGGAAGCCACCGGCAATCGTCGTGCTCGGCGCATCGGGGATTCTCGGAACGGGCTTCGCCCAGGCGGTTCTGGAGCTCAAGCGGTCGGGAGGGAGGTGTCCCGACGTTGTCCTGGCCGCGAGGTCAGATCTCCCCGAACACGATCCGTGGGTTGCTCTGCGCAATGTTGACGGTGTGCGGTTCGAACGGATCTCTCCCGAGCGCACCGCGGCAGAACTGGACGGACTGATAGGCAACGCCGGAACCGTCGTGAACTGCATCGGAAACACAAACGTGCTCGTGCCCTATCGCGACCTGCGGTCAGCGAATGTCGAGCTCGTTTCCGCGATCACCGATGCATGCGCGAGCCATGGAACGAAGTTGGTGCATTTGTCGACGTTCGTCGTTAATGCGGACGTCACCGCTGCGCAGGTCACCGACCCGCGTGATGCGCCCTATCCCTATGCGGCGTCGAAGGCACTGGCAGAGCTGGTCGTCGCCGGATCGTCGAACGCGATCGATTTCACCATCGTGCGTCTGCCCCGGGTGCTGGGCGAACCGGAGCAACTGCACGACTCCGCCGACATTCTGGTCTCGATCGTCGACGCATGTGTTGCGTTGCAGGCCTTTCCGGCCGTGACGTTGACCGAAGAGGTCACCACCGGGCGTGCCGCCGCGCACGGCATCCTGGACCTGTTGCCGGAATTGGCGGGATCGACGGAACTCGGAAGCGGGATTACCGTGCTGCGCGGCGAGCCATTGGCCTACGGGGAGCTTCTGGGTGAGTTCGCGCGCGACGAACTCGATCCCATGGAATGGAAGCAACGACTGGATCACAGCGACTGGGCGAAGCGGAATCCGCGGCGCTGGTCGGTCATCGATGCCTGGATCACTCTGGGAATGAGACTCGGTAGCCGCTCCTACGCACAGTATCTGGCGGCGTATCCCACCCTCGAGCTCGACATCGACCTCGTGACCGAGCGTCGCAGCGCGCCGCAGTCACTTCGGGCCCTGCTCAAGCACGGATGTACCTAACACGACGCCATCCCGGCAGTCGCATTCAAGCTTCCCGGTTGGTCGGGAACCCGACGGCGATCCCGCACGACCATTAGTGAGGCGGCGTCGGACCGCGAACGGTGAGGAGTGGCGTTGACAGACCTGGCAGCACCCGAGGACGCGGTATCAGGTACCCGACGGATCCAACTTGACGTGGCGGGGATGTCCTGCGGAATGTGTGCGTTGAGCATCCAGAGGAAGCTGAACAAGATCGACGGGGTGCGCGCTTCGGTCAGTTTCGCCTCCAAGTCCGCCACTGTCGAGGCAAGCGGTGGGGTGACTGTCGCCGAACTCTGCGACACCGTGCGTAAGGCCGGATACGGCGCCGAACAGCGATCCGCGGTCGCGGTCGAGGGTGGCGATCGTGACACCCGGCGTGCAGGTGGACCGCTGCAACGGCTCTTCGCTCTGGTCCTTCACTGGATTACCTTCCGGTAACCGCGCCTTCGGTCCCCGGATCAACCTCCATCGGACGCATTCGACTCGTTCCATTTGTCTTCGATACGGCCGTACTTCCAGACCAGTAGTGCAGCGGCCCAGGTGATTACGAAGAGGCCGACGATGAGGAAGCCAACGGTGTTGAGGTCGATGTCGCCGATCCAGTCCCAGATCCCGCCGGTCCAGCCGAACTGGTCAGCGAGCAGGCCGAGTAGTTCGATGGTGCCGATGATCAGGGCGACGGCCACCGACAGTCCGGTGATGACGATGTTGTAGTAGACCTTGCGCACGGGCTGGGAGAACGCCCACCCGTAGGCGAAGTTCATGAAGGAGCCGTCGAGGGTGTCGAGCAGGCTCATGCCGGCGGCGAAGAGGACCGGCAGGCTCAAGATGGCGTACCAGGGCAGCCCGGCCGCTGCGCTGGTGCCGGCCAGCACGAGCAGGGCGATCTCGGTGGCGGTGTCGAAGCCCAGCCCGAACAGGATCCCGAGTGGATACATCTGCCAGGACTTGCTGATCGATTGGGTGAACCGGCCGAGGAACCGGTTGAGGAAGCCGCGGTTGTTGAGGTGCTCTTCGAGGGCGGCTTCGTCGTATTCGCCCTGTCGCATCCGGGTGAAGACCCGCAGGATGCCGATGAGGATGACGATGTTGATGATCGCGATCACATACAGGAACACCCCGGAGACGGTGGTGCCGATCAGACCGGTGTAGTAGTGCAGGGCTGAGGAGTCGTCCTGCACCGGCCCGACGATGGCCTTGATGCCGACCGAGAGCAGCAGCGCAAGCGCGAACACCACCGTCGAATGTCCCAGGGAGAAAAAGAAACCCACGCCCAGGGGGCGTTGGCCGTCGTTCATCAGCTTGCGGGTGGTGTTGTCGATCGCGGCGATGTGGTCGGCGTCGAAGGCGTGTCGCATGCCCAGGGTGTAGGCGGTCAACCCGACCCCGACCCCCAATGCTTTGTCGCCCAGGCTGAAGTGCTGGGGGGCCACGACGAACACCAGGGTGACCCAGCCGATCAGGTGCAGGGCGGCGATTACCGCGGTCATCGCCCCCAACCGCCGCCACTCCGGGCCGGTCAGAGCCGCCCGCATCCGAGCCGGCCAGCGGGCGGGGCGATCAGCGACCGTCGTTGTCATACGCGGTGTCCTTTTCGTCGCCGTCGGGCGTTGGCGGCTCGAACGTAAGCCGCACCCGGCGTTACTGCAAGCGATTCGCAAATAATCACCTGCACGTGTTTTGTATCAATCTCATGGCCAGCGGAGCGGCGACGGCGACACTTAGGGTGTGGGAGAGCACGCCGCCGCCGCTGGTCCGCTGACGGATTTCACCGATATCCTCACTGCCCACGGGTTGCGGCGCACTCAGCCGCGGGTGGCGGTGCTCAGTGTGCTGACGCCGGCCGACACCCATCTCAGCGTCAATGACATCTACCAACGCCTGGCCGAGGCGGCACCGGCGGGGAGCTCACCGCCGGACCTGGCCACCGTGTACCGCACGGTCGGCACCCTCGTCGAACGCGGCGTACTGCACGCCCTGGCGATCGAAGGCGGGGTCAGCACCTACGGAATGGCCCACCAGCCGCACCACCACGCGGTGTGCACCGCGTGCGGCGCCATCATCGAGGTCCCCGCGCCACAGCTGACCGCGGCGCTGCAGAAGGCCGTCGAGGGCAGCGCGTTCCAACTGTCCGAACTGGCCGGACTTACCCTGCACGGCCTGTGCCCGCAGTGCCAGACCACCGACTAGGGCCGTCGGCGCTGGGTCAGGTTCCTAGCGCTGGCGGGGACCGCGGCGACGGCCGTGGGCCCATGTGAAGCCACCGCCCCGCAACTGAGCCCGCACTGCAGGAAATTGACTCTCACTCGATGTGATCACTTCACGACGCCCGGTTACGCGGGGTCGTATTGGATGTAGCGGCGGACTTCACGGGTCCGGTCGGCACCGGCGAGGCGGACGATGAGGTGCAACGCCATGTCGATTCCTGCGGATACCCCTGCAGCGGTGACGATGTCGCCGTCGTCGACAAACCGCTCGTCGCGCCTGATATCAATGGTCGGGTCGATTTCGGCGAGCTGGTCGAGTGCCGCCCAATGGGTCGTGGCCGGGCGGTGTGAGAGCAGGCCGGCTGCGGCGTAGACGAGGGAGCCGGTGCATACGCTGGTCATCAGCGGCACGGTGTCGCGTTGGCGGCGGACCCATTCCAGCTGGGCTTCGTCATGCAGCTGGGCGCGTGTGCCCCGGCCGCCCGGATATAGCAGCACTTCCATCGGCGGTGCGTCAGCGAAGGAATGGTGAGCATGCACCGTCAATCCTTTCGCGCACTGCACCACGCCACCGTGGCGGGAGAGGCACGAGACGCCGTAGCCGTCGTCGGCGAAGTAGTGGGTCCACGTCGACAGCACTTCCCAGGGGCCGATCGCATCCAATTCCTCGACCCCATCGAACAGCACAATCCCGATGTTCTTGGCCATGTGCGTGTTCGTCAGCGTAGGAGCTGCATGCCGTAGAACATGTAGCCCATCGACAGGGCCATGATCGCCATCAGTGTGCGGTCTTTCCAGTCCGATCCGATGAGGTGAGCACCGGTGTGGCAGCCAGGCGTCGCGTCGGCGGTGCCTTCTTCGGTGCCGAGTTGGTAGGGGAACCAGTTGCGGTTCTCCACCATTCGGGTGTCGTCGGGCAAGAGGTTGGCGGCCCAGCCGAAGGTTTCGATGGCGAACCAGGACACGAGAACGAAGATGAGGATCGCGTTCCAGCGCATCATCGGATACCACATGTAGGCCATTGCGGCCTGCTGGATCAACAACAGGATCCAGAGGAAGTTGACGGGTTGGCGGCGGAGGACCTTGACGAGCAGCCACGCGGTGATGGCGACGGAGGTGGCGACGAAGAACCACATCTGCCAGGTGGCGGGCAGCCAGTTCCAGTCATAGGACATCGACAGGTACATGTAGATCATGGACAGCGCCATCGCGGTGTGCGCGGCGTGAAACCAGCGGTTGCTGTGCCCGCGGATCAGGCAGGGCAGGTGATGGACGATGCCGAGAGCCAGGCCGAGAGAGAACAGAATGCTGACCCAGCCCGGGAAAAAGTCCGGGCCCGAGGTCAAAATGCCGGGCACGCCACTCCTGCCGCGCGGCGTCGGGCGCCGCTGAACTGCTTGCCGGCTTCGGCGAGTGCGCGCCGCAGCGCGTCGGCCTCGTCGGCACCCACCCGCCCGACGAAACGCATCAGCGCGGCCTGTCGGCCTCCGCTGTCGCTGACTTGATCCAGCACGTCAACCATGAGGCTGGCCACGAGTTCGTCGCGGCTGTAGCTCGGGGCGTACCGGAAGGCCCGTCCGGCACGGATTTGAACAACCAGGTCCTTGCAGTGCAGACGCTGCAGCACGGTCATGACAGTGGTGTAAGCCAGCTCACGATCGGCGAGCAGGCCGTTGTGGACCTCACGCACCGTCTGGGGGCCGTCGTTGTCCCAAAGCTGGTCCATCACCGCTCGTTCGAGATCACCCAGACGTCTCAGCATTGCCATGTCCCACTCATCTCCTTGGCCGACGCCGCCGCACGGGCGTTCTCTCACATAGTCGTGCGGGGGCCAGGTTCGGTTCCCGAGGATCCGAGAGTCGCGGGGCGAAGGTCAGGGAGTGACGTCGACGGTGGCGACGGTCTTGTCGAGGTGATGCAATTCGACCTCGATCTTGCCGGGATTGTCGATGGTGAAGGTGAAGGTCTGGTTGGGCGTGGCCGAGACGACGAACTCACGGTCAGGGGTGGAGTGCACGTGTAGTTCGTCAGCGGCGTCGCTGGTGACATGGACGGTGATGGGTTGGCCGACATGGGCCTGCAGTGCGGCGTTGGCCGGGGTGACCTCGCCGTTGGCGATGGTGACGTCGAGGACGGGGCCGGCTTGCGCGGCCGCCGAGGTCGTGGTCGCCGCACTGGCGGCGGCTGAGGTTGCGGTGGTTGATGGCGAACTGGTTGTCGATGTGGAGCTGCAGCCGACCGCGGTCGCTGCCGCCACTGTCAGAATCCCTGCAAGAAGTCCGATCCGCATTGTTGCCGCCGTCATGGTTGCTGTGTCGATGCCGTACGGGGGAACATACTCTGCAGGCAGCAGGCCATGCCGACGTGGCTTCAGGTTCGGCGCCGCGCCAGCCCCAGCGCTGCGACAAGAGCGATCAGTGCCCCCGCGGCCGCGAAGGGCCACCATGGGATTGTGCCGGCGGTGGGTGCGCCCGCCGGCGGGCCCGGTGTGCCGGTGCCCGACTTCTTCAGGTGAAAAGTCCAAGAACCGGTGACGACATGGCTGTCGGCGGAGGTCACCCGGTAGTTGACGGTGTAGGCGCCTACCGGCCCGAGCGGCCTCAGGGCGACGCTGGCGATCGCGCCCTGGACGTGGGTGTCGCCGCTGGACCAGAGGTTGCCGTCCGGGCCGACCACCGTCATTGCGGCGAATGTCGTCTGCAGTTGCTCGTTGAATGTGGCGCTGACCTGGGGTGGGCCACTGTCGAGCAGTGCATCGACGGCCGGTTCGGTGGCGATGCGCACGGCGTGGGCGCCGGCCGGCGCGGGAGCGATCACGGAGACGGCGGCGCACAGCAGGGTCGCAAGCAGCACCCTGAGCACTGTCACGACCGCCTCCTGCGCGCGACCGTCAACATCAGGCTGGCTGCGCTCACGGCGAGCGCGGTCCCGGCGAGCCAGCGGCCAGTCGAGTTGGTCGCGGCAGACGGCGCTGCCGGCTGGTCGGCGCCGGGTGTCGCTTTCGTGAGGGTCAGGTGCGGTGCGGGGTGTTCGGGCTCGCTGCCGTCGGGCAGCGGCGGCTGATCCCAGCGGACCACTTTTCCGTCGGCGTAGGTCTGGGTGGCCGGGAAGCTGGCGGTGGCGGCGTCGGGCAGTGTCACCTGGATGCGGAACAGCGCGAACTGGTCGGCCGGAATTCCCGATCCCGGGGCGGCGGTCCAGGTCGCTGACCGGAATGTGCCCGCCGGGATGTCGTGATCAAGCTGCACAGTCCAGCCGGGCATCACCTCGGCGTGCGCTGAGGTCACATTGGGTAGTGCAACCATCAACTGTGTTGTGGGCAAGGCTGTTTCGGATTCATTCGGAACCATGAACGTCATGATGGCCACCCCGCCGCGCCAACTGTGATCAGAGGTCACCGTGACATGCGCCCACGCCGGCGGCGCCCCGAACACCGACAGCACAAAAGCCGTCGCACCAACCGCGCATCCCCTGAACACCCTCGCCGACGCCATGCCTTGGACTCTAGTGAACCGACGGCCGGCTGCCGGCAGGTCGGGCTGCCATCAGCGATCCGGCACGATGGCCAGTTGGTAATGTCCGGCCTGTAGACGGTTTCCGGGCGGGCTTGCGTCTTGCTCGGATCGAGCGGTGTACGCAGTCGGTGCACCGCGAGAGGGAACCCGGTGGGAATCCGGGACTGTCCCGCAGCGGTATGCAGGAACGAACGTCGTCAACAGCACTGGCCGAATCGGCTGGGAAGCGACGGCAAGTAGGAGCACCCGAAGGGGTGTGGGCCTGTGAGTCCGAAGACCTGCCGGCTGCGCCGGGTGCGCCGCACCCGGCGGCACATCGCCTCGTGGAAAGGGCGCGGAGCCGGTCGGTTGCGCGTTCGTGGGCGATGGGTCACTGGTGTCGTCCCGAACGGAATGAACATGCATATCGAACCGGGGATCGTTGAAGGCCCCAAAATCATTCTGAGTTATCTCACCGCCGGCGGTGCCGGCCTGTATGCGCTGCGCGGGGGCTGGCAGTTGGTCAAGCAACGCGGCCCGGCGGCGGTGCTGGGGCGCAGCCTCGCAACGACCGCGATGGTGTTCACCTTCTTCCAGGTGTTCCCCCATGTGCCAGTAGGCATCTCGGAGGTGCATCTGATCCTGGGATCGACACTGTTCCTGTTGTTCGGGATGGCGCCTGCCGCTATTGGCCTGGCATCGGGGCTGTTGCTCCAGGGCTTGTTCTTCGCCCCGTTCGATCTGCCCCAGTACGGCATGAACGTCACCACGCTGCTCGTGCCGCTGTTCGGCGTGCAAATGGTCGCCAACCGCATCATCGCCCCGAACACCCCGTACGTGCAGTTGCGCTACCGCCAAGCGTTGGCGCTGTCGAGCACCTATCAGGCCGGCATCGTCATCTGGGTGGGATTCTGGGCGCTCTACGGTGAAGGCTTCTCCGGCCAGACTGTGCGCGACATCGCAACGTTCGGAGCCGCCTACATGACGGTCATCATCGTCGAGCCGCTGGCCGATCTGGCAGTCCTGGCCGCGGCGAAGAGCCTGCATCAGTTCAAGGACAGCTCGCAGCTGGAACGTCGCCTGCTCAACCCGGCCTGAGCCACCACCTGGCCGAAGTGGGCCGGCCCTGGGAGCGCGGTGGCCGGCCCACTCTGGTCTGGGCCGACGCGGCAGTTAGCTGTCGCTTCCCGGACCCAAAGTGCCTCGGAGCTGACGGCCCCCGAGCCAGTTGATCAGTGTCACAGTGACGAATCATCATGCATAGGTCCCCAAAAGGTGATCGTCTCACTGCTCGGAAGAATTGGGCTCCTCAACAACCCTGGTAGGAAATGACACGCTCCGTGAGACAAACCGCGTGTGACACGGCGTGAGACAACTGCTGATAACGCAGTTCGAGAGCATGTGGAATGACACGGGAAATGAGAACCTACAGCAGTTCAGGGGACCTCGCACCGGGCACGGGCTGCCACATCCTTGCTCTGCGCCCTTCAATGGGGACGTCGGCCCAGAAGTCGCGGGACTGCAACCGTGCCGAAAACACGCTGTCGCCGTGAGGGATCCTCACCGGCCCTTGCTCCATGCCGAGTAGGAGACGATTGAGCCCGCTCGTGGACGCTCTAGCCATGGCCACGGATGCAGCGAGACCACATTGAGGCGGGCGGCCCGCGACTTCCAGCCCGGGACGGGCGCGAACGTGGTGGCCAATTGCCGGCCCTGCAGCACTGCGACTGGGTCACCCCGCCACAGGTGCACCTCCCTGCGGGTCGAGAGATCGGCTACCGACTCGGCAAGGAAGACCAACCTGTTCGCCGAGAGCTGCAACCGGCGCAGCAGCGGCTCGTCGAACACAAACACCACGGGCAGGTCCGGATGCGCCGCCGTCGCAGGGTCACGGTCGCTCAGGCTCTCAGCGGTGATCCAGACGGCCTCTGGCGGCGCCGACTGCTGAGTCGTCGCCGGTCCGGCCGTAGTCGCGAGGTTATCGTCGCGCCTCAGCCGAGGGTCGCTCAGTCCCCGCGGCTCGCGCTCCTGGATGGTGGGCCAGTCGGTGATCGGGCAGCGCTGTTCCAGCGGGCACGTCGCGCAGAGGCCCGCAGCACGCTTCTCGACCTGCCATCGGGAGAACCCGTACGCCTTGCCGGTCAGCGCGCCGACGGTCCACTGCCAGCCCAGTCTGTTGGCCGCCCGAGAGCCATCCAGCAGGTGTCGGTACATGAGGTCCTCACCGTCGCGCCAGCCCAGCCCCGCCCGGACACTCCAATACGAGGAGAGCCACATGCGAGTCTGATTGGTGAGCCAACCACTGGACACCAGCTCCGACCATGACGTGTCCAAACACCGCGCCGACGATGACCACGGATTGCCCATGGGTGCCGAACCGCCGTCAGCGGTACGCTCGTCGACAGCGAACCGCAACGAGTCACGGGTCGCTGTTCCCAAGCGCGCGTAGAGATGTCGTGCATATTCCTGCCAGAGCAACTCGTCTCGAAACTTTGCCACATCGCTGGGCGGACCTCCGGCCACGTGATCCCACACTTCGCGCAGGGTGAGGAGCCCATGTCGGATGTACGGTGATAGCCGCGATGCGCCGCGTGTCGCCGCCGGCCAGACGTTGTTTCGTCGGCGCGCATACCCACTGACGTCGTAGGCCTGCAGCGCAGCATCGGCTGCCGACTGGCCGCCGCGGATGCGGACGACTGGACCGGTGGGCATGAACGCGGCTGCGTCGGACGTCATGGGCGCGCACAGATCCCCGAGGTGATTCATCACCCAGGCGTGGATGTCGTCGTCGGCGGTTGGCAGGTCGGTGAGGCGCTCGGGAGTCATCTGATCTCCGGTGAGCTGGTTCGCATCGCACCATTTTCAACCCCGCCTGAATCGTCCCGATATCGGGCGGGTGGTGTGTCGGTGTCGCCCAGCTCGCCGCGGCACGGGGATGCCGATTGGGACGCATCATGATGCGTGTTCCGCTACTATCGGAGTCATGCGGACAACGGTGGTGATCGACAGCGATGTCGCCGGGGAGATTGAACGTCTGCGTCGTAAAGGGATGGGCCTCAGCGAAGCCCTTAATCTGCTGGCGCGGAGAGGGATGGCGAGGGGCCCCTCGGCCCAGACGGCGAAGTATAGGCATCGGACCTCACGCATCGGCCTGAAAGTGGACGTCAACAATATCGCCGACGTGCTCGAACTGCTCGACGATGATCGTTGACGCGAACCTTCTGCTCTATGCAGTGGACGAGAACAGCGCCCACAATGCCGCCGCCGCGTCCTGGCTAGAGGAAGTGCTGGATGGCGATAGCCGAGTCGGCCTGCCTTGGCAGACAATCGGTGCGTTCCTCCGAATCGCCACTCACCCGCGAGTCGCTCACAATCCATTGTCCGGACTCGAAGCCTGGAGATACGTATCGGAGTGGCTCGCAGTCGCGGTGGTGTGGGTCCCACCCGCGACCGAAACCACAGCCCGTATCTACGAGAGACTGTGCGAACAGGTCGAGATCACGGGCAATCTCGTGCCCGATGCGCAACTGGCCGCCCTCGCGATCGAACACGGAGTCGAACTAGCCTCAGCCGATACAGATTTTATGCGGTTTCCCGGCCTTCGCTGGCTGAACCCCCTTAACGCATAGACCGCCGTTTCCGGTGATCCACCCGCGATGATGTAGCAATAGAGATCGACGGGCCGGGCGCACGTCGTTCTAGCGCTCTACGTTCGATGCCACACTCATCAGCGGAAACCCCCAGGCTCAAGGCGGAACACAATGAAGCAACTGGTTTTCGCGGAACCCGGCACGCTCGAATGGCAGGACGCCCCCGAACCGGTACCCGGTCCCGGGCAGGCTGTTGTTCGTCCACTAGCGGTCTCCCGCTGCGACCTCGACGTGGCGATGGCCGCGTTCGGCATCTTCCCCGGACCGTTCCCGGTCGGGCACGAGATCGCGGCGGAAGTTGTCGACGTCGGCCCCGGGGTCACCCGCGTCAAGCCGGGGCAACGAGTTGCGGTGCCGTTTCAGGTGTCGTGCGGAACGTGTGCGCCGTGCAGCGAACGTCACTATGCCGCGTGTGAACCTCACCAGGCGCGAGCAGGCGCGGCGTTCGGCTTCGGCGAGGCCGGCGGCGGCCACGGCGGTGGACTGGCCGACTTCCTGTTGGTGCCCGGGGCGGATCACATGCTGCTGGCCGCGCCGGAGCCGATCAGTGATGTTGCATTGGCCACCATCCCGGACAACGTCGTCGACGGGTATCGGACCGTAGTCGACGGACTTCGGGAGAGGCCGGGCGCTGCCGTATTGATCGTCGGTGGTGACGCGGCGTCGATCAGTTTGTATTCGATTCTGTGCGCGAAGGCATTGGGTGCCGGCCGAATCCGCTACGCCGACAGTGATAGGCAGCGCCTGGCCGCAGCGTCAAATCTGGGTGCTGAGGTGATCGATCTGGGAGGCGAGTTCCCTCGACGGCTTGATCGGGCCCCAATTGTGGTCGCCGGCTCTCTGCACATCGAAGGGCTGCAGTGCGCTATCCGCTCCACGGAGGCCTACGGGCGCCTGACCGCGGTGACGATCCATTTCGGGTCCGGGACACCGTTGCCGCTGCTGGAGATGTACACCCGCGGAATCACTTTCCACACGTCACGTGCGGATTCCCGGCGATACCTACCCGAGGTCCTCGATCTCGTCGCGGAGGGTCGCATCGACCCTCTCGCCGTACCCACGACGGTTGCCGAGTGGGATGAGGCGGCAGATCGCTGGTTGGAGCCGGCCGTGAAATTGGTGGTCTCCCGTTGAGGCCGGAGAGAGTATCGGGCTAGCCGCTTGGGCGCCGCCGGCACAGCGACCGTGGGAGACGGCGGGAACACGACGGGCATCGCTAAGGTTCCACCGTGTCAGTCGCCCAGATAGTCGTGATCTCCCTGGCAGGGTTTGCCGCGGGTGCGATCAACTCGTTGGTGGGCTCAGGCACGCTGATCACCTTCCCGACACTGGTGACACTGGGCCTCCCCCCGGTGACGGCGACGATGTCCAATGCCGTCGGCCTGGTGGCCGGCGGGGTGACAGGCACCTGGGCGTACCGGGCCGACCTCGCCGGGCAGTGGCAGCGGCTGCGCTGGCAGATCCCCGCGTCGATCGTCGGGGCCGCGATCGGGGCGTTCCTACTGTTGCACCTGCCGGCGAAAGTATTCACCCAGATCGTGCCCGTGCTGCTGGTCATGGCGCTGACCCTGGTGGTCCTCGGACCGCGGATCCAGGCCTACGCCCGCCGACGGGCCGAGGCCGCGGGCCGTTCTGTTCATCACGTGTCCGGGCGCCGGATGGCGGCCCTTTCGGTCGGCACGTTCGTGGTCGGGATCTACGGCGGCTATTTCACCGCGGCGCAGGGCATCTTGCTCGTCGGTCTGATGGGCGCATTGCTGCCGGAAGACCTTCAACGGATGAACGCGGCCAAGAATCTGCTGGCGCTGTTGGTCAATATCGTCGCCGCGACGGGATACGTCTTGGTTGCCTCCAGCCGGATGAACTGGACCGTCGTCGGGGTGATTGCAGTGGGATCCTCGCTGGGCGGATTGCTCGGTGCCAGGTACGGGCGCCGACTGTCACCGACGGCGCTGCGCGCGGTGATCGTGATCGTCGGACTGATCGGGCTGGGACGGCTGTTGGCGTTGTAGAGGCAACGGTTGCCTCGCCGATCACTGATGTCAGGACTAGCCTGTGACCGGGAACGTAAGACCGAAGGGACGCCAATGGGCACTGCCGCCGAGCGCGCAGCACAGTTGGCGTTGGTTTCCCGGCTCAAGACGACGTATCCGGAGGTGCCAGAGTGGCCCACCCCGGACGAGATCACCCACGAGCAGTGGCTCGCGTACATGAAGACGCCCCACGATGTGGGTGGCGAGTTGGACTTCCCGCACCTGTACGAGAACAAAGAGGAAGAGCAATGGGAGCTGATGGCCTACGTGCTCTGCGAGGTGCTGGGCTGGCGGGGCATCTGGGTGTCCGAGGAGCGCCGGCGACTGGGCAACGTCGACGTGGGTCGCGCGAACTACCTGGGGTTGCCCTATTACAGCCGCTGGCTGTGGTCGGTGGGCCGGCAGCTGATCGAGAAGAAGTACGTCACCTGGGGCGAGCTGACCGAGCGACTGGCCGAGGTCCAGGAGCGCTACGCCGGGGGCTTGAACGGCCGTCTCCCCGATGCGGCGCCGAAGTTCGAAGGCGACGGCTCCACGGTCGAGCGCAATCGCAACCACATCGAGGCGATGGGCAAAGGTGATCCGGCGATGTATGCCGGGCAAGCCGGCAAGGCGAAGTTCGAGGTTGGTGACCCGGTGACGGTGCGGGACCTGCCGGCGATGTTCTACACCCGGACCCCGGAGTACTGCCGCGGCGCGCAGGGGGTCATCGCCGAGGTCACCTATGAGACTCCGGCTCCCGAGGACGAGACCTGGGGCCGCGAAGACGTCAAGCCGGAGTGGATGTACATCGTGCGGTTCAACCAGGCGCAGTTGTGGGACAACTACACCGGCCCGGCCAACGACACCCTGCAGACCGAGATCCCCGAGCGCTGGCTGGCCGCGGCCGGCTGAGCGCCGGCCCGCCCTCGGATACCCCAGTGCGGTGAAAGGAAACCCATCCCCCATGTCTGACCACGGTCACGACCACAGCATCGACGGCGACCACATCCGCACCGTCAAGCCGATGGTCGATGAGATCACCGACTTCGAAGTCCTGGAGATCGCGCTGCGCGAGCTGTGCATCGAGAAGGGCTTGTTCACCGCCGCCGAGCACAGGGTGTTCACCGAGTTCGCCGAGCAGATCGGCCCGACGCCGGCCGCGAGGCTGGTGGCCAAGGCCTGGCTGGACCCGGAGTTCAAAAAACTCGTGCTCGACGATCCGCTGGCCGCGTCCAAGGAGGTCGGTGTCGACTGGCTCGATCCCACCGGCTTCGGCACCCCGAGCGACTTCGCCGCCTTCAAAGTGCTCGAGGACACCCCGACGGTGCACCACGTCATCGTCTGCGCGCTGTGCTCCTGCTACCCGCGGCCGATCCTGGGCAACTCCCCGGAGTGGTACCGCACCCCCAATTACCGCCGCCGGATCGTGCGCTGGCCCCGTCAGGTGCTCTCGGAGTTCGGCCTGGAGCTGCCCGAGGGTGTCGAGGTGCGGGTGGAGGACTCCAACCAGAAGCACCGCTTCATGGTGATGCCGATGCGCCCGGCGGGCACCGAGGGCTGGACTGAGGACCGACTCGCCGAGATCCTCACCCGCGACAGCCTCATCGGAGTCGCGCTACCCAAGCCGGGGGTCACCACTAACGTCAGCACGCTGGTCCGCCCGGCCATCCGCCCGATCGCGGAGTGAGTCAACGGACATGAGCGAGCGGACCCCCACCCAGGTGGCCGGGGAGGATTTCGTCGTCCTCGACGAGATCGCCGAGCGCAACCAGTCCTGGCCGATCATGGCGGCCAAGTACGGCGTGGAGAACCCGGTGCCGCCGTGGAAGACCAGCCTCGACGGGCTGTGTGACATCCTCGACCGCTCGTGCTCCACCGACGACGAACTCCGGTTCAGCTTCAAGGAACGCCGCGACGAGGAAGACGCCCTATCGGCTACCCGGTACGCCGACCTGCCCTACCCGGAGAGCCAGTTGGTCAGCCTGGCGCACTCGCTGCTCGCCCGCGGCGTGATCACCGAAGACGACCTGCGGGAGCGGCTGGCCGCAATCCGCGCCCGGCTTGAGGCGGACTGATCGGCGGAAGGCCATTAGCCGCAGATGCCCAGGATCAGCGCGAGTGCGCGGTCGATCTGGTGCGTCGGCGCGCGTGGCATCCCGCTCGGCGTGCAACATCGTCTCGCTCTCGCTCTCGCTCTCGCTCTCGCTACGCGCAGCAAGCTCAGTGAGCAGTGCGGCGATCGACATGCCTCGCTCGCGTGCCTGGATGGCCAGCCGATCACGAGTCTCCACCGGGACCCGGATCGTGCGCCCCAACGTCGCACACGTGCTACAGTAGGGCCGTGAGCAGCGAGATCAGCCAGCGTGAGCTGCGAAACAACAGCGGGGATATCATGCGTCGACTCGATCAGGGCGAGGCCTTCATCGTGACGCGCAACGGCGCTCCCGTCGGGGAACTCCTACCGCTGCGGCGTCGCCGCGTCGTGAACGGGCCAGCGCTGGCGGCCACGTTCCGCGGCTCCCCCCGCATTGACTACCAGCGTTTGCGTGAGGATCTCGACAGCTACGTCGACCAAGACGTCAACCCTCATGGCTGAGACGAAGACTGGCCTGCTCGACACGTCGGTGGTGATCGACCTGGATGTCGTTGAACCAGCCGATCTGCCCGATCAGGCATCTGTCAGCGCGGTCACGATGGCCGAACTGTCTGCTGGGCCGCACGCCACCGACGAGCCCGCCGAACGGGCGCGTCGTCAGGATCGGCTGCAGCAACTTGAATCGTGGGTGGAGCCCGTGCCGTTTGACGGTGATTGCGCGAGGGCGTACGGGCGGATCTATGCCGCCGTTGTGGCAGGTGGCCGCCAGCCCCGGCGGCGCGCGGTCGACCTCCTGATCGCGGCGACCGCGCTGGCGGCCGGTCTGCCGCTCTACACGCGAAATGTTGACGACTTCCAGGATCTCGACCACATCGTCCACGTGGTCGTCGTTTAGAGACGAGCTCCTCCCGACGGGTCGGTTGGCGGGTGCCGCCGCGCAGAAGCGCCGGCTCGGCAGTATGTTCTGGCTATGGCATGGACCGAGAAAGACGCTCCCGATCAGACCGGCCGGCTGGCGATCATCACCGGCGCCAACTCCGGTCTGGGCTTCGACAACGCACGCGTGCTGGCCGGCAAGGGGGCCAAGGTGGTCATGGCGGTGCGAGACACCGCGAAGGGCGCCGCCGCCGCCGACCGGATCCGCCAACTCACTCCTGGCGCCGAGGTGACGGTGCAGAAACTCGACCTCGGGTCACTCGCGTCGGTGCGGGATGCGGCGGCGGAGATGGCCGCGGCCTACCCGCGGATCGACATGCTGATCAACAACGCCGGGGTGATGTATCCGCCGAAGTCGACCACGGCGGACGGTTTCGAATTGCAGTTCGGCACGAACCACCTCGGGCCTTTCGCCCTGACCGGCCTGCTGCTGAAGAACCTCCTTCCGGTCGACGGCTCGCGGGTGGTGGTGGTCGCCAGCATCGCTCACGACATCCGGGCCAAGATCGACTTCGACGACCTTCAGTGGCAGCACCGCAAGTACGACCGCGTGCCCTCCTACGGACAGTCCAAGCTGGCCAACCTCATGTTCGCCTACGACCTGCAGCGCCGCCTGGCCGCGGCGAAGGCGAAAACCATTGCGGTGGCCGCACATCCCGGGGTGGCCGCGACTGAGCTGAGCCGCCACATCCCCGGCTATGAGCTCCCCGGTGTCAAGTGGCTCTTCGGGCGGCTGCTGAACACCGCCGAAATGGGCGCGCTGGCGACGCTGCGTGCCGCCACCGACCCCACGGTCACGGGTGGCCAGTACTACGGGCCCACCGGATTCCGTGAGTTCCGCGGCTACCCCGAAGTGGCCAGCTCGTCGAAACAGTCGCATGATGTGGCCATTCAAGAGCGGCTGTGGACAGTGTCCGAGGAGCTGACCGGAGTCACCTACCCCGTCTGACGCGGGTACCTTGGACGGCATGGCTGCACCCTCGATCGCGGCGCGAATGGGCGCCGGCGTGGCAGCCGCAGCGGTCACCCTCGGCGTTGCTCAGCTGGTCTCGGCGTTCGTGTCGCCGGCCAGCGACGTCCGCACCGCGGTCGGCACGGCGGTGGTGAACCTGACACCGGGAGCTGCGAAGGAATGGGCGATCCAGACCTTCGGAACGTCCGACAAGTTGTTTCTCGCGACGACGATGCTCGCCGTCATCGCGGTCCTGGCGGCGGTGGCGGCCACCGGGGAATCCCGGCGGGTCCCGTGGGGAACGCTGGCGATGCTGGCCGCCGGGGCGGCAGGATGTGTTGCCGTGTTGGCCCAGGTTGGGGCGCGGCCGCTTGATGTGATCCCCACCATCGTGGGCGTGCTGTGCGGTGTCGGGGTGCTGCGGCTGCTCACGGCCGCGCGGGCGAGTGTGGCTCCCGACGGCGCCGCCTCCGACGGCGCCGGCCACGACGCGGGGCGGCGTCGCTGGCTGATGACGCTGGCGTTCCTGGGGGTGGGCGCGGCCGGCGGGGCGGGCGGCATTGTCGCGAGTCGGCGGCTGCAGTCGGTCAACGGCGAACGGGAGGGCGTCGCCCTGCCGGCGGTGCCTGCTCCGGCGCCTCCGATTCCGCCCGACGTCCAACCCGCCACCGCGGGGCTGCCGAGTTTCATCACGTCCAATGCCGACTTCTACCGAATCGACACGGCCCTGCGCGCGCCGCAGCTGTCCCGCGCGGACTGGAAGCTGCGTATCCACGGCATGGTCGATCGTGAGGTCACCTTTGCCTTCGCCGATCTCGCCCGCTTCGAGCCGGTGCAGAAGGTCGTCACTCTGATGTGCGTGTCCAACCCGGTCGGTGGGAATCTCATCTCGAATGCCACCTGGACCGGTTACCGGGTACGGGATCTGTTGCGTGAAGCCGGAATTCACGGCGATGCCGACATGGTGCTGTCCACCTCCGTCGACGGTTTCACCGTCGGCACACCGGTCGAGGCGCTCACCGACGACCGCGACTCCATGCTGGCCATCGGGATGAACGGGGTGCCGTTGCCGGCCGAACACGGCTACCCCGCCCGGCTGGTGGTGCCCGGACTGTACGGCTACGTATCGGCCACCAAGTGGGTGGTCGATCTGGAGCTGACCCGCTTCGACCGGGCGCATGCCTACTGGACCAACCTGGGCTGGTCGGCGAAGGCGCCGATCAAGACGGGTTCGCGTATCGACGTCCCCCGCGAGGGCAGCCGCGTCGCTGCGGGAACTGTCACCATCGGGGGTGTGGCCTGGGCGCAGCACCGCGGCATCAAGGGCGTCGAGGTGCGCGTCGACGACGGCCCGTGGCAGTCCGCCCGGCTCGGCGCGGCCTATTCCAACGACACGTGGCGGCTGTGGACGTTCGACTGGCAGGCCGCACCGGGACGCCACAGGCTCACCGCCCGCGCCACCGACAACACCGGCGCGGCGCAGACCGGGGATGTGCACGACCCCGCACCCGACGGCGCCACCGGCTGGCCGTCGATCTCCGTCGACGTCACATAGAGCCGCTCAGGCGTCGAAGCGTTCCCGGTTCCGCTCGATCCGGGGCTGCGCGGCGATGGCCCAGTCCGCTATCGCCATCACCGGTTCGGTGAAGCTGATCCCCAGCGGGGTGAGAGCGTATTCGGTGTGGGGCGGCACCTCGGGGTAGACAGTGCGGCGGACCAGGCCGTCGCGTTCGAGCTTGCGCAGCGTGACGGTGAGCATCCGGTGCGAGATACCCACCACCGCGCGCTGTAAAGCATTGAAGCGCAGCGGCCCTGCGCTGAGGCACAGGATCACCAGCAGGGTCCACTTGTCACCCAGGTGGCTCAGCATCTCGCGGACGATCCCGCACTCGGCGCCGCCACCAGCGGCCACGCGGGGGCCTGCGGCGGTGTGGGTGACTGCGCAATTGTCGGTGGCTGTCACGGCTGCGGTGTGAACGGTCATGGGCACCTTCGGGGTCGGTCACGCACGTGCAGGTGCGTTCTTGCGGTTGGGTGGGGAGCAAGGAAGCATCAGGGCAGTTACTTCGAATGCGTACTAGGCTTCGTTTGTACTCCAGTGAGGGGGATTGTGCATGGCAGCATTCACCGAACGGGAGTTGGCCTACCTGAGCAGCCAGCCACTGATGCGTTTCGCCTCGGCCTCACCGACGGGCCGCCCCGACGTCGCCGCTGTGGGGTTTTCGGTGGACGGCGACGACATCGTCACCGCCGGCTTCGATATCACCAAGACCGTCCGCTACCGCAACATCGCGGCCAATCCCACCGCGGCGGTGGTGATCGACGACCTCGCCGCGACGGACCCGTGGACTCCCCGCGGCATCAAGGTCCGCGGCCGGGTCCGCATCGAAGACGACGGTGCCGGGCAACGCTTCCGCATCACCCCCGAGGTGATCTGGAGTTGGGGGGTCAACGACCCCAAAGACGGTATTCCCGCGATCGAGCGGAGGATCGTGCCGTGACCTCGGATGACGGCTTCGATTTCGAAATGATGGCGGCGCAGGGCAACGCCGCCGGCGTGGCTGAGTTGTACGTCTTGACCATGACTCCACTGCCGCTGGCATCCGAACCCGAGCACGGCCCCGGGCCGGACGGCCGCACTCCGCTGGAAATCCACTACGAGTACATGCACAGCGTGATCGAGCAGGGCAAGGTGTTGTTGATCGGGCCGTGTATCGGCGAACCCAGGACGCCCGGACAGGCGCCGGTGCCCCCCGGCTTCGGCATCCTCAATGTGGCGTCCCGCGAGGAGGCCGAGGAGATCGCCCGCAACGAGCCGTTCCATGCGATGGGATGGCGGCGCAACACCGTCACGTCCTGGACCCCGAAGTTCGGCTCCTTGATCGAGACCCTGCGCGAACACCAACACCGAAAGAGTTAGGCAGCCATGACCTTCAGTGCGCCCAAGGGCACGCGTGGCACCCGTATGCCGACCGCGATGAAACCGATCCTCAAGGTCGTCAACGGTCTGATCGCGGGGCGGATCAGAAAGACCGGCAAGGCCTTCGGCACCATGCCGGCGCTGGTGCTCACGACGGTGGGCGCCAAGAGCGGCGTCGAACGCCGAGCACCGCTGGCCTACATTCCCGACGGACAGGGCAATTGGCTGATCGTCGCCGCCTATGCGGGAGCGGCGAACAACCCGGCGTGGTACCACAACATCGCCGCGAATCCCGACCGCGTCACCATCGAGATCGACGGCCACACCCGCGCCGTCACGGCCGAGGAACTGCACGGCGCCGAGCGAGACCAGTCCTGGCAATTGATCACTGCCGAATACGAACGCTTCGCGAAGTATCAGGACAAGACCGACCGCCAACTCCCCGTCATCCGGCTCATCGCCCAGCACCCGTAGCGGTCCCAGCTCCTGCCGCCGCGGCACGCCCGCGCATCCGGTCGACATTAACGTCGGTGGGGTAAAAGCAAGATTCTGCGGTGACTATTCATGACGAGCGGGAAAAAAGAATTCGTGCGCGGTTGCCACCCGCATTGAGCAAATTTCGTCCGGGGGAGTCCGTACGCCGTGCTTAGCGACCCGACGTAGTAAGCCACGGCCACGGCTACGACTGAGATACGGAATAAGAGAAATGCTTTACGTTGAGGATCTCTGGTCCTATTCTTCCGATGGAGGCTTTTACCTCGATGAAAGGATTTCGTATGCACGGCAGCTTGGTGGAAACATCGACCCAACAAACGTGGCTGTGGATCGGCGCGATCGGTATGGCCCTAGGGGCCGTGGCGATCTTCGGTCTCGGCGGTAGGGGCCACGGGCAGCATCACCGAATCACGAGCGTGTTCGTCTGCGCGATCGCAGCCTGCATGTATCTGCTGATGGCGTTGGGTCAGGGCGTTGCGATCTTCAGCGAAACCACCGTCGCGCTGACCAGGGACGGCCTCGACGTTACGTCCGCCTTCAACCTGGTCTACTGGGCGCGCTACCTGGACTGGATCATCACCACGCCGCTGTTGCTCATCGGTCTGCTCACCGTGGCTCTTCGAGCGAATAGCGGGGGAGAGGCGGGCCGCGATCGGCAGGCCCTCGTCGGCGCGGTGATCGGCGCTGACGTTCTGATGATCGTCACCGGCTTCATCGGCACGATCTCGTTCGTGCCCGCCCACAAGTACGTGTGGTTCGGCGTCTCGTGCGGCTTCTTCCTCGCGGTCGTGGCGGCACTCTGGGGCCCGGTCCGAGCCGCCGCTGCGGAGCAGGGCGCCGAGGTTGCCGGCCTGTACAGCCGGCTCGCGGGAATCCTGACCGTGCTGTGGTTCATCTATCCCATCCTGTGGCTGCTCGGCACTGAGGGAACCAACACGATCGGTCGCGATGCGGAAGTCATCACCTTCGCCATCATCGATTTGACCGCGAAGGCTGTGTTCGGGATTCTTCTGGTCACCGGCGTGCAAAAGCTCAGCGCGCACGCGCACGCCAAGGTCTGAGCTTCGCAAGGCGGGGCGCCGACGGTTGGTCACGAACCGTCCCTCGGCGCCCCGCCTCACACTGCTTTACTCGCAGGAGCGACTCGGGAGGGTCTATGTCTGTTACCTCGCTCAACCAGGCCCGCCCAACCCATCCGCTGACCGGCCATATCGACGTGCTGATCGTCGGCGCCGGTATCTCGGGGATCGGTCTCGGGCGCTACCTGGTCACCGAACAACCCGGCAGGGCTTTCGCGATCGTCGACGGCCGTGACGCGATCGGCGGCACCTGGGATCTGTTCCGCTACCCGGGAATCCGATCAGACTCCGACCTCCATACCTTCGCTTACGCCTTCAAGCCGTGGACGAGTGACAACGCGATCGCCGACGCCCCCGAGATTCTTGACTACCTCCATGAGGTAGTCGATGAAAACAACCTTGCGTCACGGATCCACCTGGCCCACAAGGTGTTAGCGGCCAACTTCGACTCACAGACCGCGCTGTGGACCGTCACCCTCGAACAGGACGGCCGGCAGTGGGAGGTGACCTGTGGCTTCCTGTTCGCGGCGGCCGGCTACTACGACTACGAGGCCGGACACCGACCCCACTTCGAGGCCGAGGAGGACTTCGGCGGCGTCATCGTCCACCCGCAGTTCTGGCCCGAGGACCTCGACTATGCGGGTAAGAAGGTGGTGGTGATCGGCAGCGGAGCCACTGCCGCCACTCTGATACCGGCGATGGCCGACGCCACCGACCACATCACCATGCTGCAGCGGTCGCCGAGCTACATGCTGCCCCTGCCGCGCAAGGATCCCGTCGCCAACGGGCTGCGCAAGATACTGCCCGCCATGCTGGCCTACCGGATCACCCGCGCGATCAACACGCGCCGCCAGAGTCTGCTCTTTGCCCTGGGGCAGAATCACCCGACGGTGTCGCGCCGCATCATCCGCGCCCTTAACGCGCATGGTCTGCCCAAGGGGTTCGACCTCGACACGCACTTCAATCCGACGTACAAGCCGTGGGACCAGCGGCTGTGCGCGGTGCCGGACTGGGACCTGTTCAAGGCGATCTCCAAGGGCAAGGCCTCGGTGGTCACCGACAAGATCGTGCGGTTCACCCGCACCGGCATCCTGCTGGAATCCGGTAAGGAACTCGAGGCCGACATCATCGTCACCGCTACGGGGCTGCAACTGCTGGCCTTCGGCGGTGTGGAACTCACTGTTGATGGACAGCAGCCCGACCTGCACCAGAAGCTGGCCTACAAGAGCTTCATGGTTTCCGACGTTCCCAACTTCGCCTACCTATTCGGCTACACCAACTCGTCGTGGACCCTCAAGGTCGACCTGGTCTGTGAGCATCTGTGCCGGCTGCTGGCGTTCATGGATCAGCGCGGCTACACGACGGTGGTCCCGGTCCTCAACGACCCAAACATGCCCAGGCGACCGCTGCTGGACTTCCAGGCCGGATATGTCCAGCGCTCGATCGAGAAGTTCCCGCAGCAGGGCACGATCGGGCCGTGGACGGTGGAGATGAACTACAAGGCGGACTACCAGCGACTGCATCAGGGTCCGGTGGAGGACTCCGCCCTGAAGTTCAGCGCCGCCGCCGCTCCGGCGATGTCGGGGGCGGCCACCGGCATCGCGAACATCTGGGAAGTCTGTCATCACCTGCGCGGCGAGGCCGGTGACCGCCAGATCGCGAACGCCA
>CAZZHX010000008.1:0-32072 GCA_964653535.1 uncultured Mycobacterium sp. | reverse complement strand
GTCGAGGCCGGGGCGGCGTTGGCGGATCTGGTCGACGGCCTGTCCGAGCGCACGGACATGCGGGTCGCCGCGCTCGTGTCGTCGCACCGGTTCGGAGCGTCGATCGGCACGCTCGCCGACGCGATCCGGATCGGCAACGCCGACGAGGTGATCGACGTGCTGCGATCGGGCGGCGACCACATCGACTGGATCGAGGACGACGACCCGACGGACCGCCTGCGCGCAATCCTCGTCCCGGCCGCGCTGCGCATGCGCGAGGCAGCCCTGCTGGGCGCGGACGCGGATGCGCTCGCGGGCCTCGACGGGCACCGGTTGCTGTGCGCGCACCGCCGGGGCCCCTTCGGGGCGGAGCAGTGGAACCGCCTGGTCCATCACTGGGTCTCAGAGGAGACGGGGCTGCCGATGTGGTCACAGTGGTACGCGGGCCGACCGCTGCTGGTGACGGCCAATGACTACGGGCTGGGCCTGTACAACGGCGACACCGGTGTGGTCGTTGCCCGCCCCGGCGGACTGCGAGCGGTGATGTCCGGCGGGTCCCTCGACTTCGCCACCAGCCGGCTGTCCGACGTCGAGACCATGTACGCGATGACCATCCACAAAAGCCAGGGCAGCCAGGCCGAGGAGGTCACGGTGCTGCTGCCCTCACACGACTCCAGGCTGCTGACCCGGGAGCTGTTCTACACCGCGGTCACGCGGGCCAAAAACAAGGTGCGCGTGGTCGGTTCCCCGACCGCGCTGCGGGCGGCGATCGACCGCCGTGCGGTACGCGCGAGCGGGCTGCGGCAGCGACTCAAGTCCGGCGTCGTGTGATGTCCGCCTCCCCGTAGGGAAGAATGCCGGTGAGCATGGTCGATGCATCCACCCCCCAGCCGTCCCGCCGTCGTCACATCGCGCGACTCGCGGTATTCGCCGGCTTCCTGCTCGTCATGTTCTACCTCGTGGCGATCAAGCGGATCATCAACATCGATGAGGTCCGCCACCTCGTGGCGGCGACAGGGCCTGCGGCACCAGTGACCTACGCCGCGGCCTCGGCGGTGCTCGGCGCGTTCTTCGTTCCGGGCTCATTCCTGGCCGCCGGCAGCGGGCTGCTCTTCGGTCCCGTGCTCGGCATCTTCGTGACCCTCAGCGCGGCGGTGGGCACCGCAATCGTCGCGAGCCGCGTCGGCCACCGGGCCGGCCGGGACAGCGCGCGGGCGTTGCTGGGAGCGGCCCGCGCCGACCGCATCGACGCGCTGATCGAACGACGCGGACTGTGGGCGGTGGTCGGGCAGCGTTTCGTCCCCGGCCTGTCTGACGCGCTGGCCTCCTACGCGTTCGGGGCGTTCGGGGTCCCCGTGTGGCAGATGGCCCTCGGTTCGTTCATTGGTTCGGCGCCAAGGGCTTTCGCCTACACCGCGCTGGGCGCCTCGATCGCGAACCGATCGTCGTGGTTGGCATACGCGGCAATAGCGGTGTGGTGTGCGAGCGCGGTCGTCGGCGCGGTCGCCGCCCACCGCGGGTATCGGAAATGGCGCGGGGAGGCTGGCCGAAGCGAGCCGGCCAGCTAACGGCGAACATCCGCTCTAGGGTCGCTGCGCCACCACGAACAGGTTCCCCGGCACCGCCTCAGCCACCTCGCCGGTCGCCCCCCGACCGTAGCCGACCATCAGGTCGTCGGCGGGGGTCACCGTGACGTTCCAACCATGACGACGGAACCAGTCTCCGACGTCTTCCCGTTCCTCGTAGTAGAAGAGGTCCTCGGTGCGCAGTGTCTCGCGCTCCGGATCCAGTTCGGCCATCAGCGCCCGAACCCGCTCCATCCGCGCGCGGCGCCTCGCGCGGAGTTCCGGATCGAGAAACTTCGGCCCGATCGCCTCAACGGCGACGCGGCTGTCACCCGCCGCGAGTCCGTCCATGCGCTCGAACAACAGATCCTGGGCGGCAGCGGGCAGATACGGCATCAAACCCTCGGCGGACCAGGCGCTAGGCGCCGAGGCGTCGAAACCGGCTCGTTGCAATGCTTCCGGCCAGTCATGCCGCAGATCAACCGGGACGGCCACCCGGTTGCAGGCGGGCGCCGCCCCGTGTTCGGCCAACGTCGACGCCTTGAAATCCAAGACCTTGGTCTGATCCAACTCGAAGACGGTGACCCGGTCTCCTCCGTCGGGCCAGGGCAAACGCCATGCCCGCGAGTCCAATCCAGCGGCCAAAATCACCACCTGGCGGATCCCGGCCCGGGCGGCATCGAGGAAGAACGTGTCGAAGAACGCCGTCCGCGAGGCCATGTAGTCGACCATCACCTGCCTCTGCCGCGGCAAGTCGGGTTCGGCCTCGAGGAGCGCGGCGGGAATCGGCCGCTCGGAGTGCCAATTCCACGGCCCGTCACCGACGGCGTCGAGGAACACCTTCGCGAACGGGTCTCGGATCAACGGGTTGGCGCATCGGGTTTCGGCCGCTCGCGCCGAGGCGACGCCCAGCGCGGTCGCCCCGACGCTCTCGGTGATCTCCCAGGTGTCGTTGTCGGTTCTGCTCATGCCCTCGCCTTCGACCTCGCCTTCCGCCCTAGCCAGCACGCGTTTCTACCGTACCTGGAGGGTGCGGTTAACTTGTGGGCGAGCGCCGACGACGCGGACTTCTGATCCGGCGGACCTGGCAAGGATGTGTGGAACATGCGAGTGGACGGACGCGACGTCAGCGTTTCGGGCAACTTGCTGCAGCCGCTGACGCGGCGCACCAACGACATCTTGCGGCTCGCCGTCAGCATCACCTTCCTCGCCCTGGTGATCACGGGTTCACTGATCACCCGTCCGCAGTGGGAGGCGCTGGAGAAGTCCATCTCGCAGATCGTCGGGGTCCTGTCCCCAAAACAGGCCGACCTGGTCTACCTGGCATACGGCATCGCGATCCTGGCGTTGCCGTTCATGATCCTGATCGGACTGATCGTCGCGAGGAAATGGAAGCCGCTCGGCGCTTTTGCGGCCGCCGCGCTGCTCGCGGCCCTACCGCTGTCGCTGGGCGACAAGGGCTTCTCGGCGCCCCGCTATCACTTCGACCTGTCGGACCGTCTGCAAACAGTGCTGGCTCAGTTTCTGGACGATCCGCGGTGGATCGCAATGCTCGCCGCCGTGCTCACGGTGTCCGGCCCCTGGCAGCCGGCGCGATGGCGACGCTGGTGGTGGGCGCTGCTGCTGGCGTTCGTACCGATCCACCTGGTGGTCAGCGCCATCATCCCGGCGCGCGCGCTGCTCGGACTGGCGGTCGGCTGGGTCGTCGGAGCGCTCGTGGTGCTGGTTGTCGGCACTCCCGCCCTGGAGGTGCCGCTGGAAGCCGCCGTGCGGGCGATGGCGAAACGCGGCTTCGTCCTCTCGCGGCTCACCGTAGTCCAGCCAGCCGGCCGCGGCCCACTGGTCCTGGCGGGCGAGTGCGATCAGCTCGATGGCCCGGCGGTCAGCGGCTCGGCTCTCAGCGGCTCGGCTCTGATAGAACTGTACGGCCCGCATCAGCGCAGCGGTGGGGCCCTGAGTCAGCTCTGGGGAAAACTGAGGCTGCGCGACGCTGAGACCCCGCCGCTGGTGGCATCCATGCGCCGCGCAGTCGAACACCGCGCACTCATGGCGGTCGCCATCGGCGAGCTGGGGCTGGCCAATATCTCGGCGATCGCCCTGACCGACCTCAACGGGGGGTGGATGCTGTATGCGCACAAACCCTGCCGCGGAACGCCCCTCACCGACTGCGTGTCCACGACACCCGTTGCGCGGCCGTGGGAATCGCTGAAGATCCTCAACGACCATCAGATCTCCCACGGCGACCTGCGCCCCCGGTGGATCACGGTCGACGACGGCACGGTCCTCTTCGGTGACTTCTTCACCGCAGAATATGGCGCCACCGACGCTGCGCTGCAATCCGACATCGCGCAACTCTTGGTGACCACGTCGGCCCTGTACGACCCGCAGTCCGCGGTCGCCGCGGCGATTGACGTGTGCGGCGAGGACACCGTCCTGGCCGCCGGGCGCCGACTGACGAAAGCCGCTGTGCCCAAACATCTTCGCCGTTCGATTCCGGACGGCGCAGCCTTGATCGCCGCGACCCGGGCGGAGGTGAAGCGCCAGACCGGCGCCGACCAGATCAAGACCGAAACGATCACCCGGTTCACCCGAGGCCAGGTGATCCAGTTGGTGTTGTTCGGCGCCCTGGTCTACGTCGCGTATCCCTTCATCAGCACCGTGCCGACGTTCTTCTCCGAGTTACGGCACGCCGACTGGTGGTGGGCACTGCTGGGCCTGACGGTGTCGGCGCTGACCTACGTCGGGGCGGCGGGCTCGTTATGGTCGTGCACCGACGGCACGGTCAGTTATCGGCGGCTTCTCATCGCCCAGTTGGCCAGCACGTTCGCCGCGACCACCACGCCCGCCGGCGTCGGGGGCCTGGCGTTGAGCACGCGGATCCTGCAGAAGAGCGGCGGCATGTCGACGATGCGAGCCACCGCGGCGGTGGCCCTGCAGCAGGCGATGCAGGTGATCGTCCACCTGGCGCTGTTGATCGTCTTCAGCGTCGCGGCGGGCGTCACGGCCGACCTGTCGCACTTCGTTCCCGGCGCCACCCTGCTGTACCTGATCGCGGGTGTGGCGCTGGGCATCATCGGCACCGTCTTCCTCGTGCCCAGGCTCCGGACATGGTTGGCGACGTCGGTGCGCCCGAGGCTGGCCGAGGTGGCCCGTGACCTCGGCGATCTGGCCCGCGAACCCAGGAGGCTGGCACTGATCCTGATCGGTTCCGCGGGAACCACTCTCGGCGCCGCGCTGGCGCTCTGGTCCAGTATCCAGGCTTTCGGCGGCAACACGACGTTCATCACCGTCACCATCGTGACGATGGTCGGCGGGACCCTGGCTGCGGCCGCCCCCACTCCGGGGGGGGTCGGGGCGGTGGAGGCGGCGCTGATCGGCGGTCTGGCCGCCTTCGGCCTGCCCGCGGCTGTCTGTGTGCCGTCGGTCCTGTTGTACCGGATCCTCACCTGCTGGCTGCCGGTGTTCGTCGGCTGGCCGGTCATGCGATGGCTCAACGACAACGACATGATCTAGCGCCAGCTCAGCCTTCGTCGCGCTCCCTCATGACCACTACCAGGACGACCGACCGGCGCACCGTCACACCGACAGTGGTGTCCAGCGAGACCAGGTAATACTCCTCGGGCACCGACCGATCCACGGTGATCGGTACCGAAACACGGGCCTCTCCGCCGGAACCGAACCGGCCGTCAATCGGTGCGACGGTGATGCCGGGGGCGTTGGCCGTGCCGGTGACGATGTACCCCCCTATGCCCCCGGAGCCGTCCACCATGCGTTGTGCGTCGAGCGTCACGGTTGTCGTGCCCCCCGGAGGGATGGTCACGACCGGTTGCGAAACATTGACCGTCACAGCCGAACTACCCGTGCTGAACGACGGCGGCGCGGAGGATTCGGCGCTGCCCCACGCCTTGTCGGGATGGGCGGCCAACGAAAAAGTGAGGTCCCCTCCCGCGCGGACCATCGCCTCTGGCGTCCAGGGGCGGTCGGTGGGCTGACCGTCGACGCTCAGCCCGCTGATGTAGGTGAGGTGGCGCGGCCCGGATGCGCCCGGCGCGGAGATCCGCAGCGACGTGCCTCCCGGAAGCGCGATGACCGCGCGGTCGAACACCGGTGCGCTCACGCTGAGTGTGGTCGTCCCCGGAGTGCCCGGATACAGGCCGAGGGCCGCCCATACATACCAGCTGGCCATCGCGCCGAGGTCGTCGTTTCCCGGCTCCCCGTCGGGGGTCGGCCCATACAGCCCGCGCACTCGGTCGACCGTGAGTTGGGTTTTCCAGGGCTGACCGACGTAGTTGTACAGCCACGGCACCTCGAACGTCGGTTCGTTCCCGGCCCACAGATACGGCTCGTTGGGGCCGACGTTGAGGTGTTTGGTGAACCGGTCGAGCCGGCCGGCCACCGCGTCGCGACCACCGAGCGCGGCCACCAGGCCGGCGACATTGTGCGGCACCAACCACACGTACTGCTCGGCGTTGCCCTCGTCGTACCCGTCCTGGCCGAATCCTGGAGAATCCACGAATCCCGGCCCCCGGGGGAAGAACCCGGTGGTGGCGTTGCGTGGCGAGATGTAGCGGGTACTGGGGTTGAACAGGTTCTGCCAGTATTGCGACCGGTCCTGGAACTGCGCGGCGGTCGCGGTGGCGCCCAGGGATTCGGCAAACCGCGAGATGGCGAAGTCGTCGAGCGACCACTCCAACGTGATCGACGCGCCGGCGATGCGGTCGCCGTTGCTGAATGGGAAGCTCTGCGGCGCATAACCTCGCGCCAGATAGGTGGCGATCCCGGGCCGTTCCACATAGCCGTCGCGGCCGACGCCGCCGTTGGTCGCGGCGTTCACCATGTAGCGCAGTGCCGTCTCGGCATCGAAATCTTTAGCCCCGTAGACATAATAGTTGACGATCAGCGGCACGACGCTGTCTCCGCTCATCTGCCCGGTCGCCGCATTCGCCAGGGCCCAGCGTGGCAGTGCCCCGCTCTGGTCGGCGTCGTTCACCAGTGACCGCGCCATGTCGCTGGCCCGCTCGGGCACGAGAAGCGCCTGCAGGGGGGCCAGGCACCGATAGGTGTCCCAGTCGGAGAAGTTGGCGTATTGAGTGTGCCCGTCGGCCACGCGGTGGATGCCGCCGTCGAACCCGACGTAGCGTCCGTCGACGTCGTTGAACGTGTTGGGGTGCAACAGCGACCGGTAGAGGGAGGTGTAGAACATCTCGACCGTGCCGGTGTTCCTACCGGCGACCGCGATGCGCGACAGCGCGGAGTTCCATTGGGCGAGCGCGGCGGTGCGGACGTCGTCGAAACTCGCGGCGCTCTCGGCCGCCAAGTTGGCCCGCGCCCCGTCGATGCCGACGTAGGAGATCGCGGTGCGCACCTCGAGTTTCGCGCCGGCCGGGAAGGACACGTAGCCCCCGGCGTTGGGCGCGATCACGCTGCGGACACCGGGGTGGACCGTGTAGCCGTCCCACGCGCCGTAGGAACTGAACGGTTGGCTGAACTTCATGGCGAAATAGACCGTGTAGGTGTTGTGTGTGCTGCAGAACCCGCCACTGGTCGCCCACCCGGTGATGGTGGTGTTGTCGTCGCTGATCTCCAGGGACCCGCGGGAATTGCCCGCCAGCGAGGCTGACCGCACGTGGAACAGGGCGGGGCGCCCGTTGCGCGGGTAGGTGAAACGGCCGACCCCGGTGCGCGCGGTGGCGGTGAGATCCGCGGTCACGCCGGTCTGGGGAAACCGAACTGTGTAGTACCCGGGCACGCCCTGCTCCGTGTCGTCGTGGGCTATCTCCTCTGCGGCGTTCCACGGCTGGGAGCCCATCACACTGGTGGTTGGCAGCATCGAGATGTCGCCGAATGCGGCACAGCCCACGGACGCGTGGGTCATGCTGAACCCAGTCGCGCGGGGGTTGTCGTAGTTATAGCCGGCGTAGTTGTCGACGGTGTCCGGCGAGAACTGCACCATCCCGAACGGCACGGTGGCACCGGGAAAGTTATTGATCTCGCCCACGGTCTCGCCACCGGTTCCGGTGCCGATGAGCGTGTCGACATGTTCGACCGGGCTCGCCACCAGGTTCGGCTCACCCTCGTAGGGGACGGGCGGAGCAGCCGCGGCGAAGGTCATGACGATGGTCACCGCCACGACCAGCGGGATGGCCACGATTCGGGACTTCATGCTGGTCTCGTCTGCACGCCGTCGAGGATCCCCGCACCCGCGGCCGCCCGGGTTCGGGTGATCGCCGGCGGCGCGAAGCCGGCGTCAGACACGATGCGCCGCACGGCGTCGCCGACCGCGTCCGACCGGTCGGCCGGTACCAGCGCGATGACGCAGCCACCGAAGCCACCGCCCGTCATGCGGGCGCCCAGAGCGCCCGCTCGCACCGCGGCGTCGGCGATAAGGTCGATGTGCCCGGTGGTGATCTCGAAATCGTCGCGCATGGATTCGTGCGAGGCGGTGAAGATCCGCCCGGCTTCGGCGAAGTCCGATGCGCTCAGCGCGGCAACGATATCGAGCACACGCTGATTCTCGGTCAGCACGTGACGGGCCCGGCGGGCGTCGATCGGGTTGCGCACTGAGGCCAGATTCAAGGCCGGGGCCCGATGTCCGCCGTCCTGAACCTCGCGCAGCGACGACGCCCCCAGATCGGCGGCCGCGCGCTCGCACGACGCACGCCGCGCCGCGTAGTCGCCGCCGGCGTGGGCATGCCGGGTCCCCGAGTCGATCACCAGCAACCCCACCCCGCTGGCATCCGGGTCGAAGGCCACCGGGACCACCGTGAGATCGCGAAAGTCGATCAGCAAAGCTGTCGCCCGCCGCCCGAACAGTGACGCGAGCTGGTCCAGCAAACCCGTTGGGGCGCCCACATAGTCGTTCTCGGCGCGCTGAGCCAGCATCGCCTGCGCGATGATGTCGAGATGCACACCGGTCGCCGACGTCAGAGCACCGAGCACCGCGCATTCCAGAGCCGCCGACGAGGACAGGCCGGAACCCATCTCCACGTCGCTCGTGACCGACATCGCGCCGCCGGGCACCGGGTGCCCGGCGTCCCGCAGCGCCCACACCACGCCCGCGACGTAGGCGGCCCAGCCGGTGAGGTCCCCGGGTACGGTGTCGACCGGGATACGCGCCGGGCCATCCGCGTGGTCGCTGGCCACGGTGATCACCCGGCCGCCGTCCGGCGTGAAGGTCACCACGGTGCGCTGCGGCAACGCAATCGGCATGGCGAACCCGAGGTTGTAGTCGGTGTGCTCCCCGATCAGGTTGATCCGCCCCGGCGCGGCGTACCGGACGGTCACGCGGGTTCGCCTCCCACATCCCGGAGCCGTCGGGCCACGCTTTCGGGCGTGACGTCGCTGATGAACGCGTCCATCGCGGATTCGGACGCCGCCAGGTATTTGAGGGTGGTGGCGCCTCGCCGGATGGACATCACTTCGACGTGGAAGTAGCCGTCGGCCTGGGTGCCGGCGCCGGTGTACTGGTGCAGAGCCGACATGTAGGGCAGCGGTCCGACAGCGGGGTCGTACATCCGGTCGAACCGCCTCAGCACGTCCAGGTAGACCCCGGTGAAGCCGTCGAGCTCGTCCTCGTCGAGGTCACCGAGGTGGTGCACGAACCTGTTCGGATAAATGTGCACCTCGACCGGCCATCGCGCCGCGAACGGGACAAACGCGGTGAACGCGTCCGTCCGCGCGATGACGCGGTCGCCGTCGGCCACCTCCCGAGCCAGCAGATCGCCGAACAAGTTGGTGCCGTGCCGCTTTCGGTGTTCACGCGCCTGTCCCAGCATGGTGGCCGTGCGCGGCGTGAGGTACGGGTAGCCGTAGATCTGGCCGTGCGGGTGCGTCAGCGTCACCCCGATCTCTTCGCCGCGGTTCTCGAAACAGAACACCTGCTCGATGCCCGGGGCGGCCATCAGGGCGGTGGTGCGGTGGCGCCACGCCTCGACCACCAGCCGCGCATGCGCCGGACTCAATCCGGCGAACGAGCCGGTGTGCGAGCTGGAGAAGCAGATGACCTCGCAGCGCCCGTGTCCCGGGGCCGAGGCGAAGCCGTCGAGGGCCGGGGCGAGGGCCCGGGTCGCGTCCGGACCGCCGGAGAGGCTCGGGAACCGGTTCTCGAAGACGACCACGTCATAGTCGGGGGCGGGCACCTCGCTGGTCAGTCCCGTTGGGCCGGGACACAGCGGGCACTGGTCGGCGGGCGGCTTGTATGTGCGGTCCTGGCGCTGCCCCGCGATGATCACCCACTGCCCGGTGGATCGGTCGAACCGTAGCTGCGACGGGTCGGGGTCGCGCCCCGGCAGGGGCCGGCGATCCTCGACCGGCGCCGGACGGTGGCCGGGCAGCGAGAAGAACAGCAGCTCACGTCCGTCGGCCAGCTCCGCCCGCGTCGGCCCCATGACGTCGAACACTAGCGCGGCTAGCGCGCGTCGGAGCGTAAAGTCCGCCTTGGCAGGGTTGCGAACCGGTGGCAGTCGGCCCTTGCCCGTCCCTTCCCGCCACCTGCAGGAGCAACGCCGTGGCTAGTCCGAACCTCCCGTCGGGTTTCGACTTCACCGACCCCGACATCTATGCCCGGCGGCTGCCGACTGAGGAGTTGGCGGAGCTGCGTCGCACGGCGCCGGTCTGGTGGAACTCGCAGCCACCCGGCCAAGGAGGCTTCGGCGACGGCGGCTACTGGGTGGTGACAAAGCACCGCGACGTCCGCGAGGTCTCGCTGCGCACCGACATCTTCTCGTCGGCGGCGAAGTCGGTGGTACCGCGCTACCCGGAGGAGTTGGCGGCGAGCCAGATCGAAGCGGGCCGGACATCGATGATCATGATGGATGAACCCGAGCACAGTCGGCTGCGCAAAATCGTCGCCCGCGGTTTCACGCCGCGCGCCGTGGAGCGGCTACGCGCCGAATTGACCGAGCGGGCGCAGCGCATCGCTGCCCAGGCCGCGACATCGGAGTCGGGCGATTTTGTCCGCCAGGTGGCCAGCGAGTTGCCGCTGCAGGCCATCGCCGGCCTGCTCGGGATACCACAAGAGGACCGCGGCAAGCTGTTCAATTGGTCCAATCAGATGATCGGCAGCGAAGACCCCGAGTTCGCCGAACACGACTCGCTGGCATCGGCAGGAGAATTAATCTGGTATGCAATGCAATTGGCTGCCCGCAAGTCTGAAGAACCTGGTCCCGAAGATCGGGACATCGTCACCACGCTGCTCCGGGCCGATGCCGAAGGTCAGCACCTCTCCGATGCCGAATTCGGGATGTTCGTGGTCACACTTGGCATCGCCGGCAACGAGACCACGCGCAACTCGATCACGCAGGGCATGATGGCCTTCACCGACTACCCCGATCAGTGGGAGCTATTCAAGGAGCGGCGCCCGACCACCGCGGCCGACGAGATCATCCGTTGGGCGACCCCGATTACGGCTTTTCAGCGCACCGCCGTGGTGGACACCGAACTCGGCGGTGCGCAGATCAACAAGGGCCAACGGGTGGTCATGTTCTACCGCTCCGCCAACTTCGACGAAGAGGTCTTCGACGAGCCGGGGACCTTCAACATCGTGCGCAACCCCAACCCGCACGTGGGATTCGGCGGCACCGGGGCGCATTACTGCATCGGGGCGAACCTGGCGCGCATGACGATCGACCTGATGTTCAACGCAATCGCCGACCACCTGCCGGACCTGACGTCGGGGGGAGAGCCCGAGCGGTTGCGGTCACCCTTCATCAACGGCATCAAGCATTGGCAGGTCGACTACCGGGGGCGGTGCCCGGCGGCTCGCCAGAGCGCTGGGAAAGTTTGACGGTGAACCGAGGGATCAGACCCTGGGCCGCCGGGGGAGGATGGATGCCATGACCGAGCCGGTTTCCGCCCGCGTAGCCGTGTACTTCGATTTCGACAACATCGTGATCTCTCGGTACGACCAGATGAGCGGGCGCGGCTCGTTCCAGCGCGACAGGGCCAAGGGGTCCGACCGGCAAACCGACCGGCGGTCCCGCGCCAGGGTGGACGTCGGAGCGATCCTCGACTTCGCCTCGTCGTTCGGCACACTGGTGCTCACTCGCGCCTACGCGGACTGGTCGGCCGACTTCAACGCCGGCTACCGCGGGCAGCTGGTGGCCCGGGCGGTCGATCTGGTGCAGCTGTTCCCCGCGGCGGCGTACGGGAAGAACGCCGCGGATATCCGGCTCGCCGTAGACGCGGTCGAGGACATGTTCCGGCTGCCCGACCTGACCCATGTGGTGATCGTGGCGGGCGACTCCGACTACATCCCGCTCGCGCAGCGCTGCAAACGGCTCGGCCGGTACGTGGTAGGGATCGGGGTGGCGGGTTCGTCGAGCCGGTCGCTGGCGGCGGCGTGCGACGATTTCGTCGTCTACGACGCGCTGCCCGGGGTTCCCAAAGCCGAGCCCGAGGCGCATCCGGTGGACGCTCAGGCAACCTCGGCGAAGCGGAAAACCTCGCCGTCCAAGGACGCTGAACCCGCTGAACCCGACGACCCCGAGGCGCCGGATCTGCAGGCCGGCGCCACCGCTGTGTTGACACGCGCGCTGCAGATCGGGCTGGAGAAAGACGACGTCGAGTGGTTGCACAACTCGGAGGTCAAGGCGCAGATGAAGCGGATGGATCCGTCGTTCAGCGAAAAGTCCCTCGGGTTCAAGTCGTTCAGCGACTTTCTGCGTTCCCGGTCCGATGTCGTCGAGCTCGACGAGACGTCGACGACGCGGCTAGTGCGGCTGCGCCTGCAAGGGTGACGCCCCGGCCCGAGTGGCCTCAGAGCGACCCGAGTGCCTGGGGGACCATGTAGAGCCCGAAGCCGATGACGACGAGGCACAGGGCGCGGGTGATGTACTTGCGTGGTCCGCGCATGCACCACTGCTCCGGCAGCGCCCGGGCTTCCAGCGCCAGCAGCAGCCCCAGCACGATGGGCGGCAGCAGCAGGGCGTTCATCACTTCGACGTCGACGGCCAGGTCGATCAGGTTGACGCTGGCCAGGACGAGCGCCGCGCCGACGATGTGCATCAGCGCATAGGTGGGGTAGAACTTGGCGGTGGCGCGGCTGGGGCGCTCGTTGAGGGTGTGCCGCCGATACGGCCCAGGTAGGGGGTGAGGGCGTTCGAGATGTCCCCGACCGTCTGCAGAGGCGTCTCGAGATTGTCCTTGCCGATCGTCGCTGCCACGGTCACCACCACCGCGACCATGATCATCTGGGTCAGCACGGCGCCGGCGGCGGTGTCGTGCCGCTCCTGGCGGATCATGGCCTCCGACAGGTGCTTGTCGATCACCGCGCCCTGCTGGTAGAAGACCATCCACGGCATGATGACCGCGCCGACGTTGGCCGCGACCAACAGCAGATACGACGAGTTGCCCAGCGGCATGGACCGCAGGCCCGCGGCGAGAGCTCCGAGGTCGGGCCGCGCCATCACCATGGCGACCAGGAAAGCGAGTTCGGCCGCGCCCACGGCGAGGCCGATGCGTTCGACACGGCGATAGCTTCCGGTCATGGCCAGCGTCAGCAGCGCGGCGGTCGCGACAGGAATGCTCACCCAGCGCGAGACGCCGAAGAGCTCGCCCACCCCGGCCACGCCGGCGAATTCGGTGAGCAGCGCTCCGATCGCCGAGGCGAACAGGGTGAACGCCGACAGCCACGCCCAGCCGCGGCCGAACCGTTCCCGGATCAGCGCCGCGTGCCCCTTGCCGGTGACGATGCCCAGCCGGATGGTCATCTCCTGCACCACGTACAGGATTGGTATCAGGATCAGTTGCGGCAGAACCATGCGGTAGCCCCACTGGGCGCCGGACTGCGACGCGGTGATCAGCGAACCCGCGTCGGTGTCGGCCAACATCACCACAAGACCCGGGCCCCACACCGTCAGCAGCCCCCACCGCAGCCACCGGCGGGGCCGGGATACCGGCGACTCGCCGACAGCATCCAACGAGTCCGCCGCCCGTGCGGTTGCGTCGGGCACTGGTGATTGACTCCTTCGTGCGGAAGCGACCTCACCCTCGAACCTGGCCTTGAACCTGGCCTTGAACCTGGCCTAGCCTAACCATCGATTCTGCCGTATACGGTCTATTCCGAGGTGATGATGAATAACCTACGAATACTTCAAGCCCTTCGGCTCAAGGGTCGGGCCCAGGAGTGCGACGTCGCGCAGACCCTGAACGCCGATGCCGGCGAGATCCACGCAGCGCTCGAGGACGTGATTGCGGCCGGTCTGGTGACGCGGGGCACCCTGCTCACGCTGTCGCCCGCCGGACGCGATCGCCTCGCGGAATTGCTTGCCGGCGAACGATCCTCGGTGGATTCTGCGGCGATGGCTGCGACCTACGCGGATTTCCGGTCGGTGAACGCCGACTTCAAGGCCCTCATGACGGACTGGCAACTCAACGATGGGCAGCCCAACGACCACACCGACTCCAGCTATGACGATGCGGTACTGGCCCGGCTCGACGCGCTGCACGACACGGTCATGCAGATCGTCGCCGACGCCTCCACACAGGTGCCGCGGCTGGGAAACTACGGCACCAAGCTCGCAGGCGCGTGGGAGCGGGTGAAGGCCGGCGACGTAGCGTGGCTGACGCGCCCGATCGCCGACTCGTACCACACCGTGTGGTTCGAGTTGCACGAGGAACTGATCGGCGCCGCGGGCCTGTCCCGGCAGGAAGAGGCGCGTGCCGGACATGCGGGCTAAGGCCGGGCTGATGGAGGACGCGGTGACGGAAGAGTCAGGCGAGCAGTTCCGGGCACGGGTGCGCGACTGGTGCGGGCACCACGTTCCCAAGAACTGGCGTTCGACCCAGGCCGACGCCGACGAGGACGCGGAGATCGCCTTCCAGCGTCAGTGGCGCGAAACACTGCGGGCGGGCGGTTTTCTGGCCCCGGACTGGCCGACGAACCTGGGCGGCTGCGATCTGCCGCTGGCCAAGCTGGCCGTCCTCGCCGAGGAGATGGCGCGGGCGGACGCTCCTCGGCTGTCGGCCTATCAGGTCGCGATCTTCAATGCCGCCCCGGCGATCCTGCACGTCGGAACCGAGGAGCAGAAGAGCCGTTTTCTCGCCGGGATCCGGAACGGCGAGGTGTGGTGCCAGGGTTTCTCGGAGCCGGGTGCGGGCTCGGACCTGGCGGCGTTGTCCACCCGGGCCGACAAGCGCGGGGATGTCTACGTGCTGAACGGTCAGAAGATCTGGACCAGTTGGGCCAAGCACGCCGACTGGTGCATCATTCTGGTGCGCACCGATCGCGACGCCCCCAAACGCCAGGGCATCAGCTATCTGCTGATGGATATGCACAGCCCGGGGATCACGGTGCGGCCGATCACGCAGGCGACCGGGGCTACAGACTTCTGCGAGCTGTTCCTCAACGATGTCGAGGTTCCCGTCGCCAACCTCCTCGGCCCGGAGAACGGCGGTTGGCAGGTCGCCGCGACCACGCTGGCCTCCGAGCGGGGGGTCGCGATTCTCGAACTCGCCGAGCGCCTGCACCGGATGGGGTTGCAGCATCTCATTGCGAGCGCTGCGGGGTGGACTTTGGAGGACGGCACCCCCGCCCTGTCCGACGCGGCGGTGCGCGAGCGGTTGGCAGGATTCCACGGCGAGGTACAGATCCTGCGGGCAATGTGCCGGCGTCTCATCGACGCCATGACGGGCGGCCGCGGCACCGGCGCCGAGGCCTCGATGATCAAGCTGTACTACAGCGAACTGCTGCAGCGCCTGATGGACTACGCCACCGAGCTGCGCGGACTCCCTGCGCAGGTGCAGTACCAATTAGTGCTGTCCGCCGGGTGGGAGTCCGGTAGCTGGCTGTGCGACTTCCTGAACTCTTTTGCCTGGACGATCCCCGGCGGCTCCAACGAGATCCAGCGCAACATCATCGGCGAGCAACACCTCGGCCTGCCCCGAGAGCCGCGCGCGCCGGGCGAGAACTGATGGAGATCCACGGTGGCTGAACCCGGCGAACTCGATGATCTGCGCGCGATGCTGCGCGAGGTGTTCGACGACCACGCCTCATCCGAACGGGTCCGCGCCGTGCTGGATTCACCGGAGAGCTTTGATGCCGAGTTGTGGCGCACCGCAGCCGAACTGGACCTGACCGGGCTGCTGGTTCCGGAGGAGTTCGGCGGCGTGGGTGCGGGCCTGGCTGAGGCCTGGGTCGTGCTGCACGAATTGGGCCGCCGCGTGGTCCCGCTGCCGTTCATCTCCAGCGCCGTGCTGGCGCCGGTCGCCCTGCTCGCGGGTGACAGCGCCGCACTGGCCGCCGACATGCTGCCCGCGCTGGCCGGGGGTCAGCGTCGCTGCGCGGTGGTCTTCGGCGGTCCGGAAGGCCAACCTGATCCGGCGACCTGGGCGGTGACCTGGGCCGACCAGCGGGACCGCCACGTCCTCGACGGGATGGCGGGCTTTGTGCTCGACGCTCCGGACGCCGACGACCTGATCGTCGCCGCGCGGGGCCCCGATGGGCTGATAGTCGCCGCCGTGGCGGCTCACGACGTCACCGTGGACGCCGTGGTCACCACGGATCGAACGCGACGGCTCGGCACGGTCACCTTCTCCGGAGTGCCCGTGAGCGCCGATCGGGTACTGGCACGAGGGGAACGGGCGCTCGACGTGCTGGCGAGACTGCACTCGGTGGCGGCGTTCGCGGTCGCCTGCGATGCGGCCGCGGTGGCGGAGCGCGCGATGGAGGAAACGGCGGCATATGCAACGGTGCGCCACCAATTCGGCCGTGCCATCGGTTCCTTCCAGGCGATCAAGCACAAGTGCGCGAACATGGCGGTGTCGATCGAGGCCGGCAAGGCCGCCCTGTCGTTGGCCCTCGACGACCTGTCCGGGCACCCCGCGGACGGATCCGCGGGAACGGCCGTCTCCACCGCCAAGGCGTACGTCTGCGACTCGGCGGTGACCGTGTGCACCGACGCGGTGCAGGCGCACGGCGGAATCGGCTTCACCTGGGAACACGACGCCCATCTGTGGCTCAAACGCGCCCTGCTCGACCGTGCGCTGTTCGGTTCCCCGTCTTGGCATCGCCGCCGGGTCGCCGACGCGGTGCTGCCCGCCGAATCTCAAAGGTGAGATAGTGTCGAAGGACCGCCGCCGCTGAGCGGCAACTGACGATCAGGGATTCATGGAGATCTGTGTCGAAAACGACGAACGCAGCCAGCGCTTTTCGGCCGTCGCGGACGCGATGAGCAGCAGCGAACAGGGCACGCTTCGCCAGTGGCGTGACGACACCGAAACCTGGGCCGTCGTCGATGGCGACATCTTCCTCCGCGACTAATCTATGGCAGAGAGGACAGGTCCGTGGCCCCGCTGACCGAAGACGAGGAACTGCTCGTCAAAACCGTGCGCCAGTTCGTCGACCGAGACGTCAAACCGGTGGTGAGCGAACTCGAGCACGCCAACGAATACCCGGCCGACCTGATCGAGACGATGAAACAGATCGGCATCTACGGTCTGGCCATCCCCGAGGAGTACGGCGGGGCAGCGGTATCGATGCCCTGCTATGTCCACGTCACCGAGGAACTCGCCCGCGGGTGGATGAGCCTGGCCGGGGCGATGGGTGGTCACACCGTGGTGGCGAAACTGCTCCTGGAGTTCGGGACGGAGGACCAGAAACGACAGTATTTGCCGCGCATGGCGACCGGCGAGATCCGCGCCACGATGGCGCTGACCGAGCCGGGCGGTGGTTCGGATCTGCAGGCGATGTCCACCACGGCGATCAGGGACGGCGACTCCTACGTCGTACGCGGCACCAAGACGTGGATCAGCAACGCTCGCCGGTCCGGGTTGATCGCGTTGCTGTGCAAGACCGACCCTAAGGCCACGCCCCGCCACAGCGGGATCTCGATCCTGCTTGTCGAACCCGGCCCGGGACTGGAAGTCTCCCGAGACCTGCCCAAGCTGGGCTACAAGGGCGTCGAGAGCTGCGAGCTGTCGTTCGACGGCTACCGCGCCGGCGTGGGCGCCCTCCTCGGTGGGGTTGAGGGCCACGGCTTCGCGCAGATGATGAAGGGCCTGGAAATCGGCCGCATTCAGGTCGCGGCGAGGGCGCTCGGAGTCGGGCGGGCCGCGTGCGAGGACGCTCTGGCGTACGCGCAGGTGCGGGAGAGCTTCGGTAAACCGATCTGGAAACACCAGTCGGTGGGGAACTTGCTCGCTGAGATGGCAACCAAACTCACCGCCGCCCGCCAACTGACGCTGCTGGCCGCCGAGCGGGCCGAATCCGGCCAGCGGTGCGATATGGAAGCCGGGATGGCCAAACTGTTCGCCTCCGAGACCGCGATGCAGATCGCCTTGGACGCGGTGCGCGTGCACGGCGGCTACGGCTACTCGACGGAGTACTCCGTCGAGCGCTACTTCCGCGACGCCCCACTGATGATCGTCGGCGAGGGCACCAACGAGATCCAGCGCAACGTCATCGCCGCGCAACTCGTCGAACGGGGCCTGCCCAGCTCTTAGCGAAGCCTCCGTCACGTCGACGTCCAGACCGGTCGCGGCGACGGGAGCGTGACCGGGGCGAGCAGTGTTAGCGTCATCGGCATGACCCTCAACAACATCGCCCTGACAACCCTCGACGGCCAACCGACCACGTTGGCTGAATTGTCAGGCGGAGCAGCGCTGATCGTGAACGTCGCCTCCAAGTGTGGACTGACCCCGCAGTACACGGCACTGGAGAAGCTGGCCAAGGACTACAGCAGCCGCGGCCTGACGGTCGTCGGCGTCCCGTGCAATCAGTTCATGGGCCAGGAACCGGGCACGGCCGAGGAGATCCAGCAATTCTGCTCGACGACCTACGGAGTGACCTTCCCCTTACTGGAGAAGACCGACGTCAACGGCGACGGCCGCCACCCGCTCTACACCGAGCTGACCAAGGCCGCCGATTCCACCGGCGACGCGGGCGACATCCAGTGGAACTTCGAGAAGTTTCTCGTCTCGCCCGACGGTGCGGTGGTCAATCGGTTCCGGCCCCGGACCGAACCCGACGCACCCGAGGTCATCAGCGCCATCGAGGCCGTGCTGCCCCAGTAAGTTGGCACCACGCACCAATCACGGCGCCTTGCCGTCAATGAATTCCATCACCACCCGCGTCACCTCCGGTGAATACAGCAGCGACAGATGGCCCAGGCCCTCGACGGCCACGTCGTTGCCGCCCCGGTCGGACAACCGGCTTGTGGACGGCGGATACACGATGTTGTCGTGCGTCGAATAGACGCTCAGCGTCGGCGAAATCACGGTCCGGTTCCGGCGAGCGGCGGCGAACTGACCCCCGCGCAATTCATCGCCCACCTTGCCCGGGATCGGCCCCCGCCAGCTCACCCCGTCGTGCGGGGTTCCAATGGTGACGCAGTGCGCGACGCGGCTCATACCGGCAGCAGAGTGCGAGTACTCAAGGCAGACCAGCCCACCCAGTGAGTGGGCGACGAGGTCCACTTTCTCCGCGCCGGTCTCGGCGCAGACCCGCTCGATGAAGCGGCCGAGCCGGGGAGTGTTGCGATCCACGGTCTCCCACCACGGATAGTTGAAGCCGTACAACGGCCCTTCAGTCGCCGTGCGGAACTGCCTTGCCATCCACCAGAAGTCGGCTCGATTCTGGAAATATCCGTGCACGAAGATCACGGGAGTCCCGTCCCCGTCGCCGAATGTGCGCCCGATGAAGAAGTACAGCGGGATCAGCGGCTGGGTGATCAGCACGTAGTACAGCTCGCGCAGCATCGACGCCGCGTGGCTCTGTCCCGGCCACACAGAGACGGAGGCGAACATCAGGGAGAACGACCCGACGAGGTAGATCAGCGCCGGGACGAGCAGGACGACGAGGACACCCGCGGCGACCCATGTGGCGGTCTCAAGCGTCACGGCCGAATCCTAGGCGCTCGCGCATCTGTCCGGTCAGTAATTCCGCGGCCAAATAGCCTCTGACCTGCTGGTGGCAGGTACTGGATTCGAACCAGTGTAGCTTGCGCGACGGATTTACAGTCCGCTCCCATTGGCCGCTCGGGCAACCTGCCGCTTAGCAGGCTACAACGAGCGGGTAGACACATCACACACGGCTGTCACCCGAGGAAACACCCGAGAAAGGACGGATCAATGGCGGACTCGTCGTTCGACATCGTCAGCAAGGTCGACCGCCAGGAGGTCGACAACGCGCTCAACCAGGCCGCCAAGGAGCTGGCCACCCGCTTCGACTTCCGCGGCACCGACACCTCGATCGAGTGGAAGGGCGACGAGGCGATCGAGCTCGTATCCTCGACGGAAGAGCGCGTCAAGGCCGCCGTCGACGTCTTCAAGGAGAAGCTGGTGCGCCGCGACATCTCGATGAAGGCGTTCGACGCCGGCGAGCCGCAGCCCTCCGGCAAGACCTACAAGGTCAACGGCACCCTCAAGCAGGGCATCACCAGCGAGAACGCCAAGAAGGTCACCAAGATCATCCGCGACGACGGACCCAAGGGCGTCAAGACGCAGATCCAGGGCGACGAGATCCGCGTCACCAGCAAGAAACGCGACGACCTGCAGGCCGTCATCGCGCTGCTCAAGCAGTCCGACCTGGACGTGGCGCTGCAGTTCGTCAACTATCGGTAGGCCGCGGCCGTAACGCCACGGCGAAAAATAGTGCGGTTTTTCGCCGTGGCGTTACGCTCGGCGGGCGAGAAGAGGCCCGAGACGCGAAGCGAGGTTCACCATGACCCCCACGCCGCCGGCTGACGACGCCTGCGTCGACGTCATCATCGTCGGGGCAGGGATCTCCGGGATCGACGCGGCCTATCGACTCGCCGAGCGCAACCCGGGACTCACCTACACAATCCTCGAGCGGCGCGCCCGCATCGGCGGCACCTGGGACCTGTTCCGCTACCCGGGCGTGCGCTCCGACAGCAGCATCTTCTCGCTGAGCTTCCCCTTCGAGCCGTGGACACGCAAAGAGGGCGTCGCCGACGGCGAACACATCCGCGACTACCTGACCGCCACCGCCCACAAGTACGGGATCGACCGTCATATCCGGTTCGGCAGCCACGTCCGCTCGGCGGACTGGGATTCGGCCACCGACACCTGGACGGTCGCCGTCGACGAGGACGGGGCGCACGGCGGTGCCGAACAGCGCTACCGCAGCCGGTTCGTGTTCTTCGGCAGCGGCTACTACAACTACGACGAGGGCTACACGCCTGAGTTCCCCGGCATCGAGCGCTTCGGCGGCACCGTCGTGCACCCGCAGCACTGGCCCGAGGACCTGGACTACACGGGCAAGAAGGTCGTCGTCATCGGCAGCGGCGCGACGGCGGTGTCGTTGTTGCCGTCCATGTCCGGGCGCGCCGCGAAGGTGACCATGCTGCAACGATCGCCGACGTATCTTGTCTCGGCGTCCCGATACGGCAAGGTCGCCGCCGTTGCCCGGATGGTGTTGCCCCGCAACGTCGCTCACCGCGTGATCCGGATGTACAGCGCGCTGACCGAGGCCGTGTTCTTCCGCTTCTCCCGCACGGCGCCGGGTGCGGTGAAGTGGCTGCTGCGCCGCAAGGCGATCAGCAGCCTGCCCGCCGGGTACGACGTTGACGTCCACTTCAAGCCCCGCTACAACCCCTGGGATCAGCGGATGTGCCTGATCCCCGACGCCGACCTGTACGAGGCGATCGGCGGTGGCCGTGCCGACGTGGTCACCGACCGCATCGACCATTTCGACGCCACCGGCATCGCGTTGACATCCGGCGGCCACCTCGATGCCGACGTCGTGGTCACCGCCACGGGCTTGCAGTTGCAGGCCCTCGGCGGCGTCGCGATCAGCATGGACGGCGACAAGGTGGACCCCACGGAGCGCTTCGTCTACAAGGCCCACATGCTCGACGACGTGCCCAACCTGTTCTGGTGCGTGGGCTACACGAACGCGTCGTGGACATTGCGCGCCGACATGACCGCCCGGGCGACGGCAAAGCTGCTGGAGCACATGACCGCTCACGGCTACACCCACGCCTACCCGCACCTGGGTGACGCACCGATGCCCGAGAAGCCGGCGTGGGACATCAACGCCGGCTACGTGCAGCGGGCACAGCACGCGCTGCCCAAGTCCGGCACCGAACGGCCGTGGAACGTCCGGCAGGACTACCTCGCCGACGCCATCGACTACCGGTTCGACCGCATCGAGGAGGCGATGGTGTTCGGCCGGGGGGCCGCTTCTCAATCCCCGGCTACGGCAATACGCTGATCGCCATGGCAACTGACACACGCGAACCCCATGTCGTCGTACTCGGGGGCGGTTCCTGGGGAACCACGGTGGCCTCGATCTGCGCTCGCCGGGGACCGACGCTGCAGTGGGTGCGCTCGGCGGAGTCCGCCGAGGACATCAACGACAATCACCGCAACAGCCGTTACCTGGGCAACGACGTCATCCTGACCGATACCCTGCGCGCCACCACCGACTTCGCCGAGGCGGCCCAATCCGCCGACGTCGTCGTCATGGGTGTGCCCTCGCATGGCTTTCGGGGCGTACTGACCGAGCTGGCGAAGGACCTGCGACCCTGGGTGCCGGTGGTCTCGCTGGTCAAGGGGCTTGAGCAGGGCACCAACCTGCGGATGTCGCAGATCGTCGAAGAGGTGCTGCCCGGCCACCCCGCCGGCATCCTGGCGGGCCCGAACATCGCCCGTGAGGTCGCCGAGGGCTACGCCGCCGCCGCGGTGCTGGCCATGCCAGACCAGTTCCTGGCGACCCGGCTCGCCGCGCTGTTCCGGACCCGGCGGTTCCGCGTCTACACCGGCGACGACGTGGTGGGCGTCGAGATGGCCGGCGCGCTCAAGAACGTCTACGCCATCGCCGTCGGGATGGGGTATTCGCTGGGCATCGGGGAAAACACCCGCGCTCTGGTGATCGCGCGCGCGCTGCGCGAGATGACCAAGCTGGGCGTGGCCGTCGGCGGAAATCCCGATACGTTCCCCGGGCTCGCCGGGCTCGGCGACCTGATCGTCACCTGCACCAGCCAACGCAGCCGCAACCGGCACGTCGGGGAGCAACTCGGCGCGGGCAAGCCGATCGCGGAGATCATCGCGTCGATGAACCAGGTCGCCGAAGGCGTCAAGGCTGCCAGCGTGATCATGGAGTTCGCCGAGGAATTCGGGCTGCGCATGCCGATCGCCGGTGAGGTCGACGCGGTGATCAACCGCGGTTCGTCCGTCGAAGAGGCCTACCGTGGCCTGGCCGCGGAGGTGCCGGGCCACGAGGTGCTGGGGTCGGGCTTCTGACCCCAGGGGGCGGTCTCAGCCCTGCGCCATCTTCTCCAGCCGGTGGATGCGGTCCTCCATCGGCGGGTGCGTCGAAAACATCGAACTCATCCGGTCGCCCGCGCGGAAGGGGTTGGCGATCATCAGGTGAGCCTGGGTGGCCAGCTGCGGCTCCGGCGGCAGCGGCGCCTGTTGCACCCCGGTGGTGATCTTGCGCAGGGCCGATGCCAGGGCCAGGGGGTCGCCGGTCAACTCCGCGCCCGACTCGTCGGCCTGGTACTCGCGCGACCGCGACACCGCCATCTGCACCACCGAGGCGGCGATCGGGCCCAGCAGCGACGCCAGCAGCAGCGCAAGGACATTCCCGCCCCGGCGGTCGCCGGAGAACATCGCCACGCGGGCCAGCCCGGTGATCACCGACGCCAGCGCCCCGGCGACGCACGAGATGAGGATGTCGCGGTTGTAGACATGGGAGAGTTCGTGGCCCAGCACGGCGCGCAGCTCGCGGTCGTCGAGGATCTGCAAAATTCCGGTGGTGCAGCACACCGCGGCGTGCCGCGGGTTGCGGCCGGTGGCAAACGCGTTGGGCGCGTTGGTGTCGCTGACGTATAGCTGCGGCATCGGCTGACGCGCGGCGGTGGCCAGCTCGCGGACGATCCGGTACATGGTCGGCGCCTCGACTTCGGAGACCGGCTGGGCGTGCATCGCCTTCAACGCGAGCTTGTCGCTGTTGAAGTAGGTGTAGGCGTTCATGGCAACGGCGAACAGCACGGCGATCCACATCGCCCCCCTGCCGAACAGCGAGCCCACCACCACGATCAAGGCAGACATGGCACACAACAGCGCGAAGGTCTTCACCCTGTTGACGGTGGGATGCCAGGTCATCGGTGCCCTCCTGAAAACTTCCGGGTACTGCTGCCCTCAGCCTACTGAACGCACGCCCTAGCCATGCCTACTGACGGTGTAGTCGGCTAGCGCCGCCAGGGCATCCCGGCCCGGGCCCTCCGGTAGCAAAGCGAGCTCCCGGCGCGCCTGGTCGGCATACTGCGCCAGGGATTGCTTGGCCCTGGCCATGCCCGGCGACACCCGCAACAGGGCCAGCGCCTCGGCCACCGTCTCGTCGTCGTCGATCGGCCCGCGCAGCAGTTCGCCGAGCCGGGTCGCCTCGGGGCCCGATTCGCGGAGCGCATAGAGCATGGGGAGCGTGCGCACCCCCTCACGCACGTCGGTGCCGGGGAGCTTGCCGGATTCCTGGGATTCGCTGTCGATATCGATGATGTCGTCGGCGATCTGGAAGGCCGTGCCGACGATGCCACCCAACCGGCTCAGTCGCTCGATCTGATCGGCGTCGCAACCAGAGAACATCGCCCCGAACCGGCCCGCCGCACCGATCAGGCAGGCCGTCTTCTCGTACACCACCCTGAGGTAGTGCTCGACGGGGTCGGCGCCGTCGGTCGTCCCGGTCAGGCCGCGGGTCTCGCGCATCTGCCCGGTCACCAACTGCGCGAACGTCTCGGCGATGAGCCGCACGGCATCCGGTCCCAGCCGGGAGACCAGCCGGGAGGCGGTCGCGAACAGATAGTCGCCGGCCAGAATCGCGACATTGTTGCCCCAGCGGACATTGGCGGTGGGCGTGCCCCGTCGTACCTGCGCCTCGTCCATCACGTCGTCGTGGTAGAGCGTGGCTAGGTGCACCAGCTCGATGACTGCGCCGGCGATGGTCACCTCGCCGGCGTCCGGGCGCGGCCCGATCTGCGCCGACAACACGGTAAACAGCGGCCGGAACCGCTTCCCGCCCGCATCGAACAACAGCGTGAGGGACTCGACCATGATCTCGTCCGCGCTGCGCAACTCCGTGTCGATGAGCTGCTCGATACGCGCCACGCCGCCACGCACGGTCTCGGCGAAGGCAGGGTCACCGAAGTCGACGCCCCCCACCACCGTCGCCGGAGTACCCACTGGACCAACATACTGGTGGGTGTGCAGACCGGAACCACCAGAGCCACCGAAGCCGAGGTGGTGGTCGTGGGTGCTGGACCGGCAGGTTCGTCGGCCGCAGCCTGGGCCGCCCGGGCGGGTCACGACGTGCTCGTCATCGACTCCGCCGGCTTTCCCCGCGACAAGGCGTGTGGGGACGGGCTGACGCCGCGCGCGGTGGCCGAGTTGGAACGGTTGGGGCTCGGCGGCTGGCTGGACAGCCGCATCCGGCATCGGGGACTGCGGATGAGCGGATTCGGTGCCGAGCTGCAGATCGACTGGCCCGGACCGTCATTCCCGTCGACCGGCAGCGCGGTGGCCCGCTCGGAGTTGGATGATCGGATCCGGCAATGTGCCGAGGATTCTGGCGCGCGCATGATGCTGGGAACCAAGGCCGTCGCGGTGCAGCACGATTCGTCGGGCCGGGTGGTGTCGCTGACGTTGGCCGACGGCACCGAGGTGAGCTGCCGGCAGCTCATCGTGGCCGACGGCGCCCGGTCGTCGCTGGGCCGCACGTTGGGCCGACGCTGGCATCAGGAAACGGTGTACGGCGTCGCGGCCCGCGGGTATCTGACATCGCAACGGGCAGACGAACCCTGGCTGACGTCGCATCTGGAACTGCGCTCCCCCGATGGCGCCGTGCTGCCGGGCTACGGCTGGATCTTCCCACTGGGCAACGGCCAAGTGAACATCGGCGTGGGGGCACTGGCGACGTCGAAGCGGCCGGCGGATCTGGCGCTGCGGCCGTTGATCGCCGCCTACACCGACCTGCGCCGCGAGGAATGGGGCTTCACCGGCCCACCGCGGTCGGTGGCGTCGGCGCTGCTGCCGATGGGCGGCGCGGTGTCCGGTGTGGCGGGACCGAACTGGGTGCTGATCGGCGATGCCGCGGGATGCGTCAACCCACTCAACGGCGAGGGTATCGACTACGGGCTGGAAACCGGCCGGCTGGCCGCCGAGCTGCTGGAGGGCCCCGACTTGTCGGGCGTGTGGCCGTCGGTGCTGCAGCAGCACTACGCAAGCGGGTTCTCGGTCGCCAGACGGCTCGGGCTGTTGCTGACCTTTCAACGGTTCCTGCCCGCGACGGGGCCGATCGCGATGCGCTCCGCGACGCTGATGACGATCGCCGTGCGGGTGATGGCCAACCTGGTCACCGACGATGACGCCGACTGGGTCGCGCGGGCCTGGCGATCCGGCGGGCGGTTGTCGCAGCTCGTCGATCGCCGAGCGCCGTTCAGCTGACCAAGGGCTGGGTTTGGTGGAGTGTGCCGGGTGTATAGTCCGGCTCATGAAGGGGACCACTTTTGCCGTTCTCGGCGCTGTGGCGGTGGCGGCGATCGCGCTCGCGGGCCCGGCCCAGGCCGACGACTACGACTACACATTTAAGAACACGGTCAACACCTTCGGTGTCTACGGTCCGCAGGACCAGCTGGCGTGGCTGGCCAAGATCAGCTGCGAGCGGATCACCAAGGGCGTCGACGGCGACCCGTACAAGTCGGCGTTCTTCCTCGAGTACAACCTGCCCCGGGGCACGTCCCAGGGACAGGCGTTCCAATTCCTGGGCGCCGCGATCGACCACTACTGCCCCAATCAGGCCGGCTTCATCCAACGGGCCGGAACCTAGAACTCGGCCGGTGGCCTCACTGCCGCGTGTAAGGCGACGATCCCACCGGTCAGGTTGCGCCAGCGCACCGCGTCCCAGCCCGCCTGCGTGATCCGACCCGCCAGCGTGGCCTGGTCGGGCCAGGCCCGGATTGACTCGGCCAGGTACACATAAGCCTCGGGGTTGCTGGACACCGCCCTCGCCACCGGCGGCAGCGCACGCATCAGGTACTCCTTGTAGCCGGTCGCGAACAGCGCGTTAGCCGGAGTCGAGAATTCGCACACCACCAACCGCCCGCCCGGCCGCGTGACGCGGAACATCTCACGCAGCGCCGCGTGCGTGTCGACCACGTTGCGCAGTCCGAAGCTGATGGTGACCGCGTCGAAAACCCCGTCGGCGAACGGCAGCCTGGTGGCGTCGCCGGCAACCTTGGGGACCCTGCGCGCGGCACCAGCCGCCAGCATCCCGACCGAAAAGTCGGCTGCTACGCACCACGCTCCGGATTTCTCCAGCTCGACAGTGGACACCGCGGTACCGGCGGCCAGATCGAGCACCCGCTGCCCGGGCCGGATCTGCAGGGCCGCGCGCGTCGCCCGCCGCCACGAGTGGTCCCGCCCGAGCGACAACACGGTGTTGGTCACGTCGTATCGGCGGGCGACGCCGTCGAACATCGACGCCACGTCCCGCGGGTTCTTGTCCAGGGCGGCGCGACTCACAACGTCGACGCTACCTGGCTTACCTGGCCTGGTCGGTCCCGACCGCCGCGCGCCGCACACTAGCCCGGGCCGCCGGCGACAGCACCGCCTCGTAGTGTCCCAGCAGCTCCTCGCAGATAGCGGGCCAACTGCGGCCGAGCACGCTGCGCCGGGCGGCCGGGGCGTACCGATGCCTCTCCTCGACCAAGTGGGAGACCGCGGCGGGCAGCCGAGCCTCGAACTCGTCGACCCCCAGCAACAGCCCGGTGCGCCAGGGCGTGATCAAGTCGCGCGGGCCGCCTGCGTCGGGGGCGATCACCGGCAATCCCGACGCCAACGCTTCCTGAACGACCTGGCAGAAGGTCTCGTGCTCACCGGTGTGCACGAAGACATCCATGCTCGCGTACGCCGCCGCCAGATCGTCGCCATAGAGCGCACCGGTGAACACCGCTGCGGGCATTGCCGACTGCAGCGTGCGCTGCTCGACGCCTTCGCCGACGATGACCACCTGCACGTCACCGCCCGCCGACAGCGCGATCAGTCTCTCGACGTGCTTCTCCGGCGCGAGCCGGCCGACGAACCCGACGATCGGCTTGCCCGTCGGCGACCACTGCCGCCTCAGCGCCTCGCTGCGGGCCGATGGCGCGTACCGCAGGACATCGACACCGCGCGCCCATCGGTGCACCCTCGGGAACCCTTGCTCAACAAGCGAATCGAACGTCGCAGAGGACGGTGCCAAGGTCCGGTCGGCGAGGCGGTGCAGGTGGCGGAACCATGCCCATGCCGCCCGCGAGGCCATCGGAATGCCGTAGCTGGCTGCGAAGCCCGGCACGTCGGTCTGGTACACCGCGACGGTCGGGACGCCCAGCCGGCGCGCCGCCCGCAGCCCGCCGTAGCCGAGCAGCGCCGGCGACGCCAAATGCACCACGTGCGGATCGAATCCGCGCAGCACGCTCACGATGCGGGGCACGGGCACGCCGAGCGGCAACGTCGTCACCTTGGGGAACATGCGCGACGGCACCCGATGGACGCGGATGCCTTGGTGGATGCGCTCCGCGCGGGGTTCCCCGGCGGGGTTGTCCGGTGCGATCACGAGCGCCTCGTGACCGGTCCGGCGCAGGTGTTCGAGGACGCGCAGCACGGAGTTGCTGACACCATTGACGTTGGGGAGGAACGATTCGGCGACGATCGCAACACGCACGAGGCGATAGTCCCAGTTCCGGCTGTCGGCAAGGTTGCCCACACGTATACGTCGCGCGAAATCTGCAGTTCGGGACAGATCAGGACAAGGATATCGCCGGCACGACGCCGACGGGGTCGCGGCCATCGAGCCGTTTGTCCGCCGACGCCAGACCCGCCAGCGCCGCCGCCGCGGCCAGCCAACCCACCACCGCGATCGACCCCGCCGGGATGATCGCCAGCCCCGCATTGCGGTTCTGCACCCGAACCAGATTCGGGTCGTTCTTGTTGTACTCGACGTAGATTCGCATGCCCTTCGACAGTTCGGAGGGATACAGCACGCCGAGCTCGGGCCGATAAGTGACCTGCTCGGGTGTGACGAATTCGATGGTGGAACGACGAGGCCCGGCGCTGAGCACCTCGGCCTGCGCCACCCCCATGTCGTGGGAGATCGCCAGGTCGTTACGCCAGGCGCCGGCAACCAACAGCACCGACTGCGCGGTCACCAAGCCCGCCAGGATCAGCACCGCGATCCGCACCCAGCGCAACACCACCCTCGCCCGGGTTTTCGGTGGTTCATCGCTGCGGCCGTGAAGGAGCATGTGCAGCAACGCTTTCGGAGATTCCATACTCAGTCGGCGTTTCACCGGCGTCTCATAGAGCCGCCTTGATGGCGGCGTGCAGCCCTCGCAGGGACGATCGGTCGGCCTTGACCTCCAGCACCCGCATCCCGGCCCCCGGCTCGTCCAGGGCTGCACCGAGCTCGTCGACTTCGATCTGCCGGCTCTCGACGTGGTAGGCGCGACACAGGGCGCCCACATCGACGTCGTGCGGCGTGCCGAACACCCGCGACGACACGTCGGAAAACCGGGGGTCGCCCTGCTCGAGCAACTCGAAGATGCCGCCACCGTTGTCGTTGGACACCACGATCGTCAGCCGGCGCGGCGTCGGCTCGGAAGGGCCGATCAGCAGCCCGGAGCTGTCGTGGACGAACGTCAGGTCGCCGATCAGCGCGATGGTGCGGGCCTGCTCGTCCGGCCCGGCGGCGCCCCCGCGCGTCGCCTCATATCCCAGAGCCGCCCCGATCGCGGTGGACACCGTGCCGTCGATACCGGCCACCCCGCGGTTCGACCGCACCGCGATACCCGGCGTGGTGAGGCCGACCAACGCGACGTCGCGGACGGGGTTGGACGCACCGAGCACCAGCTGATCACCTGGCCGCAGCGCATCGGCCAGCGCGGCGGCGACGTGCAGGCCGGTGGTCAGCGGGTGCTCCGCCAGCTGGTCGCGGACCGCCGCGAGCGCATGCCGGTTGAGTTCGGCGCACCGGTGCAGCCAGGCCGGGTCGGGCGTCCCGGTGGTGACCGCCCGGCTGCCGTTGGCCTGCGAGTTGCCCGAGACGTCGGGCCAGCGCGGGCCGGTCGTCAGCGCGTACACCGGCACCTGCGGGTCGGCCAGCAGCGCCGACACCGGGCGGTGCAGCGTGGGCCGGCCCAGCATGATCACCTGCTTGGGGCGCGCGACGGTGAGGGCCAACGGGTGCAGCGGGTTTGCCGGCGGCTCGCCGGAGAACGACGTCGGCTCGGCGACCGTGGGCAGCTCCGCCAGGTTGGGGTGCACGCCGGCGCCGTGTCCGGCGATAACGACCGTGTCGGGCGACAGGTCGATGTCGAGCGGCTGGTCGAAGGTGACGGGCGGCGTGTACGTCCACGGCTTGCCCCCGGGCCGGCCGGGTGGGGTGGCCACGGGCTCGGCATCGGGCACCAGCGGTTCGCGCAGCGGGATGTCGAACTGCACGGGCCCGGCGTTCGCGGTGCGGGCGCCCGTGGCGGCGACCAGCACCCGACAGGTGACCGAGCGCCAGGTCGCGATTTGCGCGTCCAGGCGCTCGGGCGCGTCCTCTGCCAGGCCCAGGCTGACGGCGGCGCGGACCTGGGTGCCGAAGTAGCCCAGCTGCTCCATGGTCTGGTTGGCGCCGGTGCCGAGCAGTTCGTAGGGCCGGTTGGCCGACAGGACGATCAGCGGTACGCGGGCGTAGTTGGCCTCCACCACCGCCGGGCCGAGGTTGGCGACGGCGGTGCCGGACGTCATCGCGATGCAGACCGGGGCCCCCGCGCCGATCGCCAGGCCGACGGCTAGGTAGCCGGCGGTGCGCTCGTCGATGCGGACGTGCAACCTGATGCGGCCGGCCCGGTCGGCGTCGTGCAGGGCGAAGGCCAGCGGCGCGTTCCGTGACCCGGGGCACAGCACGACGTCGCGGACGCCGCCGCGGATGAGTTCGTCCACGACGACGCGGGCCTGTGTCGTCGACGGGTTCACTCCTACAGGGTGTCATAAGCCGCCGGGCGCGCGTCCGACGTGGGGTTATCGCCCGTCAGGTCTTGGCGAAGAACTGCAGCATCGCGGAGTTGACCGCCTGCGGCCGCTCGAAGAACCCGAGGTGACCGGTATCCGGGATCTGCAGGTAACGGCCGTGGGGCAAGGCGTCGGCGACCTCGCGCCCCAGGTGGGGCGGGGTCACCACGTCGTCGCCGAAGCCGATCACCAGCACCGGTGCGGCGATGCTGCGGTATGCGGGCAGCCGGTTGGTGTTCGGCGCCACGTCCATTTGGCAGCGCAGACCCGGGGTGCGCTTGGTGGGCCACGCCTCGAACATCGCAATCCAGTCGGCGACGGCCTCGTCGTCGTTGAGCGTTTTCCTGGAGAAACTCTCGAGCAGGCGGCTCCGCGCGTCGACGGCCGGCGGGAACTCGATTCCGGACGCGTACAACTCGTTCTCGGCCTCGTAGAAGAACCGGCGGGCGCGGTCGAGGCGACCGCGGGTGGCCATCAGGACGGCGGCGCGGACAAGTTCGGGCCGCACCACCATCAGCTCCTGGGCGATGAAGGACCCCATCGACACCCCCACCAGACGCGCGGGGGCGGCACCCAGCGACTCGATCAGGGCGGCGGTGTCGGCGACCACGGTTTGGGTCGTGAAGCCCTCGGCGTTCTCGGTGGCACCGATCCCGCGGTTGTCGAAGGTGATGCAGCGATATCCGGCGGCCACGAAAGCGGGGACCTGGTGCGGATGCCAGGTGCGCCCGGCTCCGCCGCGGCCGGCGATGAACACGACGGGCTCGCCGGACCCGGTGTCCTCGTAGGCCAGGTTGATCACCCGGTCGACGGTACAAGCAGCGGGTAGCAGGCCCTGACTCGGTCGATCCACCACTGCCGCCGCTCGGGGGGCGCGGCCAGGGCCCGCATCCGCACCGGATCGGGAGTGACCGGCCCGACCGCCAGGTGGCCGTCCACCGGCACCGTGACCGCGGAGGGCCCGGCGACGTCGTCGCGGAACAACCCGCCGGTGCCGAGCCCGCAGGCGTGCCGCAGGTCGGGCAGTGCCGCCGCGGCGGCCAGGCCCGTCGCGATCCCCACCGCCGAGTCGAGTGCGCTGGACACCACCACGGGCATGCCGATCCGCGCGGCGATGTCGAGCAGGGCCCGGACCCCGCCCAGCGGGGCGACTTTCACCACGGCGATGTCGGCGGCGCCGGCCCGGGCGACCGCCAGCGGATCCTCGGCCCTGCGGATGCTTTCGTCGGCGGCGATCAGCACGTCGACCCGCCGGCGCAGCTCCGCGAGTTCCGCCACGGTCGCGCACGGCTGTTCGAGGTACTCCAGCGGGCCGTCGGCGGTCAGCGCGGCGGCCGCCCGCACCGCCTCCGCCACACTCCAGCCGCCGTTGGCGTCGACCCGCACGACCGGTACCAGTTCCCGCACGGCGTTCACCCGTTCGACGTCGTCGGCCAGCGTCTGCCCCGGCTCGGCGACCTTCACCTTGGCCGTGCGTGCGCCGGGAAAGCGGGCGCGGCGCGACCGCATCCCGATCAACGCGACCGTCCCGGCCGTCAC